>NZ_VKDB01000002.1 GCF_007280555.1 Deinococcus detaillensis | reverse complement strand
AATTCGGTCGTGAACGTTTTGCGGGGTGTCATGGTCGTGCCTCCTATGATCGAGGCTTAACTCCACCTGCGCAAAATCGACTGAACCCCACAACTCAATTTGCCTACTGCAGTCATTATTTTTTGGATTGTGCGGGCGGACGTACTTGTCTAGAGAGCTTTTTCATAAATACTTAATTAATTAAACGTTACAAGCACGTTACATTTATCCGGAGGTCTGTTTCGAGCGCGGTATCAATCTCTCATATAAGTATGGAGTAAGCGGGTTGGTTGAAACTTTTCACATCTATCGCTCATCTACGAGGAAATTTATCCTCCCCGGAACCGCTGAATTCAGGTCATGCTCAGTCAGTCGTGGCATTCGATGAGACCAATGGCTGTTCGGCTCATTTCTTTAATCTGGTCGTTATGAACATAATTGAGGTTAGATGAGGTCTCATTTACGCTAGCGCTCTCGAGTCTTGCTGATCTATGCCGATACTGACTTGAAATTCTCAGATTCAACAAGGCTTCCTTGAATTCAATCTTCCAAGCATGCATTGTTTTTGTCAGACCGCTATCATAATAAAGTGACGAATCTGTAATGTTTGACCTCAGCACTTAATCGATCATCGTCAATGAGAAATTTTGGGAATGATGCACACAAACTTCTCAGTTGCAGATGGCAAATGAAGTCCGCAGCCATAACGTTAGAAAACCTATACGTGTGACGTTCCGTGTCCTATAAGCTGCGCCGCATGATGAATCACAAGCTCCGTACTGTTTCCTCAAAACTGTTATTTTTGGCCTTACCTGCGACGCTACTCGGTGCCTGTGGGGTAGCGTCGGTGCCGTCAAGCGCCGCTGCCCAGAGTAGTCCGGCAGCGAGTAATCAGTCGGCAACGATTTTGCTTAAAGCCGAGCAAGGTGAGTTTGAACTTGAGTCTCCTACCCTTGGCGCGGCAGCCAGCGTGCAGCCCCAGATAGTGGTCCCAGTAGGTGGGCCGGGTGCCAGACAAACTATCACCGATCCTGCTGCCAGTGGAGGAAAAGCCATCAGACTGGCCGAAGCGGGTGACGGCCTCAAGTTCAGAATACCGGAGAGCTTAACAGCGGGCCAGTACTTGGTGAAGCTCAGAGCGCGGATTCTGGGGCAAACTCAGACAGCGGTTGTCTTGTCGCTTCGCAGCGGCAGTGAGGAGCTGACCCGCGTGACACTCACTTCATCCGATTATGCAACCTTGAATGTCGGCACTTTCGAGCTGAGCCCAGGTGATCGCCTGCGTTTGGTACGGCTCAGCAGCGCGAGTGGCAGTCAAGCTAGTATTGACTCACTCATGATTGACATTCCGCCCGCCGCGCTGGCCCCCGTGCCTGTTCAGCCTGCTCCCCAACCCGTCGTTGTTCGGCCACCGATTCGGCCCGCCCCCGTTCAGCCTGCGCCGGTCCCCACGCCGCCTGCGGCTCCCTCCCCCCAGCCCGCCCCTCAATCTTCAGGAATCAAGCTGCCGCCGAGTGGCAAACTCAGTTGGGACTGGCAGATTGGTGCAGGCAGTGAGGCCAATATCACGGTCCCTACCGCTGTTAAACTCATTGACGTCGACGGCTTTAACACTTCAGCCGCCAAAGTCGCGCAGCTCAATGCCCAGGGGCTGTATACCGTATGTTACTTGGATGTGGGCAGCTACGAACCGGGCCGCCCCGATTCGGCGCAGTATCCGGCGTATCTCAAAGTGCAGCAAGACCCCGATTGGCCCGCCGAGTACTTTCTAGATGTCACGGACGTATTTAAGCCCAATTCGGCGCTGGCTGCTATTTTAAAGAAACGCTTCCAGATGTGTAAAGACAAAGGTTTCGCCGCTATTGAACCGGATAATTTGCAAAATGATGAAAATGTGAAGGGCGGCAAAATCACCACCCAACAGCAAATTGACTTTAATGGTTGGGTGGCCGACCAGGCCCACGCCTACGGCTTAGCAGTCTTTCAGAAAAACGGTCCCGATAAGATTTTGCTCAAAGACCGCACTGGGAAAATGATGGTGGACAAGTTTGACGGCATCTTGAATGAGCAGTGCCAAGAGCAGGGCGAGTGCAGCGCTCTGGCCGAATACACCAAACGCGGCAAACTGGCACTCAACGCGGAATACAAAGCCGGTTTGACACTCGACTGCGCCCTATCAGACAGACTCAAAATCAACTCCATCAAGCGCGATTTAGACCTCAGAGGGGCGGGGATGGCCGGATACAGCAAGCAGAGCTGCCCCTAATCTGCTGAATCGCAAGAAACGTCCCGTGGAGCTGATTAAGGCCCCACGGGACGTTTCTTGCGGTCTCTTTCACTTTAGTCGGCGGCGCTGAGCTGTGGTTGCTGACGCTCAGAGGCCGTCAGAATGTCGTACAGTTCGCGGATATACGTCGCCCGCGCCCGCGTCCACTCTTCACCTTGTTTGCCGCCGTGGTCCAAATTGCCAATGCTGGAGAGATTGGAAGCTATTTCTAGAGCGCGGGTCTGAAAGTCGCCAGACGTGCCGTTCAATTTTTCAGGCATAGGTCTACCATAGCACCTTTCTGTCAATCTGGACCTTGACTGTTGACTCCAATCTAATTTGTCTGAACATGAAACGTTAAAATCTACTTTTAACGTTTCTTAGAAAAAGAACAGAAGCTTTTAACAAGTCTTTAACACCTTGCCGTTTACACTACGGCATCAATTTCAGCAGTCCAAGCAATAGAGCTTGGCTGGTTGCTGAATTATTGACTTCTTTGTTGGCTAAAGGAGTTGGCCTGGTTGTTGTGCTCATTGACCCTTGCCGAGGGAGCGATACGCCGTGGAGGAAGCCGTCATGAAAAGCAAGCTGGCACTTTTATTAAACTCGCACCACGATCTCGCGTCAGAAAGTAAGCAAGCCTTGGCTTTCCAAATGCTACTTGATGAATTCCGGCGGCTTCAAGAGCGCTGCGCTGAACAAGAGCGGCGTCTGGCGGAGCTTGAAGAACATAGGCCCATTGCATTTTTGCAAGGTTGGGATAACCGTGTCCACTTTGAGATTGACTTGTGAAAAGAATTTGCAAACAAGATCTAGAGCCGACATTAGAGATTTGCAGAACCGATAGTGCTTGAAGTAAGTGAATTGGAGGCCCAAAGGTGCAAATAGCGCTTCTTTGTGAAGGAACATATCCGCATATGCAGGGTGGGGTCAGCGTGTGGTGCGACCAACTGATTGCAGGCTTGCCTGAGCACCGGTTTCAGGTGTACGCCATCAGCGGGCAGCGGATAAAGACGCCGAGCTGGACGCTGCCGAGTAATGTGGAGCGGTTGGTCAGCGTGCCGCTGTGGGACGCCGCTCCCAGAGCTGCTAACCAACCCAAAGCGCTACTGCCCGGCCTGGGCACAAGCTGGGCGCGGCGTGGCCTTTATACCCAATCTGAGCTGGACGACGCTTACGCGCAACTCCTCAGCAGCTTATTTGGGTCATCGGAGGATTCCACTGAATTTCTGAGCGCCCTCAGACGGCTATTTAGCTACGCCCAGAGTGGCGATCTGACGCGGGCGCTGACCACCCGGCGCAATATCGCCCTGATGTACGATCTGTGGCGCGGGCGCGGTCTGCCGAGTGATGAGCAGCACCTCCGGCGTGGGCCGCTGCTGCTGCGTCCCAACCTCGCCGACGCTTTGCAGGCCAGCACCTGGCTCGAACATTTTCTGCGGCCTTTGTCGTGTCCGCCGCCCAAAGCGGAATTGTGCCACTCAGCGTCCAATGGCTTGAGTCCACTGCTGGCCTTTACCAGCAAATGGGCTTACGGCACCCCCTTCATCATGACCGAGCACGGCGTTTATCTGCGTGAGCGCTATCTGGAGCTGCGCTACAGCACCCACAGCGCCGCCTTCAAGTCATTTTTGCTGCGCTTTTACAGCTTACTGTCGCGCTCAGCTTATGTGATGGCCGATTACATCACGCCTGGCTCACACTACAACGAACGCTGGGAGCTTCAGCAAGGAGCCGACGTTGCGCGGATTCGTCCGGTTTATAACGGCATCAACCCCAGCTTTTTTCCGCCTGCGACCCAAGAACCCAGCGACCCGACCATCACCTGGGTAGGCCGGATTGACCCACTCAAAGACTTGGAGACCCTGATTCGTGCTTTTGGCGAAGTCAGCGAGGCGATGCCCAACGCCAAATTGCGGATGTTCGGCGCAGTGCCCAGCGGCAACGAAGCCTACGCCGAACACTGTCAGCGCCTCATCGGGCAATTTGGTCTGACCCACAAAGCCACCTTCGAGGGCCGAATTGCCGATGTGGTGGACGCTTACCACGCCGGGCACATAGTGGCGCTCTCCAGCATCTCTGAGGGCTTTCCCTACACGCTGATCGAAGCGATGGCCTCGGGGCGGGCCACAGTAGCCACCGATGTGGGCGGCGTCACCGAGGCGCTGGGCGAAACTGGTCTGATCGTGCCCTCGCGGGATCACCAAGCCTTTGCGCGGGCCAGCCTCAGCTTGCTGGGCAATGACGATCTGCGCCGCCGTCTGGGCGCAGCGGCCCGGACACGGGTGTTTGCCGAGTTCACGCTCGAAAACTTCTTGCACGTTTACCGCCACGTTTACCCGTATGTCAAACTGACGCACGCCCGGAGCGCCCAGGACAACCTCTCGTGAGCGCCTCTAACGCCGGCTCTGCAGCCCGGAAAGCATACGGCAGCGAAACCGCCGCGCCACTTTACTACGGCGGCGCTCAGCTGCGCTCCGCCGACCCGTTGGCCCAGCTTTCACGGCGGCTCAACTCGGCCTGCGTGCGGGCAGTGCATCCCTACGAACTGGCCGCCATTCTGGAATCCGAGGGTTTTACCGACGCACTCATTCAAGAGCGGTTTGGGGACGCGAACGTGTTTGCCTGCGCTGAGCGGCTGTTTCAGTTGGTGCCGTACCGCCCTGCTCAGCCGATCTGGTTGCTGCCCCAGGCGAACAGACCGCTGTGGCGCGACCTCATGCGTGGGTTGATTTATCTGTTGCCCGCCGCTTGGTCGCCCGCCGCCCTGCAACTGGGTTGGGGTGAGGGGGCCAGTTTGGGATTGCTGCTGGCCTCGCTATTTGGCTGGGGCTGGATGCAGAGCGTGGCGTATCTGGGTTATTTCAGCTTGGCGGCGGGCCAGAATGAGGCGCGGGCGATGCTCAGACGTGCGGGTAGCGCCGCCGTCATCCTGAGCGGGCTGCTGGGCGCAGCAGTGGCGCTGGCCACCGGCCACAATGTTCTCACCGTCACGCTGGTGACGCTGGCGATTGCCATTTATCTGGCCGCCGCCACCGCGCTCCTGGTGCTGGAGCGCGAAACCTGGTTGCTGCTGAGCTTGCTGCCCGCGCTGCTGCTAAGCTTCTTCAGCGCCCTGAATCCCGATTGGCTCAGCGTAAGTTGGTTGGGGGCTGCTCCCGGTTTTGGCGTGGCGATACAGGCGGCCAGCGTGTTGCTGCTGGCGGTGGGCCTGCCGCTGCTGGCCGCCTGGCACGCCACCTGCCCGCCACTGTTTTCAAATTCCGGTCTGACTCCCCGAGCGGCAGGCGGCCCCAGCCTGCGCCAAATAGTCGCCTCGCTGCCTTACGGCGTCTACGGCTGGCTGTGCGCCGCCTTCTTGTCGCTGGTGCTACTCAGCGCTGGCTCTGCATCTCAGGCGAGCGGCGCGGGTTTGCTGGGCTGGTCGTGGAGCGTTGTGCCGTTGGTGCTGAGCATGGGCGTCTTGGAGCGCACGTTGAGGCGCATTCAGCAAATGCTGCGCTCGCAGGCCACCCGCTCGTCCAGTTTGCCCAGCATCATCTGGAACGGCTTCTCGGGGGTGCTGGGCTGGGGTGCAGGCTACCTGTGCTTGCTGCTCCTCGGCTACCTGCTCCTCGGCGTGCTTCTCCCAGGTGCGGCGCTGCCGAGTGAACTGCTGGCCGGACATCTGGCGCTGGCCGCCGCCTTGCTGCTCAGCGGTTTGCTGATTAATTTCGGTTTGCTGCCCCGCGTGCTGCTGGTATGGGGCGCGTCGCTGCTGACCCAACTGGGGCTGCGAGCGCTGGGCGAGGGGGTCAGCGGTAGTTACGCCCTCAGTGCTGGCCTGTGCACCGCGCTGCTGCTCCTCGGCACCTGGGCGGCCGTACGTGACCTTCGTCACTTCCAGTAATTCGGCGGCAGGGCTAGAGCGTCCCTCAAGCAACTCAACTGCACCTGACTCATTGCAGGCAAACATAAGGAGAAGACATGAATAATTTAGTGGCCGTGACCGGCGCAGAAGGGTTTATCGGTTCGCATTTGGTCGAAGCGCTGGTCAAGGAAGGGTTCAAAGTACGGGCGATGGTGCTCTATAACTCTTTTTCCAGTTGGGGCTGGTTAGAGCAGCTCTCCGCCGACGTGATGGAACACGTCGAAGTGATGTTGGGCGACGTGCGCGACCCGCGTTCGGTGCGTGACCTGATGCAGGGCGCAGAAGTCGTTTATCACCTGGCGGCTTTGATAGCCATTCCATATTCTTACCAAGCGCCGCATTCCTACGTGCAGACCAACGTGATCGGCACCTTGAATGTGCTGGAGGCGGCCCGCGAACTCGGCACCCCGCGCCTGATTCACACTTCCACCAGTGAGGTCTACGGCACCGCCCTTCAGGTGCCCATTCACGAAAGCCACCCGCTGCAAGCCCAGTCGCCCTACGCTGCGTCCAAAGTGGGAGCCGACAAACTGGTGGAAAGTTACGTGCTGAGTTTCGGTCTGCCTGCCGTGACCCTGCGGCCCTTCAATACCTACGGCCCGCGTCAGTCGGCCCGCGCGGTGATTCCCACCATCATCTCGCAGATCGCCGCCAAGCAGCCGGTCATCAAAATTGGCTCGCTGGCTCCCACCCGCGACTTTAATTACGTGGCCGACACCGCCGCTTCGTTTGTGGCGGTGGGCCGTGCCGAGGCCAGTCAGGTGCTGGGGCAGACCCTGAATACCGGCACCGGCGTTGAAATCTCGGTGGGTGCACTGATTCAGGCGGTGGCCGACATCATGAACCGGCGGGTGGAAATTCAGGAAGACGCCCAGCGGCTGCGCCCCGACGCCTCAGAAGTGATGCGGCTGGTGAGTGACAGCTCGGCGCTGCGCCGCCTGACCGGCTGGGAGCCGCAGTACCCGCTGCACGCCGGACTGGAGCAAACCAGCCAGTGGTTTTTGGACGAGCGCAACCTAGCCCACTACAAAGTCGGTCAGTACACCATCTAAACGCCGCCACTGAGCCAACACACCAACTCAACCAACACCGTCTCAACCGCCGCCTCTCCCTTCGCCCTCTTGGATGCTTAAAGGAGTCTGCTGATGCACGCCGTTATTTTAGCTGGAGGAAAAGGCACCCGTTTGCGTCCCTACACCACTTGCGTGCCCAAGCCGCTGGTGCCGATTGGCGATCAGTACGCCATTTTGGAAATCGTGCTGCACCAGTTGTCGCACTACGGCTTTCACAGCGTCACGCTGGCGATTGGGCATATGGGCCAACTGATTCGGGCTTTTGTGGGCGACGGTAGCCGCTGGAATCTCCAGGCCGAATACCTTCAGGAAGCCTCGCCGCTGGGCACTATCGGGCCGCTGCTGGGCGCATTAGATCAGTTACCGGAGCACTTTCTGGTGATGAACGGCGACGTGCTGACCGATATCAACTACGCCAAACTGCTGCGCCAGCACGCGGCGTCTGCGGCTCCGGTGACGGTGGCGACTTACGTCCGCGAGGTTCGCAGCGAGTTCGGGGTGCTGGACATTCAGGGCGGTGAGATTGTGGCCTTCCGCGAAAAGCCGGTGTTTGATTTCTCGGTCAGCATGGGTATTTACGGCTTTTCGCGCTCCACCTTGCGCCGCTATCCGGCGGGCCAGCCGTTCGGCTTCGATGATCTGGTGCTGGATTTGCTCGCCACCAATCAGCATCCGGCCAGCTTCTCATTCAACGGCTACTGGCTGGATATTGGCCGTCCCGACGACTACGACCGCGCCAACGCCGAGTTTGAAAGCCGGATGGCCGATTTGATGCCCGGCCTCGGCTCTATCTTGGTCAGAGGCTCAGCACCGGTAATCCAACACAGCATTGTGCAGCCTGTTGCGGTGATGGGCGCGGCCCACTGATGCCTGCTCAAGTGGTTCCTCAACGCCCACGGGCGCTGCTCTTGGGAGCGGGCGGCTTTATCGGCCAGCACATCGCCGCCGCCGTACTCAAAGCGGGCTATGAACTGTTGCGCGGGCCAACCAGCGCTCAGCTCGACCTCAGCCGGGCGACTCCAGCCGACTGGCAGCGGCTGCTTGATCCGGCTCCCGACATCATCATCAATGCGGCGGGCCACACCAACGGCACACCCAACCAACTCTTTGAAGCCAATCTGGTACTTATCAAGCGCCTGCTCAGCGCTCTTGAAGCTCAGGCGAGTCAGCCCTGGCTGGTGCATCTGGGGTCGGCGGCAGAATACGGCCTGACCCCGCCGCAAGTGCCAGTCAGCGAAGCCGCGCCGTGCCGCCCAGTGGGCGCGTATGGGGTCAGCAAATGGGCCGCCACGCAGCTGCTCGCCAGCAGTTTCGCGGCGGGTACGGCCAGAGGGGTCGTGCTGCGAATCTTCAATCCGCTGGGCGCGGGCCAAAGCGCGGCCACCTTGCCCGGACGGGCGGCCAAGTTGCTGCGCGGGGCCGTGCAAACCGCTCCTTTCTCAACCTTAGAATTCGGCGCGTTGGGTACTTGGCGCGATTACGTCGATGTGCGTGACGTGGCCCGCGCCGCCGTGTTCGCCGCTGGTCTTCCCATGAGGCTGCCTTCCGATTCCGCGCTGACGCTGCCTGTCCTCAACGTGGCCTCGGGGCAGGCCAGACGCTCACGCGAAGTGGTGCAGGGCTTGGCCAAGGTCGCCGGATTTACTGGACAGATCAGCGAACAAGCCGATGATTCGCCGCGTTCGGGGGCGCTCAACTGGCAACAAGCTGATATTCGGCTGATTCAGGAGCTGGGCTGGTCACCGCTTTACTCCTTTGATGACGCGCTGCGGGATTTGTGGAGTGGCTCAGCGCCGCCAGATTCATCTCACCCCAGCCAAGACCGACCCGTTCAGCGCGCCGCTGCTCACGCCCCCAGGGAGGCTACACTGTGAAAAATCTCGGATACCGCACGCTCGCTCAGGCTCTGCTCAGCGTCGGTGGGCTGATCTTGGTGGCCTGCAACAGCACGCCCGCTGTGCAGCCGCAAGCCCCTGCCTCTCAGGCCTTTGCCGGTGCCGCTGGCCTCCTTCACCCGATTTTGGGGGTGCCGACCTTGCCGGATGGCCGGAACCTGACTCCGCTGCGCGAACTGAGCGGAGCCAAACCCAATTTGCCGCTGCGGACGCTGAGCTTAGGTACCAACGCCAGCGTGGTGGGCCTCAAGGTGCTGATTTTGAGTGCGGGCACCTCGGATTTCGGCTTGCCCGCCGCCAAAGCCATGCTGGAGCAAGCTGGCGTGCCGTATGACGTGGTGAATCCGGCGACTGGCTGGAATGCCAGCGCTCTGGTGGCTGCCGACGGCAGCGGCAAATACCAAGGTGTGATGCTGACCAGCGGCAACTTGGCTTACGAAGCCAGCCCTGGGGTCTGGCAGAGCGCTCTGGACTGGGCGGGTTGGAATTTGCTGTGGCAATACGAACAGGAATACCAAGTGCGTCAGCTCTCGCTGTATACCTATCCCAGCAGTTGGCCAGAAGACTACGGCCTGCGCGATGCTGGCAGCGCTTCCGGCTCAGCAGTAGCGCGGCTATCCAGCGGAGGGGCGCAAGTCTTTAGCGATTTACGGCCCGGGACGTCGCTGCCGATTAACTACGCTTATAACTATCCGGCCAACGTGGTCGCCGTGCCGGGTGTGAGCACCACTCCGCTTCTCAGCGACACCTCGGGACGGGTGCTGGCGGCTTTGTCGAGCACCGGTGGGCGCGAGCGGCTGGCCATGACCTTTGCCCAAAATCCGTACCTGCTACACTCCGAACTGCTGAGCTACAGCTTGGTCAACTGGCTGACCAAGGGCGTGTACTTGGGCGAATACCGCCGCTTTAATCAACTCGACATTGACGATTGGTTCTTGGCTGGTGACGTGTTTGACGCGGCCACTAAAACCTTGCAGCCTGACGCCTTCCGCATCTCGGCGGTGGACGCGCTGGCCTTGCCGGGGCAGCAAGCCGCGCTGCGCTCAATGTATCCGGTGGCTAGCGCCTTCAAGTTCGCCATGATGTACAACGGCGGTGGGGCCGATCTCACTGCGCCCGCCAGTTGCAATCCGTCGGTCAGTAGCCCCGACAAGCTTTCGAGCGCTACCCGCTGCGTGGCTGGTCAGTTCGACTGGGTCAGCCATACCAAAGACCATTTGTATATGGACTTGCTGAACTACGCCGATTCTTATGATCAGATCAAGCCCAACTTCGATATTGGCGCGGCGATGGGCCTGCCGGTGAGTACCAAGGTCGTGCTGAGCGGCGATATGTCGGGGTTGGGCTACTACAACCCCAACGGCGACGGCGTCAAAACCAACTACGGCCTCGGTGCGTCCAATCCTAACTTTTTGTTGGCAGCCCAGAACAGCGGCGTGAAGTATATTCCATCCAACCACTCGGTTGACGGGCAATGGGACGTAAATTGTAGCAGTTGCGGCGTTGTGCATCCCCTCAATCCCAACATCTTTTTGGTGCCGCGCTGGCCCACCAATATGTTTTACAGCGTTACCAATCCGGCCCAGGCGACCGCCGCCTACAACTCGGTTTACGCTCCCGGCGGCACCGCGCCGTACTGGAATCACGCGCTGAGTTACACCGAATTTTTGGACAAAGAGACCGACTTGGCCCTCAACCATCTGCTCAGTGGCGCGGCTTTCCCACACTACATGCACCAAGACAACCTGCGCCAGTACTCGCCGGGCCGCAGCCTGGCCTATGACTGGGAATCGGCGCTCTTAAACAAATACTCCTCCTATACCACCTTGCCGCTGAAGACCTTGCGCTGGGACGACCTGGGCGTGTATGTGCAGGCCCGCACCGCTTACATGAAAAGCGGTTTGAGTGGCAAGTGGAACCGGGCCACCCACAGCATGACGGTGCAGTCGGCCAACGGCGGCGCGGCTTTCGTGACCGGCGCAGTCACCGGAAGCAGCCAAGTTTACGCCGGAAAAACCATCAGCAGCTTTTCGTTGGCTGCTGGACAGAGCCTGACCATCTCGGTGCCCTGAACATCGGTAGACGAATGCTCAGCGCATTCCTGCTCTTAAACTTCTCCGCCCTTGCTCAGTAGCGTCCCTGATCTGGCAGGCCATCAAAGGACACCATGACCCATACCACAACCTCCTCTGTGATCAAGAAACGGCCTCAATCCGTGGTAAGCGAAACCATGCGCCGTCCTTTAGCGGTGTATTACGGCCCCAATGAGTTGCTGACCTTGGCCAAATATCAGCGGGTGATCGTCCAGCCAGGACATTTCACTGCTGAAAAGGTGTCGTGGTTGCAGCAGCGCGGCGTGCAGGTGCTGGCCTACCTCAGTCTCGGCGAACATGACGGCGAGGTGGCGGCCTGGAGTGAGAGTGAGCGGCAGCCCGAATGGGGCACCATCAGAGTCAATGTGACTCACCCTGATTGGAAAGTGCGTGTTCAGGCTCAGATCATGAGTGAGTGCTTGGCCTTTGACGGTTTTTTCCTGGATACTGTAGACGTTTCGCCGGCAGAACCCCAGCGCCTGCGGGCCATGCTCAAGTTGGTACGCCTGGTCAGGAAATGGGCCGGACCACGCTATTTAATGGTCAACCGCGCCTCTGGCCTGCTTCACCGTCTACGCGGCACCGTCAACGGCGTGCTGATCGAGTCGTGTTTTACTTCGTGGGCGGGCGGCTACCACGCATACAGCAAGTCAGAACTGGAATATACGGCCCTTCTGGTCGAGCAAGCCCGGCGCTTCAATCTGGATGTCTACGCCCTGGATTATGCCGATACGCCCAATCTGCGCCGCTTTGCCCTGCGGCGGGCGGCGGCGCTGAACTTGCCAATCTTTATCACCAACCGCGAACTCAACTTATCTCAGGGTTACCTGCCCCGGCTAGATTCGCCCAGCAGCGCGGCGCACCCCATCCACTCTTCTTAATGGGACGCCTCACTCTGCCTCTCTGGTATCACCTTACATCGGCTCAGATCAAATCGTCTTTGGGAGACAATTTAATTCACTAAGCGGCTAAATCTTACCGCCGACCTTAGCTTAGTTCAGAACAGATGTGAGAGTAAAACAGATTTCAGATGTGCAGTAGGTAAAGTGATTTCTTCCTGCTCTACGTACGCAATGGCTGAAATCTGTACCGGATTTAGTCGTTCTTGGAAAATAGAGAGGAGATCGAGTATAAATTGCTCACATTTATCAGGCAAGTGACTTCAGAAGACGGGGAACTATTCAGTAAAAGGTAAGGCTGGGTTTCGAAAGGAGAGCTTATGAAAAAGGGCTATGTCTGGTTGTTGTTTGCAGGTCTTTTGCTGATGGGATGTGGAGCCGCTCCCGGCGCTGCCGACCCTGCGCCAAATACTAACCTGTCCGTATCAGCCCTAGCACTCAGCCCGTCTGGTGCGCTGGATCCAACTTACGGGAATCAGGGGGTGGTCAGTCTGTCGGGCTACCGGATTTGGCTGGCCAAGGCGCTCGTCCAAAGTGATGGCCAGGTGCTGATGATGGGTCAAGGGGCGATGGGCGGCAGGGTGACGTCTTTTTTGCGGCGGATCACCTCAACGGGCCAGCCGGACAAGACATTCAACGACGCCGACACGACACTTTTTCTGGGCACCACTTCGGTGCCGGCCCTCCAGTGTCCTTATGGGGGGAATCAGTATAACGACTGGGGGGCTGAGTGTGAGGATCCTCAGCGCATCATAGTTGCCAGTTCCGCAGCGCTTACCAACAAACTCACGCTCACGCGCTTCTTGCCGTCGGGCCAACTGGATCCCTCGTTCGGCGTGCAGGGCCGGGTCAATGCGGCTTTATCAGTAGGCGAGGTGCAAGCTTTGCTGATCCAATCAGACGGCCAGATGGTGGTTCTTGGTTTGGACGGGTTGGCCCGCTTCAGGCGCAGCGGCGCAGTGGACTCTACCTTCGGCACAAACGGCCTGGCGACGTTTACCGGCCAGAATTCTGCACAGAGCGTCGTGATGGATGATGCGGAGCGCTTTTTGCTGCTGACCAATAATCGCACGTCTACCACCACGCAAGTCATCCGCCTGACTCCAACTGGACAGCTAGATCTCAGTTACGGCGCGTCTGGGTGGACGACTCTGGATTTCGGGGCGGGTGATGGCCAGTCGCTGCTGATGCTGAATACGGGGCAGCTGGTGATTGGCGGGACGGGTGGCCTATGGCGTTTACTACCGGGCGGCGCGCCTGATTCCACGTTCGGAACGGCAGGCCACGCTATTTTTCAAGCACCTGACGGCGGTGAATTTATCGTCAGTGGATTGGTGCAGGACAACCAGAACCGGCTGGTGGCGAGCGTGCTGACTTCTGAGCGCTACCGACCCACCTTGCGGGGCAATCTGGCGCGTTTCCGCAGTAACGGCACGTTTGATCCTAGCTTTGGCTCGGGTGGTCTGTCACATGTGGCCCTATGCCCACCATGCACCGTTACCAATGGCCTGGCCGAATTCGACGCCGTGGCTGTGCTCAAGAGTGGCCGTTTGCTTGGCATAGGAACCGGCGGGCGCAGAACTGGCTCCTCCAATCTGATTGCGGCGCGTATGTTCCCGTGACAATTTGTAGGGGCACCCATTTTTGTTTGACTAAGCTCGACTTTGGCCATTGATGGCGTCAGGCAGCGTAGCAGAGCGCGTCGGCAAAGGTAAGAAGCATTTTGTCATACTAAGCGGCACGACGAACCCAGACTTCATGGTGCTCCCAGCGTTCATGGGCTATCAGCGTGACCAGCGAGAACAACCCCAGCAACGCTGGGGTTGTTCTCGCTATGGCCAGATCCGTCCACTGCCGCTGTGTTTCCATGCCCAGATGCGCTCGGACTTCCTCAAAGGTCACTTCGAGCTGCCAGCGCTGCGCAAAGTATTCCAAGATCTCCACTGGTTTAAGCAAGACGTTCGTACACAGCAGGGCTTGGGTGGAGAACTTGTCCTTCGAATCACGGATCAACACCCAGCGCACAGGGAGAGGTGGAAGGCCTGCGTGATACCAAATGGCAGTCTGGGAAACGATTTCAACCTCCCGCCCTGCCCCTGCTCGTACCAATGGGTCAACCGGACACGCTGCCAGCACGTCCCTGACGCTTGCACAGTGGATGCCAGGGTCGGAAGGCGATTGCCTTTCAGCCAAGGTCTGCCCATCTGGCCGACCGCTCGTTCGGGAGCTGGTTCGTAGAGTGCAGCATTCAGGCGAAGCCGAGTGATCACAGTGATGGGACGTCTCTGCTGGAGATTGTGAAGCCAGGCAATCATGGCGTAGGTACCGTCAGCAACGACAACCAGCTGCTGTCCCGGACACCAACGCTGAACCATACGCAACATCTACCGGACCCAGTCAGTCAGGGTCTTGTGTGGGCGACTGGACGACCGCGCTGCTCGTGGTACCGCTGAGACGGCAATGCCCAGATGCGATTTGCCCAGGGAATAGGTGTTAGGAGCATCAGACTCAGCCAGCGGAGACCCTTGGTTTTGACGAAATGACCGCGACTGGAGCGCGCGGGGTCACGGTAAATCCCTTTGGTACGAATCTTTACTCCGGTTTGACGCTCAATGGTGTCATCCAGGCCAAGGCCCAAAGGGCCGGATGGCACAAAAGCGACTAGAAGCAGACTCAGGAGCACCCGGCTGGCCTAGAGACTGGACCAGTGTGCGCGGCTCAGCAGGCGATGATACGTACCGAATCTCGGATCGTCTGCTAGACCAAGTACCTGCAGTACTGCTGTCACGGTCCGTTTTCCGGGAGACAACAGCGCTCCGACGAGCAGCAGTTGAATGTGTGGCCAGACCCGAGCCGAAAACACTGGCGCAAACCCTTGAATGACGCTGATAAACCACGATGGGAGCAATGACATGCTCAAGTTTGATAGAGAGCAGCGCGCCGCTCCCTGTCAATGGCCAAAGTCGAGCTTTTGTCCTATCCTGAAAGTCAGGCTGAGCGCCGCTGAAGAATCTTGTCTTTGCAAGTGAGATTCCTCATTGGTCTTGGCATGGCTATTTTTTTTGCTAACAGGTACGGATTCCGGTAAGGCCATGTGTAGCGGTTGGCTGCTGAAAGCCTATTCCATGTAGGCTGTTATGCTCACATGCTGGCTAATGAACTGCGATTAACTAAGATGAGAGTGAGAATAACCATCCTTTACTCAAAACGTAGAATTGTAAGCCCAAATAGATCACTCGTTACTTTTTGACGTGAAAAATTAAAGCCCCTTTCCGAGAAAGAGGAGCAGACCAATTCAAAGAGGCAGTTTTTTAGTGATTTGAAATCAGGTAAAAGTGTCTCTGGGAGCAGCTTTAGCGGTCGGAGCCCTTTTATGAACAAAAACTTTTAACGCAAATTTAACGGGGTATGGCCTATATTTCCTGTAGGATTTATTTCTTTTTGAGCCTTCATCTGATCGTCTTCTTCTGATTCTTCCGACCGCTCGGCTCTCACCAGCCTCCTCGATGGATTGATGTTTTAGATGGCTCGCCGGGGTGTTCACTGCCGCTGGCGCTCGTGGGAGGTGAAGGCTTATTCTCACTGTTCATGTTATGGGTCATGCCTACGTCAGCGTGGCGGGCAAGCCGCTCATGCTTTCGACCAAAGCGACGGCGCTGCTGGCTTATCTGGCCCTGCAACGTGCGCCGCAGCACCGTGAGCAACTGGCCGAACTGCTGTGGGACACGCCGGACTCGCTGCTAAATCTGCGGGTGGAACTCAGCCGACTGCGCCGCGCTGATCTGAACCTCTTTCCGAATCGTCAGCCGCTCTTAGAACTCAAGGCGACTGTGGACCTGGATAACTGGCTCAAGGAAGCTGCCACTGTGCCGGAAGCGCGTCTCAGCGAGTGGTTGGCGGTGGTCGGCGGACTACCGCTCAGCGGCTTAGAAGATTTGGGTTCAACCTCTTTTCGCGAGTGGCTGGAAAGCCAGCGCTGGGCCATAACCAGAGACATTGAGGGGGCAGTGTCGCAGGTTTATCAGCGGTTCATGCGGGCGCAACACCACAGCGCCGCTCAACTGATCCGTAGCCGCGCCGAGGGGTTGGGCTTAGAGCTACCGAGTGCCGCCGCGCCGAGTTTGGCGGCGTACCTGGGCTTACCAGCCGCGCCGGGCAGCGACTTTGGAAAAACAGCGGACTGGCACTTTGAGCGCGTAGCAGTGCAAGATCAACTCAGTGAAGTTTTGTGGCGGGCAAGGCATGCGCCGCAACTGGTGATCTGCGATGCACACAACAGCGCGAGTGTCCGCGAACTGATTGGGCGGGCCGCCTCACGCCATCACTGGTATCTCTTGCAGCTTCAGGCGTCAGCGCAAACGAGTTTTGAACGTGCTTCATTGCTGCTTCAGTTGTTGCCTGTGCTGCCAGTAGAATTGCAAGCCGACGCCTTGCAGTTGCTCAGCGCCGCAGGGCCGCACAGCGCAGAAGAAGACGTCATTCGGGTCTGGACTTTGGTGGTGCGCAGTCAGCGGCCCATCATCGTGATGATTCACGTCCTGCATCAGCTCACGCCTTGGCTACTCAACAGCTTGCGCTTCGCGCTGGAGTTGTCCTGTCCGTTGACGCTGGTGCTCTCCACCGCCTTGCCCGGCGGTCAACACGGTCTGGGTGACGATTTGAGCGGGCTGGATCTCTCACGGCTGCACCACCTGACCCTGTCCAGCTTGTCAGTGCAAGACGTGATGGACGTTCTCAAAGAGCGCCGCAGCGAGCTGGGCGAAGCCGAACGCCGCGCCTACGCTGCCCGCATCGTGCAGCAATCTGACGGCTGGGATGTGCTGGCCCACGCCCTTATTGAAGACGGCGACGACTTGTTCGGCTCACGTATGGCCTTGCCGCACCGCGTCAGCGACGTGATTATGGGCGAACTGAGCCATTTGCCTTCGGAACTGCGGGAGATGCTCGCGCGGCTCGGCATCTTGCATGAACCCATCACGCCTGAACTGTCGGCCTTACTGCTTGGCGAGGGCCAGAAAGCCGAGGCATATTTAAGCCAAGCCGTCCATCACCGCTTGCTCCTGAACGCCGGGGCCGAAGACACCGTCAGTATGCCTCACTTGGGATACCAAGCCAGCGACCTCAGCAGCGCTCTACATTTTGCCAGTGAGCCGATGCGGGTGGCGTTGGTTGGTTCACTCAGTAGCGCTGAGCGCCGCTCTTTGCGTACTCGGTTGGCTGAGTACCATGCCCGTGATCATCCACGCTTGGCCATGCATTATGCCAAGCGGGCTGGCCTTAACGTACTGATCGGTGAACTCAGCGCCCGCTTGCCAAAGCCGCTGGCTGTCAGCGCACCCGAAGTGCTGCTGGCGCTGGAATTGCCATGCTGCCCCGCGCCGCCGTTGGGCTGCTCTTCATGGCGAGAACAGCGCACTGGCAATGCTTACCGCGTGATGGTGGAGTTTGGCCACCTGCACGTCTTTCGCAACGGCGTTTACGGGCATTCGCCGCTTTTGCGCTTGCTGTGGCCGGAGGTGCCAGCGGGTACTTGGCGGCTACTGGGCCGCTTGGACATCTATACGGCAGCTCAGATTCATGAGCGCCCGTCACCGTCGTATGCGCTGGGTTTGAGAGCGGGTGCAGCAGCGCGGGTGGTGTTTGGCTCAAGGGCATTGCCACCCACGCAAGACGGTGTGGAGCAGCAGTTTGGCGGGGCGTTGCCGCTGGGCCGCTGGTTTAGCTTGGAGGGTCAGGGCGCAGGCGGACCGCTGGAGCTGAGTGTGCAGGCGCTGGACGTAGCGCTAACAATCGCCCAGTTTGAATGGGGTGGCGTGGCGCTGTTGCCGGTCATTCCAACTGGTTTTGTCAAGTTAGGGAACAAGGCCAAAGGCAGTGACTGGTCACACGCCGTATCGCCACCGATTTCTAGGAGTGGTCTAAGTTAGGATGGGACGAGCAAGATCGTCAGCCAACCCCCCAAAAACGTTAGCCTACGTGTTGCAGGGTGGGAGCACAGGGCAGCAATCGGGGGGACATCCGCCTGCTACAGCTACGGGCCTTCTTAAGCACGCGGAAAATCTTCAAGCGACGGATCACAGGCTTGACACACTGTTCAAACTAGCCTTCGTTTAGCAAAAGCTGGTCGGTGTGGGGCAACCGAAAGTGCCCATGACTTGCAACAGGCCGCTGTCATGCTGGCGGCGAAAAACGGTGATGTTGGAGCTGCTTTGGTTGCCTGCCAGCAGCAGCGAACCGTCCGGCGTCAGGACGCAGCCGCGCGGCGTGTGGCCCAGCGTCGGGGCGTATTGAAGCAGAGTCAGCCGCACACTGGCCGTATCAAACCTGAAGACGGCCACGCTGTCGTGCCCCCGGTTGGAGACGTATACGAAATGCCCATCGGGGCTGACCATCACCTCGGCGGGGGCGTTGGTGCCGCTGAAGTTCGGCGGCTGAACCGGGCAGACGTCCATCAGCGCCAGCTCGCCGCTCTCCGGTTCGCGCCGCAAAATCGCCACCCCTGATGCCAGTTCGAGCGTGACGAAGGCGAACAACCCTGCCGGATCAAAAGCGGTGTGGCGCGGGCCGCTGCCGGGCGGTAAATGGACAACGTTCACCCGTTTGAGGAGCTGCTGAGGGTCGAGGTCGTAACCCACCACCTCGTCAGTGCCCAAGTCGGCCACATAAGCGTGGCGGCCATCTGGCGAGGGCGTGACGCTGTGGGGGTGCGGACTTTCCTGCCGCTGCAAATTGGGGCCGTGCCCGTGGTGGGTGTCGCTGGCCGCGCACGGTTCCAGGCTGCCGTCACCAGATACCGGAAAGGCCAGCACCGAGAGGCCGCTGACATAGTTGGTGCAGAGCACATATCGCCCCGCCGCGTTCACACTGACGTGTGCCGGAGACGCGCCCTGAGTGGAGCGCTGGTTGAGGAATTTCAAACTTCCATCCGGCTGAATGCCGTAAGCGCTGATCTGCCCCTCGTCCAGCTCGCTGATGGCGTAGAGGACTGGCAAGTGCGGGTGCGCCGCTAGAAAGGACGGCTGAGCCACCTCGGCGGCCAACTGGGGCGCGGTGAGCAGGCCCTTATCTAATTCCAGATTCAGGCTGTAAATGCCCTGCCCCTCGGCGTTGGGCGCGTGCGGCAATGGGCTGGTGTAACTGCCCGCGAACAAGCGGAGAGTGGTCATGCTCAAGGTTTATCATCTGGCGGGCGTGGCTGGCCTGAAATCGGCGCTTCTCTGGCTCACCTCTTCAATCCCCAAGCCTTGCTTAAGCCCGCTTCTGCTTTTGTTACAGCTTCGGTCAGTTCAAGTCTTTAGTCTAAGCTATGTCTGTTTATATTCACGCGCTGGCCAGCGCCACTCCTGAAACGGTGTACGACCAGTCCGAATTGCGCGACATGGTCAAAATTCAGCCGCAGCTCACGCGCCTTTCGCAGCGATTGGTCGGATCGATTTACAACGCTTCCGGCATTGACCGGCGGGCCAGCGTCATCTCTGAACTCAAGCAGGCCAATTTGAGTGCCGATCAGAGTCTGCCTGCCGGTCTGTTTTACGACCCCGCTGAGCGGCGGCTCCTTGAGCCCAGCACCAAAGAGCGCAACGAACTCTACGCCGAGGAAGCGCCCAAACTGTTTATCGAAGCGGCCCGCCGCAGCCTGGCAGCTTGCCCTGAAGTGCAGCTCAGCGACATCACCCACGTGATCACGGTGTCGTGTACCGGCTTTTACGCGCCGGGGCCGGAGTACGACGTGGTACGGGCGCTCGACCTTGCTCCCACCACCCAGCGCTTTCACGTCGGATTCATGGGCTGTTACGCGGCGTTCCCGGCCCTGCGGATGGCCAAAGCCTTCTGCGAGGCCCAGCCGGACGCCACCGTGCTGGTCATCTGCGCCGAGTTGTGCTCGATTCACATGCGCGTCGCCAACGACCCCGACACTTTGATTGCCAGCAGCTTATTTGCCGACGGAGCCTCTGCCGCCATCGTCAGCGCCCGCACCGATCTGGGCCACCGCGCCAAGCTGCGCTTCGACGACTTCGAGACGACCCTGACCCCGGTGGGCATTGGCCAGAAGGACATGGCCTGGCGCATTGGCGACCAGGGCTTTGAGATGGTGCTGAGCACCTACGTGCCCGACATCATCGAGGCCCATATCCAGGGAGCGCTGGCACCGATGCTGGCCCGTGAATCGGCGCTCACCGACGCGCCCTACTCGCAGATCGAGCGCTGGGCGATTCATCCGGGGGGCCGCAGCATTCTCGACAAGGTGGAGGCCAGCCTGGAACTCAGCCAGGAGCAGCTCGCGCCCTCGCGGGAAGTGTTGCGCGATTACGGCAACATGAGCAGCGCCACGGTGATGTTCATTCTGGAGCAGCATCTGAACAGCGCTGCCGAGCAGTCCCAGCCCCACCAGCGGCTGTGCGCCATGGCGTTTGGCCCCGGCCTGACCGTCGAGATGGGCCTGATGACCGTTTGCCGAGGGAGCTAGCTTGACGCTCGGCCCCTCACCTCTCTTCCCCGATTTGCGGCGGCGCTTGATTGGCGTTCCGGAAGCGATGGACGCCGACGACTGCGATTTGACCCAGCTTGAGCAGACTTACCGGAATTTCGGGCAGGTCAACGCCGTGGTTTCAGGCTGGCGGGCGGTGTACCAGCGTGAGTTGCGCCCGCTGCTGTCGGCCACCCGGCCCAGCAGCATGCTTGACATCGGTTGCGGCGGCGGTGACGTGCCGCGTCAGTTGGGGCGCTGGGCGGCCCAGGATGGTCTGCGCCTCGACATCACCGCCATCGACGCCGACGAGCGGGCCATTCGCTACGCTTCGGCTCTGCCGCCATTGGCAGGCGCTCCCCTCATTCGCTTCCGGCAGGCCATGAGCCACGATCTGGTGCGAGAGGGCCGCCTCTTCGACTTCGTGATCTCCAATCACCTGCTCCACCACCTCAGCGCTGAAGAGCTGGCGGCACTGCTGGACGATTGCCAGCGCCTGTGCCTCGGCAAAGTCATTCACAGCGACCTTGAGCGCCATCCGCTGCCCTACGCGGTGTTCAGCACCCTGACCCTGCCACTCTTCAGGAACTCGTTCATCCGCGCCGACGGTCTGCTTTCCATTCGGCGCAGCTTCACGCCCTCAGAGTTGCACCGAATGTTGCCGAGCGGCTGGCGGCTCAGGCGGCAGTTTCCGTTTCGCCATCTCCTTCTTTACCAGTACACCCGCCATGCTTGACGTATTGATCGTGGGTGGCGGCCCGGTTGGGCTGTTTTTGGGCAGCTTGCTGGCGCAGCGTGGCCTGAATATTCAGGTGCTGGAGCAGCGCCTGTCGGTCAGCGCTCACTCGCGGGCCATCGGTCTGCATCCGCCCGCTCTCTCGGTGCTGGAGCAGATTGGCGTGACGGACGCCCTGATCCGCGCAGGACTGCCGATTCTGGGCGGCGTGCTGCGCGGCAAGAAAGGCGTGATCGGTGAGCTGTCGCTGTCGGGCGTCTCGGAGCGCTACCCCTTCATTCTCAGCTTGCCGCAGCGCGAAACCGAGCGTCTGCTGGCCGAGCGGCTGGCGGAGCTGGCTCCCGCTACTCTGCGGCGCGGCCTGAAGCTCCTCAGCCTCACGGATGAGGGCCACAGTGTTGAAGTTACGGTTGCAGATACGAGCGGAGCAGTCGAGCACCTCCGCGCCCGCTTCGTGGTTGGGGCTGACGGGTCGTGGAGTGCGGTGCGTCAACTCGCCGGAATCGCTTATCATGGTCACCGCTACGCCGACACCTACTTGATGGGCGATTTCCCCGACACCACCGTTTACGGCCAGCACGCTCTGATTCAGCTTTCGGAGGAAGGCGTGGTGGAGTCCTTTCCTCTGCCAAACCGCCTGCGCCGCTGGGTAGTCTGGACTCCTCAGCATCTTCCCGACGCGACCCCAGCCGACCTGACCGCCGCCGTGCGCGAGCGGCTCGGCTTGCCCCTGCCCACCGACGAGTGCCAGATGCTCAGCGCTTTTGAGACGCGGCGAATGCTGGCCGCTGAGATGGTGCGGGGCCGGGTGTCGCTGATCGGCGACGCGGCCCACCAAGTCAGTCCGATTGGCGGGCAAGGCATGACCCTCGGCTGGCTGGACGCGGCGGCGCTGGCTCCGCTGCTCTCGGGTGCAGCGCACAGCGAAGAACTCAGCGCCAAGCAAAAGGCTGCTTTTAACCGTTTCAGCGCGTTGCGGCGGCAAGCGGCAAAGCGCGGAGCGCAGCAGGCCGAGATCAATATGGGCTTTGGCCGTCCGGCGTCGGCGCGGATCAAGGCGGCCCACCACGCGCTGCTGGGCGCGGCGCTCGCCTCACCGTTCGCGCCCAAGTTGGCCGATCTGTTCACCATGCGCTGGGCCGGTTCATGAATTGGGCTGTCCAGTGCGCCGAGGTGGCGTGCAGCTTCACCCGGCTTGTATGCTGGCGGTATGTCTGACACGCCTTTAGTTGATCCGGGGATTACCACGCTCTTTTCTTATCTGCGCCAACTCGTCGCTCTGACTGGCCCCAGCGGAGCGGAGGAAGACGTGGTGCGCGTTCTCCTTCGCTTGGCGGCTCCGCTGGCCGACAAGGTCGAAGTGGACGCGTTCGGCAACGTGATCGCCACGCGCCGGGCGGCGGGCGACCATACAGCAGGCGACCATGCGGCAAAAGGACAGCCGCGCCGATTGCTGCTGGCCGCCCACACCGACGAGGTGGGCTTCCGGGTGCGCCAAATTACGCCGCAAGGTTTTTTGAGGCTCGAAAAAGTCGGCGGCACCGATGACCGGATTCTGCCCGCCCAGCGGGTCTGGGTTCGCACGGCAGCGGAGCGGCTCTTGGGCGTCATCGGTACCAAAAGCGCTCACCTGCTCAGCGACGCTGACCGGCAGCGGGTGGTGCCGTATCCCGAACTTTACGTGGATATCGGAGCGAAAAGTGCCGAGCAAGCTGCCGAAATGGGCGTGCGGCTCGGTGACGCAGTGGGCTTTGCCGGGGAGCTGGCCGAACTGGGCAGGGGCAGCGGGCGCTACACCGCTCACGCCATTGATGACCGGGCGGGCTGCGCGGTGCTGCTGGCCTTACTGGAGCGCTACCAGACCGACGCGCCTCCCGTCACCCTGATCGTGGCGTTTACGGTGCAGGAAGAAGTCGGTCTGCGCGGAGCCACCGCCGTCGCCCAGGCTTATCCGGCAGACGTGGCCCTCGCCGTGGATATGACGGCAGCCGACGACACCCCCGAAACGGGCGGCGACCATCTGGTTCTGGGCGCGGGCGCGGCCATCAAGGTGATGGACTTTTCCACCTTGGCGCATCCGGCTATCCGGCGCGGTCTGGCGGCGGCGGCGCAAGCGGGCCAAATTCCGGTGCAGTACGAACTCCTGCGCGGCATCGGCACCGACGCGGGTGCGCTGCAACACGCGGGCGCGGGCATTCCGGCGGGAGCGGTGTCGGTGGCCAACCGCTACACCCACAGCCCGGTGGAAGTGGTTGACGAACGCGACTTGCTGGGCGCTGTGGAATTGCTGACGCAGTTTGTGGAGCGTCTGCCCGAATTGGACTTGCGCTTCTTGCCGGAGTAGCCGCCCGCCTAATCGCTGCGCCATTTGGCCGAGGCACCACGTCCAGTCCGCCTGCTAGCCTGTACCCAGAATGCTGCTGACGCTGACCCTCACCTGCCCCGCGCCCGAACCCGGCTCACCGGAGTGTTCTGGCGCTGCTTACCCGGCCAGCGACCTCGGCTATCTGCTCTACAAGCACCCTGACCGCGTCCATCAGGCCAGCTTGCCGTTCGGTCAGGCGCGGGTCTTTTTCCCCGAAGCCAGTGACGAGCGGGCCACCGCCGCGCTACTGCTGGACGTTGATCCGGTGGCCCTCTCGCGGCAAGTCAAGGCCGAGCAAAGTGCGCCGCTCGAGCCTTATGTGAATGACCGCCCGTACGCCTCGGGTCACTTTCTGGCTGCCGCGCTGCTGGACGCTTTCAGTACGGCCATGAGCGGGCGCAGCAAGGAGCGGCAAGCCTTAGCCGACATTCCCTTGCCGCTGAGCGTGGAGATTCCCTGTGTCGCCGCACGCGGCCCTGCCGACCTCGTGGAGCGCTTGTTCGCGCCGCTGGGCTACCAAATCGTGGCTACTCCGATTGCCCTCGACCCGCTTTATCCAGAGTGGGGCGAGCGGCCTTACCTGAGCCTCAAATTATCGGCCACGCTCAAACTCAGCGACGTGCTGGCACACCTTTACATCCTCTTGCCGGTGCTGGACGGTAGCCGCAAGCCGTATTTTCTGGACGAAACGGAACTGGACAAATTGCTGCGGCGCGGCGCGGGCTGGCTCGAAACCCACCCGGAGCGCGAGTTGATCGTGCGGCGCTACTTGCAACTGCGCTCGCTGATTGAGCAGGCGTGCGAGCGGCTGGGCATTCTGGCGGCCCCGCCCCGTTCTCAGGTTCACGACGAGCGGCTTGAGCGGGTGGCCGAATTGTTAAGAGCCAGCGGCGCGGCGCGGGTACTGGATTTGGGCTGCGGCGAGGGCAAACTGCTGGGCCGCTTGCTGCCAAATGCCCAATTTCGCCAACTGACCGGACTGGATGTCAGCGCCCGCTCGCTGGAATTTGCCCGCCGCCAGCTCAAGCTGGATGAGCGCCCCGAACTTGAGCAGCGCCTGACTTTGCTGCACGGCTCGCTGACCTACCGTGACGCCCGCCTGCACGGCTACGACGCGGCGGCGCTGGTGGAAGTCATTGAACACCTCGATCCGGCGAGGCTGGACGCACTCAGCGCCAACGTTTTTGGGGACGCCCAGCCGAGAACTGTCATCGTGACCACGCCCAACCGCGAGTACAACGCCGTCTTTGCCCACGCGGATTCCCTCCACCCAAACCTGCGTCACGCCGACCACCGCTTCGAATGGACGCGGGCTGAGTTCGAGGCGTGGGCGCGGGCGGCAGCAGCGCAGTACGGCTACGCGGTGCGCTTCGAGGGCGTCGGCGAGGAGCATCCAAACTTCGGGGCGCTGACTCAAGTGGGCGTGTTCGAGCGGCTCACTCCTCCAGCCTCCCGCCCCAGCAAGGATGAATCTGCTCATGTCTGATACACCTCCGCTTGAAATCCCGATGGACCTTCCCGAACTCTGCTTGGTGGCTTTGGTCGGGGCGTCTTCGGCAGGCAAAACCCGTTTCGCGGCGCAGCACTTCTTGCCGAGCGAGACACTCTCCAGCGATTTTTTCCGGCGGCTGGTCAGCGACAATGAAGCCGCGCTGGACGCCAACGCCGACGCCTTTGACAGCTTATTTTTCGTGGCGGGCAAGCGCTTGACGCGGGGCCACCTGACCGTCATCGACGCCACCAGTGTGCGCCCGAATGATCGCCAGCGCCTCATCAAGCTGGCCCGCCAATATGACGTACCGGCAGTGGCCATCGTGCTGGATTTGCCGTTGAAGGTGCTGCAAGCCCGCCACGCCGAGCGCTCTGACCGTGCTTTCTCGCCGGAGGTGATCAAGCGCCAGCATCTGGAGTTGCGGCGCACCCTCGGCGGCCTGTCCAAAGAAGGCTTCCGGCAAGTCTGGGCGCTGCGCTCTGGGGAAGAGATCAGCGCCGCTCAGATCCGGCGGGTACCGCTGAACGCCAACAAAAAAGACCTCGTGGGACCGTTCGATTTGATCGGTGACGTTCACGGCTGCCTCGGTGAATTGCAAGCGCTGCTGACCCAGCTGGGTTACGTGAACGGCCAGCATCCGCAGGGCCGTACCGCCGTCTTCGTGGGCGACTTGATTGACCGGGGGCCGGACTCGGCGGGTGTGCTGGACTTGGTGATGAAGATGGTGCATTCGGGTCAGGCGTTGTGTGTGATCGGCAACCACGACGACAAGCTGATGCGGGTGCTGGACGGTCAAAAGGCTACCCTCAAGCACGGCTTGGCCGACACCGTGCTTCAGCTTGAGGAGCGTGGCGAGGCCTTCAAAACCGAAGTTCGCACCTTTCTGCGTGGTTTGACCGGCCACCTGCAACTGGACGGCGGCGCGGTAGTGGTCGCCCACGCGGGCTTGCCCGAAGCCTATCAGGGGCGCTCATCGGGCCGGGTGCGCAGTTTTGCTCTCTACGGCGACGTGGACGGCTCCACCGATGAGTGGGGAATGCCGGTGCGCCGCGACTGGGCCAAGGGGTACGGCGGCAGGGCGCGGGTCATCTACGGTCACACGCCAGTCGCCCGCCCAGTCTGGGTCAACCGCACCCTCAATCTTGATACCGGCTGCGCCTTCGGCGGCGCACTGACGGCCCTGCGCTATCCAGAGTTGGAACTCGTGAGTGTGCCTGCTCTGGCCCAATACGCCGCGCCCAGTCGCCCTTTTTTGCCGCTTGCCGAGCAAACTCCTGCCGCGCTGGAGTGGACCGATTTCAGCGGCGATCAGCGCTTGGAGACGCGCACTTTTGGCAGCGTCAACCTCAAAGCCGCCGAGATGCGTGGGGCGCTGGAAGTCTTTGGGCGTTTCGGTATTGATCCCGCCGACGCCCTGTATTTGCCGCCGACCATGAGTCCGGTGGAAACCAGTTCGCGCCCAGACTACCTCGAACACCCCGACGAAGCCTTCGCTTACTACCGCGCTGAGGGTCAGGCCGAGGTGATCTGCCAAGAAAAGCACATGGGTTCACGCGCCCTGTTGCTGCTCAGGCAAGATGCCAGCGGAGCGATTTACACCCGCACTGGGCGGCCTTTCTTTAAAGACGCGACTTGGGAGCGTGATCTGCTGGAGCGGGCGACTCAGGCGGCGGCGCGGGCCGGACTTTGGGAAGCGCTCAAAACCGACTGGTTGCTGCTGGACGCCGAGATTTTGCCGTGGAACTTCAAAGCGGGCGAGTTGCTGCGCGGGCAATACGCGCCAGTCGCCGCCGCTGGAGAAACGGCCCTCGGCGCTGCCGTGCAACTTTTAGAGCAAGCTGAGCGGCGCGGCCTGCCCCTTAGCGAAGTGCTGAGCCACACCCAGACGCGGGCCGAAGACCTCCACGCGTACCGCCAAGCTTACCGGGCCTACGTGCGGCGAGTGGAAACTCCGGCTGATCTCAAAGTCGCGCCGTTTCATT
Source organism: Deinococcus detaillensis (assembly GCF_007280555.1). Classification (NCBI taxonomy): domain Bacteria; kingdom Thermotogati; phylum Deinococcota; class Deinococci; order Deinococcales; family Deinococcaceae; genus Deinococcus; species Deinococcus detaillensis. Next base: position 327,642 of record NZ_VKDB01000002.1, on the reverse strand, counting down.
TGCTGGCATCAAAGGGTGCCGTCCACGACAACCATACCCACCTGTGGCATCTGGAGACGCTCGGTCAGTTGGCCGACACCGCGCCGGATTTGTTCATTCGTACCGCCGCGCAGATCGTTAACTTGAATGATCCGGCCAGCCAGCAAGTCGCCACTGACTGGTGGCTTTCGCTGACGGCTGAGGGCGGCGAAGGCATGGTGGTCAAGCCGCTCCACTTTCGCCAAAATGACAAGCGCCTGCTGCAACCGGCCCTCAAGGTGCGCGGGCGCGAGTACCTGCGAATCATTTACGGCCCAGAATATACTCAGCCGCAACACCTCGTGCGCCTCAAAGCGCGGGCCGTCAAAGCCAAACGGGGCCGCGCTCTGCGGGAGTTTCATCTGGGTTTGGAAGGTCTGCGGCGCTTCAGCGAAGGAGCCGGAATCTCAGCCGTTCATCCGTATGTGCTGGGCGTGCTGGCGCTGGAACAGGGTGAATTGGACGCCCGCTTGTAGAGCTGGCTCAAGACTTGCCGTCGTAAGACACCCGGTAGACCAGGCCGTTGCCGTCGTCGCTCAGCAGCAGCGACCCGTCCGGCGTCACCTGCAAGTCCACGGGCCGCCCGGAGGTGGTCACGCTGGTGCTCGGGCTGGCGACAAATCCGGTCATAAAGTCCTTGACCTCGCCGCTCTGGGGGTTGACGGTCACAACTTTGTAACCGGACTTTTCCACCCGGTTCCAAGAGCCGTGCAGGCCAACGAACATCAGCCCCCGGTACTCGGCGGGAAAGGCTGCGGCGTTGTAAAAGGCCAGTCCCAGCGGCGCGGCGTGGGCGGTGGTGGTGGCAAAGGCGGGCTGAGCTGCGTCGCAGTACGCCTGATCTTTTTTGCCGAAGTCCTTGTCCCAGACTTGAGTAGCGTTGGCCGCCAGTGGATAGCAGTAGGGCCAGCCATAATTCTTGCCGTCGCTGACTTTGAAAAAGGATTCGGGCGGGGTGTTGTTGCCGAGCAAATCACGGGCATTGGCGGTGGCGTAAAGCGTGCCGCCTTGCCAAGCCAGGCCCACCGCGTTTCTCAGGCCGGTGGCAAACGGGCGGCCATTTTTGCCGTCGGCGTCGTAGATCCATACGGCGGCGCGTTTGGGGTCGCTTTCCTCACAGGCGTTGCAGTCGCTGCCCGCCGCCACATACATTTTTGCATCGGGCATTTTGGCATCCGGCCCGAAGACCACCGTGCGCGAGTAGTGCTTGCCTTTATTGGGCAATTCCACCAGCTTCTCAGGTGCGCCGGAAGCCGCCGTGTCGCCGGGTTTATAGGCAAAGCGCACCACCGCGTCGGTGTTGGCCACGTACAAGTACCCGCCGTGAAAAGCCAAGCCGCTCGGCTCGTTGAGGTTCTGGGCATAGACCTGCTTGCTATCGAGCTTGCCGTCATTGTTGCGGTCGAGCAGCACCCAGACTTTGCCGGTGTCGTTGTCGCTCAAGAAGACATCACCGTTGGGAGCGGTGGCCATCATACGGGGCTTTTTGAAGCCTCTGGCGTAAATCTCGGTGTGAAAGCCGTTGGGCAGCTTCAGGCCCAAATCCGGCGCGGCGGTGTTGGGGCCGGTCACGAAGGCGCAGGAAGCCAGCGCGGCGCTGAGGGCCAGAGCTAAACCGCCGTACTTGAGCGGCCGCAGCTGTGAACTGATTTGAAATGTCATGGCTTCAGAAGACTCAATGGGCGTGAGAAGCGTGAGTCGGTTGTCTAAAGCCTGCCCTGTCAATCAATCCAAAGAGAGGAGTTCAGGTCACTTTGTTTGGGTTCCTGAGCGCTCAGGTTCGGGCCAGACGTCCGTCAGCCGCTTGCGCTTCCGTCTCTCCCACCCGGACAGGCGGCTTAAATTGCCGTAGACGCAAGGCATTGCTCAGCACGAAGACACTCGAAAAACCCATCGCGGCGGCGGCCAGCACCGGACTGAGCCGGATGCCGAACGCCGGAATCAGCACGCCTGCCGCCACCGGAATCAGCAGCGCGTTATAAGCGAAGGCGCAGAACAAATTCAGCCGGATGTTGCGCAACGTGGCGCGGGAGAGGGCCAGCGCGTTGGGTACGCCGCGCACGTCGCCCGACATCAGCACCACGTCGGCGGCTTCTACGGCCACGTCGGTTCCGGTGCCGATCGCCACTCCCACGTCAGCTTGAGCGAGTGCAGTCGTAGGGGAGACGGTTTAGCCCTTGAGTCCCGTCAGCACAATGCCTTCAATAATCTGTTTTTGGAAGAAAGCAAACACCAACAAAACTGGAATGACCGCCAAGCTGGAAGCCGCCATGATGAGTCCCCATTGCGTGCCCGCTTCGCCGTTAAAGAGGGCGGTGCCGACGGGTAGCGTTCTAAACTCAGGCTTTTGAATGACGATCAGCGGCCACAAGAAGGCGTTCCAGTTGCCCAAAAAGGTGAAGATGGCGAGGCTGGCCAGAGCGGGACGCACCAGCGGCAAGGCGATTCGCCAAAAAATACCGAATTCACTCATGCCGTCGATGCGGGCCGCTTCTATCAAGTCATTGGGCAGTGATTCAAAGAATTGCCGCATCAAAAAGACCCCAAAAGCGCTGATGAGGCCCGGAAACATGATCGAGAAATAGGCACCCGGCGTGGAGTTGAGCAAATGGATATCGGTGACGCCCACGAACCAAGGGATGATCAGCATCTCGGTAGGAATCATCAGGGTGGAGAGCATCAGAATAAAGACTATATTTTTGCCTGGGAATTCAAACTTGGCGAGTGTATAACCCACCAACGAATCAAAAAACAAGACGCTGAGGGTCGTGACGCCCGCAATTAATAAGCTGTTGCCGAACCAGGTCAGAAATTTGGTCTGGGTGATGACCTGCGAGTAATTGGCAAGCGTGGGCGATTCGGGCCAAAATCCCAAGCTAAAGAGTTCTTGAAAGCTTTTTAAGCTGGTCAGTATCATCCAAGCAAAGGGAAAGAGGGTGACGATTGCGCCCACAGTCAGGAACAGGTAAGCCAACACTGTTTTATAGTCACGGCGTTTTGGCGGCTTGGGCAAGCTTGTCGTGCCGATTTCGCTCTTTTGGGTAACGGTCATTAGTAGTTCACTCGCTTGGTCAGAAAACGCAGCTGCAATAAGGTGATGACCAGAATAATAGCAAACAGAACCACCGTGATAGCTGAAGCGTAACCTGTTTGAAAGCGCCCGAATGCCATTTGATAGATGTAAAGTGCCACTGTCATGGTGCTGCCGAGCGGCCCACCTTGATCGGTGAAGTTGAGATTGACGACTTGAGTAAACAATTGAAGATAGGAAATGGTTCCAGTGACCACGCTAAAGACAATCGTGGGATTGAGCAGCGGTAGGGTAATCTTCCAAAACGATTGACTGCCAGACGCGCCGTCAATTTCAGCCGCTTCGTAAAAAGTACTCGGAATGGCGGCGAGTCCGGCCAAAAACAGCACCACTTGAAACCCCAGATTTTGCCAGACCACCAGCGCCGCTGTAGTAGCCAGCGCCTGACTGGGCGAAGTCAGAAAGGACTGCGGCGGAATGTGCAGCCAAATCAGGAAGGTGTTGACCGGGCCGAACTGCGGGCTGAACAGCCACTGCCAGACCCACGCCGCCGCCACGATGGGCGTGACGTAAGGCGCGAAATACAGCGCCCGAAAGACGCCCTGCAGCGCCCGAATCTTGCCGAGCAGCAGCGCGACAATCAGCCCAATGACAATCTGTGCCGGCACACCGATGATGGTATACAGCGCCGTGTTGACGAGCGCTTTGCCAAAGATACCGTCCTGAATCAGGCGGCTGTAATTTTTGCCGCCCACATAAGGCTGCACTTCTTTGAGAATATTCCAATCGTAGAGACTGAGCCGCAGCGCCACGAAAGTCGGCAAAAAGCGCACGACCAAAAAGAAGATCAGTGGAATAGCCAAGAAAGTATAGGCAGTGATGGTTTGTCTGCGCTTAAGGCTGCCAGTCCGTCTAAGAGCTGGTGTAGCGGGAGAAGTCGTCACGGATTGCCGACTTTTTTCAAAGGAGTGGGCAGATGAGTTGTTTGATACTTAGCGGTGACTTGTTTGCTCATTCTGGCCTCAACAAAATCTTTCACAACCTGACTTGTCCTTTGAGAGAAGGAAGAGGCAAAGTTGTGAAAGAAGAGATATATGAATTGAAAACGATTTATAGGCAGTGAATTTTCAGCGGGGGGTAGGCTCAAGCGCCTTATTTCTTGTAGTAATCATCCAGAATCTTTTGCTCGTTGGTGGCGGCGGCCTTCACGGCATTGGCAGGCGCGTTGCCTTGCAGCAGCACAGTATTGATGGCGTCTACCCAGGCTTTGCGCTGTCCAGCTTCATCTACGAAAATAGTGGAAGAAGCGTACGGCAAGCTGCTGACGAACGGCCCGAACACCGGGTCTTTGCGCAGGGCAGGATCGGCGGCGAGCTTGCGGCTGGCGGGAATTTCGCCGACGTTTTGCAGCCAGTAGCGCTGGGTATCGGCGCTGGTCAAGAATTTCAGGAACTTGATCGAAGCCGCCAGTTTATCGCCTTTGGCGTTTTTGGTGATGCCGTTGACCCAGTAGGAGCCGAAGTTGTCTTTTTCCTTGGAATTGGCGGTCAGCACCGGCAAGGGGGCCACACCCCAGTCGAACTTGGCACCGCTCTTGATGGTGTTGATGGCGAACGAGCCGTCAACGATCATGCCGACCTTGCCAGCGATGAAGGCGTCACGGTAGCTGTTGTTGCCGGGGAAGAAGTTTGGCACGCCGAGTTTGTACTTGGTCATCAGGTCGGTGTAAAAAGTCATGGCCTTGGTGCCTGCGTCCGAGTTGTAGGTGACCGTCTTGCCGTCCTTGCTGTAAGGCTGGCCGCCGAACTGCCGCACCAGTACCTCGCGCAGCACGTGGTAATCCTGGCCGTCCGGCTGAATGCCGAAGCCCAGCGTGGTGTAGCGGGGCGGGGTGCCCTGCACGATCTTTCCGGCGTCAGCAATCAGTTCTTCCCAGGTTTTGGGCGGCGCTTTGATGCCGGCGGCTTTGAAGAGGTCTTTGTTGTAAAAGATCGCCAAGGTGCGCACGGCGGTGGGCAGCGCGTAGTACTTGCCGTTCATCTTGGCGGTCTTGACCATCGGTGCATAGTTCGAATCGGTCAAAACAGTGGGGAATTCTTTGGTGGGCAGCGGCTGCAAATATCCGGCGTCCACATACTGCGGCAACCAGCCGTAATACAAGTTCACCACGTCCGGCCCTTGTCCGGCGGGCACGCTGGAGGCGACTTTTTGGCTGTAAGCGTCGTAAGGAAAGTTTTCCTGCTTAACCGTGATATCGGGGTTGGTCGCCTCGAACTTTTTAATCAGTTCGTTGATGGCGGTAACTTTGCTGGCGTAGTCGTACTGCCAGTAAGTGATGGTCACGGGCGCGGCGTGGCTGAAGCTGGCCGCTGAGAGGCCGCCGAGGGCCAAGCTGAGTAGAAGTTTATTCATAAGAATCCTCCGGTAAAAAATTGAGATGAAGTGAAGATGTGGTGCAGCATAAGGCCAATGCCGCTTTATTTTCTCAAGTTAGCTCACGTTTGGCCGTGAGATGAGTCTTAATCTGCGCTGCTGGTGGCGGTGGGCACACTGTCTGAATGAACATCCGCTAAAGCAGCGCGGGCTGCTGCGAACCGCGCTGTAGCCGCTTCGTGCTGCTGACTGTCGGCTTCTAAACGCTGGCGGGCAAAGGTGAGGTGCTGGCTGATCGTTTCGGGCGCTGGGCCGCCGTACGTCGTGCGCCGCGCCACGAAATTGGCCGGATCGAGCGCCGAACGCCAAACGGCTTCCGGCAAATTCACGCCCACCGCCGTCAGATCATCGCCCGTGACTTCGCTCAGTTTGCGCCCAGCTTGGTGCAGCCTCAGCAGCAGCGCTTTGACGGCGGCGTGGGCTTCTCTGAATCCGCCCTGATCATGTTGGGCCAGCGCGTCGGCCAGCTCGGTAATGGCCGCTTCGCCGCCCTCGGCTTCCTCGCGCCACTTCTTGCGGTTAATGCCGGGCGAAAGCAGCGTCACGGTCAGCAAATCCACCGCTTCGCCAAATTCTTGCCACATGGTGTGAAGCGGCGGCTGCATGTCGGGGCCGGGATCGTTGATGTCGCCAAACGGGACGTTGTGGGCGCTCAGCACGACGGCTCCCGACGCACCGATGGCTTTGCTGAGCTTGGTGCGGGCGTGTTCCAAGGCCACCGGATTGCGCTTTTGCGGCATCACGCTGGAGCCCTGCACCAAGCCGTCTGCCAGGGTGAGCAGGCCCCGCGATGCCCAGAACAGCAGGTCGTGAACCGCTCTTGAGAGCGTGGTGGCCGCTGTGGTGATGGTTCCGGCAATTTCTACTTGCCAATCGCTGGTCGACACGGCGTCGTAGGTGTTTTCGATGGGGCGGTCAAAGGCCAGCAACTCGGCGGTTAGGTCGCGGTCAATCGGAAAGCTGGTGCCGCCGAGGGCCACCGCGCCCATCGGGCACAGATTCAGCCGGGTCAGCGCCGAAAAAAGCCGCTCCACATCGCGGGCCAGCACGTTTTCTAGGCCGCACAGATAATGCGCCAGCGTGGTCGGCTGGGCGGGTTGGTGGTGGGTGTAGGCCACGATCAGCGTTTCGCGTTCGCGCGTGGCCAAGTCGAGCAAAGTCAGGCGCAAAGTGATCAGGCGCACCACCGCCCGCATCAGCCGTGAGCGGGCGCTGAGACGGTAAATGGTCATGTCGAGGTCGTTGCGCGACAGCGCGGTGCGCAGCGCTCCGGCTGCCTGCGCGTCGGCTTGGCCGAGCCGCAGATCCAAGGTAAAAAACACGTCTTCGATGCTGGGATCGTAGGCCGGAAACGGCTCGTGGCGCAGTTCGCGCAGGAGTTCGAGCGCTTTGGCCGCTCCCGTCACACCCTGCTGATCCAGCATCCAGGCGTGGGCGCTCAGGGCGTCGAACAAGTGTGGGAGCAGGTGGGCTCGGGCGTAGTCGTAGTCGGGCCGCAAGACCGTTTGCAAGTAAGTGTCATGCCACACGGACATGCTCCGGTGAAGGGAGGGTCATGCCGTAATTTAGCGCGTTCAGGCGGCCTGCTCCGGCTCAAGCGCCTTAATCCAGCGCTCTGATAGGGCTGCCGAGTGGCTCAGGGTATCTGCGCCCTACACGGCCTAGAGCGTCTCCAACCCGTCCGAATACAGCCTAAACACTGTGTCGGCGCGGCTGGCCGTATTGCGCTTCAGCAGGGTGGGGGAGACGGTTTGCCTTGCCACGCTCTTCGACGTTCACTCGCCAACCTTGCGGCAGTCCAGCTGTATTCAATTGCCCGGCGCTGCTCTAGAGTGGAAGTTATGACTTTATCTTCTGATCCGCAGGCACAAACCTCCGCTCCGATTCAGGCTTACGCCGCGCCCGATAAATCGACTCCGCTTGAGCCGCACCAGATTACCCGCCGCGCCGTGGGACCCCACGATATTCAAATCGAGATTCTCTACAGCGGCGTGTGTCACTCCGATGTCCACCAAGCCCGCAGCGAGTGGGGGCCGAGCATCTACCCGCTGGTGCCGGGCCACGAAATCGTGGGGCGGATCACGGAAGTGGGCCAGCAGGTCAGCACCTTTAAAGTGGGCGACTTGGCGGGCGTGGGTGTGATGGTGGACAGTTGCCAGCACTGCGACGCCTGTGAGGGGGGCGAGGAGCAGTACTGCGAAAACGGCTTTACCCCGACCTACAACGGCTACGAGCGAGGCTCTAAAGAGCCGACCCATGGCGGCTACTCCACGCAGATCGTGGTCAACGACAAATTCGTGGTCAGCATTCCGGACAACTTAGACCTCAAGGGCGTGGCCCCGCTGCTGTGCGCCGGCATCACCACCTACTCGCCGCTGCGCCACTGGAAGATCGGCAGCGGGCACAAAGTCGCCGTAGTTGGACTGGGCGGGCTGGGCCACATGGGAATCAAATTTGCGCGGGCGCTGGGGGCCGAAGTCACCGTGTTCACCACCTCTCAGAGCAAAGTGGAAGACGCAAAGCGGCTCGGCGCACACCAAGTCGTCATCAGCAGCGACCGGGAAGCCATGAAAACGATTCGCAACGCCTTCGACTTCATCCTCAGCACCGTGCCCACCTCGCACGACCTCGCGCCTTACCTCAAGACCCTCAAGCGCGGCGGCCAACTCGTGATCGTGGGAGCGCTGGAACCGGTGGGCCTCAACGGTGGACAGCTGGTCTCACACCGCCGCAGTGTGGCCGGCAGCAATATCGGCGGCGTGGCCGAAACGCAGGAAATGCTGAACTTCTGCGCCGAGCACAACATCGTGGCCGACGTGGAAATGATTGACATGCAGGACATCAACACGGCTTACGAGCGGATGCTCAAGAATGACGTGAAGTACCGCTTCGTGATCGATATGGCTTCGCTGAAATCGTAAAGCGCTCGCTTAAAGTCTAAAATTCACTTTGCTGCACGCAGCCGCTCGTTAATTAGACGAGCGGCTGCGTGCGTTTATATCCAGCCTATTTTCTTTGGCCTAGTCCTGAGACACCTCGGCCTGCTGGGGCCTGTACACGTTCAACATGACTTCAAGCTCCACCATGTTGCCGAGCACTTCTACTTCGCCCGCTCTCGAAATACCGCCCGCGAGATCACCAGTTTCTGAATCTCGGTGGTGCCCTCATACAGCTCCGTGACTTTGGCGTCGCGGTAGAGCCGCTCGACTGGAAAGTCGCGGCTGTAGCCGTTGCCGCCGAACACCTGAATGGCGTCACGCGTGACTTCCACCGCCGTATCTGAGGCCAGCAGCTTGGCCATGCTGGCTTCCTTGCTGAAAGGTTGCCCCTGATCTTTAAGCCAAGCGGCTTTGAGCGCCACCAAGCGGGCGGCTTCAATGCGGGCGGCCATTTCGGCAATCTTGAAGCTGACGCCCTGAAACTCCGAAATCTTTTGGCCGAACTGCTCGCGCTCCAGAGCGTAATCGGCAGCGGCCTCAAAAGCGGCGCGGGCGATCCCGACAGCCTGCATGGCAATCCCGATGCGCCCAGCGTCTAAGCTGCCTAAAGCGATTTTGAGCCCCTGCCCTTCCTCGCCCACCAGCTGATCTCGGCTGACCTTCACACCGTCGAAGTTCACCGCGCCGCTGTGGGCCGCGTGGAGTCCCAGCTTTTCTTCTGGTTTGCCGAAGGAAAGGCCAGCCGCGCCCTTGTCAATCACGAAGCAAGACACGCCGCTGGCCCCCGCGCCGCCCGTGCGGGCCAGCACCAGGTAGGTCTGCGCCTGCCCCATGCTGGTGATCCAGGCTTTGGCCCCGTTGAGAACCCAGCCGTCCCCGTCCGGTTCGGCCCGCAGTTTCAAGGCCGCCGCGTCCGACCCGGCTCCCGACTCGGTGAGGCAAAATGCTCCGATATGCTGTCCCGTCGCCAGCGGGCGCAGGTACTTTTCCTTTTGCGCCTCCGTACCGAACTTGAGCAGCATCTGCGTCGGCAATCCGTTTTGCACGCTGACGATCACGCCCACGCTGGCGTCCGCCGCCGAGATTTCTTCCAAGCACAGCGCGTAGGTAACGCTGTCTAGGCCCGAGCCGCCCCACTCCTCCGGCACGCTGGCTCCCAGCAGGCCCAGCTCGGCCATCCCTTTGAGCTGCGGCCACGGAAACTCGCCGCTGCGGTCGTACTCGGCGGCTTTGGGCGCGACTTTTTCGCGGCAAAACTGCCGAACATGCTCCACGATGAGGCGCTGATCGTCGTCGGGCTGAAAGCCGAACCCGCTCACAAGCGCCGAATGGCCAGAGCCAAGCCGTTGCCGCCGCCCATGCAGAGGGTCGCCACGCCGAGTTCCTTGTTGTGCTGCTTGAGGGCGTACAGCAGCGTCACCAAAATCCGGGCCCCCGAAGCGCCGATGGGATGGCCCAGCGCCACCGCTCCGCCGTTGACATTGACCCGTGCCGCGTCTAAGCCGAGTTCCTGACTCACCGCCAAGCTCTGCACGCTGAAGGCCTCGTTGAGTTCCCAGAGGTCTACGTTGCTGGCCTGCATCTTCAATTTTTCCAAGAGCTTGCGGGTGGCCGGAACTGGCGTCATCATCAGCCACTCGGGGGCCATGCCGCTGGTGGTGTAATCCAGAATCTCGGCCAGCGGTTTCAGGCCCTGCGCCTTTGCGGCTTCCTCGCTCATGATCAGCAAGCTGGCTGCGCCGTCGTTGAGGCCCGGCGCGTTGCCCGCCGTCACCGTGCCGCCGTCTTTTTTGAAAGCGGGTTTGAGCTTGCCCAGACTTTCTACGGTGGAATCGGCACGCGGGCCTTCATCCTGACTTACCACCGTGTCGCCTTTGCGCCCGTGAACCGTCACCGGCACGATCTCGTCATTAAAGCGCCCGGCTTGCTGAGCGGCCACCGCTTTGGCGTGGCTGCCCGCCGCGTACGCGTCCTGGGCCTCTCGCCCGATGCCGTACTTGTCGGCCACCCGCTCGCCGGTCATGCCCATGCCCTCGTCGTTGATGCTACACCACAGGCCGTCTTGGGTATTGGCGTCAATGACTTCCTTGTTTCCGGCGCGGTAGCCTTTTCGGGCTCCGGGCAGCAGGTAAGGCGAATTGCTCATGCTCTCCATGCCGCCCGCCAGCACCGCGCTTTGGTCGCCCGCCCGAATGCTCTGCGCGGCCAGAATCACCGCTTTGAGGCCTGAACCGCAGACTTTGTTGATGGTCAGCGCTCCGACCTCGTTGCTGAGGCCCGCCCTGAGCGCCGCTTGCCGCGCCGGATTTTGGCCGCTGCCCGCCTGTACGACTTGGCCCATGATGACTTCCTCGATCAGGGCGGCGTCTATTCCGGCCCGCTCTAAAGTGGCCCGCAGCGTGGTTGCGCCGAGTTCGACGGCGCTGACATCTTGCAAAGCGCCCAAGAATCTTGCGGTGGGCACGCGGGAGGCGGCAACGATAACGGCTTTGGACATGGGGAACTCCTTGAATAGGTTTTGAGAGATGAGGCTAATACCTTTTAGGGTAGGCAAAATGCAGCGCTGCGAGTGTGAGAGCGTGCGGGAAAGTCGGGCGCGGCACTCAACAAGATGGCCCCGCCCACCAAAGGGAAGGGCCTGAAAGCGTTGGGCTTTTAGCTCACTGCTTTTCCAAGATGCCTTGCGCCTGCTGCGCATTGACTTCCGCTCCGTAGATCGGCGTGCCGGGCTGCTGGTTCTTGCTGCGCTCCAAATTGCCGTTGTCCACCGCCGCGAAGCCGATTTCCTCGATCAATGTGCTGACCAACGCTTTGGCTTCCGCGTCGTCCGAGGCGATCGGAATGGCGCGGCGCTCGCCCAGCGGCTTGTTGGTATCGCCCAGCGTTTCCAGGTGGGCGGCTTGAATGGCGTTAAACGCCTTGACCACCCGCGCCCCTGACAGGTGACGGGCCATAAAAGCGCTCTCGGAAAGGCCACCCAAGTCGATTTGGCCGTCGCGCTCGGGGTAGTAGTTGGCGGTGTCGATTACGATTTTGCCTTCCATTTGCACGGCGGGCAAGTCGGCGTAGTGGCCGAACGGCACCGTTTCAATGACCAGCTCACCGAAACGGGCGGCGTCTTCGTTGGTGTAGGCCTTGACGCCGTGTCCAATTTGCTCGGCCAGCTCCCGCAGGGTGTCGGGCCCGCGTGAGTTGCTGATGCCGACGTCGTGGCCCGCTTCGGCGAGGAGCCTTGCCAGCGCTTTACCGATGTGTCCTGCTCCCAGAATGCCAATTTTCATAAACCGAGTTTAGGAGCTGGAAGCAAAAGAAAGCGGGCCGAGAGCGGGACAGGGGTTTAGACTTTCTTAGGAGCGCCCGCTTAGAGCGCCTGCACGCCCTCCAGTTTTCTTACCGCGCTCCCATCCGCACCGCGCCGTCTAGACGAATCGTTTCGCCGTTGAGCATCCGGTTTTCGAAAATGTGCTTGGCCAGAGAGGCGTAGTCTTCAGGCGTGCCGAGGCGGGCCGGAAAGGGAACTTGCGCCGCCAGCGAATCCTGGACGTCTTGCGGCATGGCCGACAGCATCGGCGTGCCGAAAATGCCCGGCGCAATTGTGACCACCCGGATACCGAAGCGGGCCAGATCGCGGGCCATCGGCACGGTCAGGCCGACGATGCCGCCTTTGCTGGCGCTGTAAGCGACCTGTCCGACTTGGCCCTCGAACGCCGCTACCGAGGCGGTGTTGATAATCACGCCGCGCTCGCCGTCCTCGCCGGGGTCGTTGCGCTGCATCATTTCTGCGCCCAGTCGGGCCACGTTGAAGGTGCCGATCAAGTTGACCTTAATCACTTTTTCAAAGAGTTCCAGCGGGTGCGCTCCGCGCTTGCTGACGGTGGTGGCGGCGGGCGCGATCCCGGCGCAGTTGACCACGCCGTGCAAGTTGCCGAACTTGTCCTGCACACTTGCCAGCGCCGCTTGCACTTCGCTTTCGCTGCTCACATCGGTTCTGACAAACAGGCCGCCGAGTTCATCAGCCAGCGCCTGTCCGAGTTCCGCGTTCAAATCCAGCAAAATGGGCCGTCCGCCTGCGCCCGCGATCATCCGGGCCGTGCCTGCACCGAGGCCCGAGGCCGCGCCAGTAATTAAAATGGTTTTATCGTTGAGATTCATAATTTGCTCCCTGCTGAGTTGAGTAGACAAGCTGTTATAGCGCGGTTTGTGGAGGCCGCTCAGCCCGTGTTCGGTTATTTCGACAAAGCCGAATGCACCGCGTCGTGAAACTCGCGCCGCAGCTTCACGATCTCGCCCGCCGTGCCGTGCCGCGCCGGGTGAACGCGGTTGGTCAGCAGCGTGATGGCGTATCCGCGCTGCGGCTCGATCCAGACGCTCATTCCGGTAAAACCGGTGTGACCGTAGCCTTCAGGGCTGGCAAGGTTTCCGCCGAAACTGTCCGGCGTGCTGAGTTGCCAGCCCAACCCGCGCCGCACCTCGGCGTTGGCGGCGAACTCCTGCCGGGCGAGGCGCAAGATTTGCGGCGGCAACAAAGTTTCGTTCAAGTACCGTCGCGCCAAATCCGTCACCGCGCCCAGCGTTCCAAACGCTCCGGCGTGGCCGCTGACGCCCTGCATGGCGTAAGCATTTTCGTCGTGAACCACGCCCTGCAAGGTTTGCCCGCGCCAGGGATCGGTTTCGGTGGCGACAGCAGGGCCAGCCGGATTAAATGTCAGGCCGCTGCGCTTGGCCGCCAGCTCATCTAAAGGCTGCCCACGCAACCGTTCGGCCACCGCGCCCAGCACCATGAACCCAAAATCCGAATAGAGCGGCCCCGCCTCGCCCGTCCAGAACTGGCGCTCCTGTAGCACCCGCTGAATCAAGGTGCTGCGGTCTGCCGGATAAAGGTACAGCGGTGCCCACGCCCTGAGGCCCGCCGTGTGGCTGAGCAGCGCTGCGATCATCTGGGTTTTGAGGCCGCCTTCCTGCATCCAGCCCGCTTCCGGCAGCACCTCGCCCACCGTTGTCGTCAGGCTCAGTTTTCCTTCGCTGATCAGGGCCAGCACTTCCGGCAGCGTCACCAGCACTTTGGTCAAGCTGGCGAGGTCGAACTGATGCTGGGGGGTCAGCGCCTCGCCGGTCAGGCGGTTGGCGACGCCGCGCTGGTGCTCAACCTGCTCCCCCTCAGCCGTGACGATACTGGCGGCGATGGCGGGAATAGAGCTGGCGTCTAGGAGCCCAAAAGCCTTATCGAAGTTCACCCTTGCACCTCTGTCACCGTCTTGGCGGCGTCTGGCAGGGTAAAAAAGAAGGTGCTGCCCCGGCCCTCCTCGGATTCCAGCCACATCTGACCGCCGTGCCGCTCCACGATTTTGCGGGCAATCGCCAGCCCGATGCCGCTGCCTTCATACTCCTCGCGGCTGTGCAGGCGCTGAAAAATGGTGAAAATACGCTCGAAGAAAGCGGGAGCGATGCCGATGCCGTTGTCGCTGATGGCAAAGCGCCAATGCGGGCCGTCTGGCTGGGCGGTCACGCTCACTGCAGGCAGCCGGTCAGGAGCGCTGAATTTGATGGCGTTGCCGACCAGATTTTGAAAGACTTGGCGCAGCTGAGTCGCGTCGCCCTGCACGCTGGGCAGCGGGCCGACTTCGAGCGTGGCCTGACTGCGCTGAATTTGGTTTTGTAGATCATCGCCGACTGCTTCCAGTACACTGCTGAGCGCCACCGCCTTCATCGGCTGGGCGCTGGTGGACACCCTCGAAAAAGCCAGCAGATCTTGCAGCAGGCGGCTCATGCGGCCCGTGCCCTCGGTGATCATGCTCAGGTACACGTCGGCTTTGGGGTCGAGCTGGCCCCGGTATTTGCCCACCAAAAGCTGCGCGAAGCTGGTGACGGTGCGCAGCGGCTCTTGGAGGTCATGGCTGGCGACGTAGGCGAACTGCTCTAACTCGTGGTTGCTGCGCTCCAACTCGCCGGAGCGCTCACGCAGCGCCAGCACGCTCCTTGCGCCTTCTTTGGCCAGCCCCAGACTGCCCACCACCGCTTCCAGAATGGCGCGTTCGGCGGCACTCCAGAGCTGCTGACCAAACAGTGCCACCACAAAAACACCCACCGGCTGCCCGGCGACCAAAACAGGCAGAGCGGCGGTGGCTCCTATCTGGCCGGTCAGCGCCTGAAGGTTGTCGGTGTCTCGGTCATACTGGGCCTGGAAATACGGCTGCCGGGTCGTCCAGGGAGTCAGCAGGTTCAGGGTCGTCTCGTAAGGCAGGCCCGCGTCGATGGCCGCCTGCAAAGCCGGAGCGTTCAGGCTGCCCACCTGCGACTTAGCCCGCCACAACTCTCCCTCGGGCTGATAGTAAAGGGCGGCTCCCGGCGGCAACATCGACAGCGCCACTTCCTGCGCCCGCCGCACCAGACTCAGCTCCTCGGCCTGCAAAGTCAAATCGCGGGTCAGCGCCGAGAAAGCTTCGAGCGCTTTGGTGCGGGCGGCGAGTTCAGCGCCCTGCATCCGCAGCTCGGCGTCGGCGTCGGCACGTTCAAGCGCCAGATTCAGGCTGCGCCCCACCGCCCGCACGATGGCCCGGTCCCGTTCATGCCACTGAACGCGGTTTCTGAGCCAGACGCTCAGGAACGCCCGCACCTGACCGCCGATCTGCACCGGGTAGACGCCGGTGGTGCGGAACGGTTCGCCGCTGCCCGGCACCGAGTCGTGCCAGTCGTCCACGAAATGCGCTTCGCTGCTTTCCAGCGCCTGCGTAAACAGCGGCGTGCCCAGTGGCAGACCCAACACCACCCGCTGCGTCAGATCGCTGCTGAGGTTGGGCGTGAGCGCGCGGAGTTCCCAGTGTTCATTCGAGCGCTCGTGCAGGGTGCCGCTGAAATTCGGAAAGAAAGTGTCCAGAACGCTGAAGGCCTGCTCGGAGAGGGCGGCGAGGTCGTTGGTCTGGCTGCTGGCCTCGGAAAAGCGCACGAAGGCGTCGAGCGCCTCGGTGCGCTCCTCTAGAGCGCGGCGGTGTTCGGCCCGCTCCAGGGCCAGCCCGAAACTGCGGCCCACTGCCCGAAAAACGGTGCGCTCACGGGTTGTCCAAACGGCGGTGGCGCGGCTGGCGGCGGTCAGCGCCCCGCAGGCTTCTCCATCCTGAAAAAACGGATAAATTGCCACCGCTCGGTAGGCCTGAGACGGCTCCATTCCGTCGTCGCGGGGATCCCAGCCGTCCACGAACAGTGGCTCGCCGAGTGCGAGGGCTTGCCGGAAACTCGGCGCGTCGTAGCGCCCTGAGCGCAGCCGCGCCACCGCTTCGGGGGGCAGATCATCTGACCAGACGTTCATCTGCCAGCGGTCTTCTTCGGGCTGGTAATAGGCCGCGCTGACGCCGCCCAGCGTACTCTGCAAAACTTCGATGGCCTTTTGCGCCAGCACCGGCACTTCCCTGCTCTGCGCCGAAACTTCGGTGAAGCGGACAAAAGCTTCGAGCGCTTCGGCTTGGCTGGCTGCTGCTTGGTGGGCCGCCCCGGAAAGGCTTTGTTCGGTGCCGGTTTGAGCTGGAAGCAGTGGCTCGGTCTGCGAAGGCGCGGCGTTTTTGTCTTGCTCCTCCAACCGTTCTAGGGCGGCGGTGATTTGCGCGGCCAAGCTGCCGACAAAGTGCTGCTCGGAGTGGCTCAGCGCTTTGAGAACTTCAAACGCCAGATGGCCGGATGTCGCGCGGCCCTGCAAGCGCACAATCACGCCTTCGTCTGACTCATCATTGGCTTCTGGACGCAGCAGATCGGCAGAGAGCGCCGCGCCCTGCTGGGCCACCACCCGCACGCCTGATCCGCGCAGTTCATTCAAGACGATGGCTGCTGAAGTCGCTCCCAAGTCGGCTTGGAGGGCGCTGAGCGTCAACGTGTAGACCTGTGCAAAATCGGCGGCGGCACTCAGGGCTTGGCTCAGTTCCCACAAGCGCTCAAGCAAGGTATCAGCGCGGAGCGCGGGCGGGGCCGAATCGGACATGCTTTAAGAATAGCGTGCTGGCCTGACTTGTTTTGTTAGAGCAATGGTCAAAGAAAAGCTCTTGGTTGACCGATTGGCGGAAGCGGGACGACTGCTCTAAACCAGTCCCATCACCCTCTCTCTGGCCTTTTGAGTTTCAGCCGCCGCTGGCAGCCAGCGCTCCGCGTACTCTTCCGCCACCTGCCACTCTAATTCTGCTGCGGCCAGTCCCACGTACCCGTCTGGACGCACCAGATAGAAAGCGTTTTCTAAGAATCCGGATTGCCGCGCTCCGCGCCCAGACCTAAAGACATGCAGCGGCGCTTCCCGCTGTCGGCACCACGTTAAAATCTCTGGCGATGGTGCGCCGTTTTCAAAAAGATGCTCTAAGCTCATAGCATGCCAAACAATGACTCAGATCAGGCCACGTCCCAGAGCTATCACCGGATTCTGGTGGCGACGGGCGGCGCGGCCCACTCTCAAAAAGCAGTGGAACGGGCCATTGGTTTGGCCCAGCAGTTTGGAGCGGTGCTGGACGTGGTCGTGGTGGTGCCCACTCAGCGCGGCGTGATGGCCAGTATGGCCGCCGGTATTCCGGGCAGCGGCGAAATGGAAGAGCAGATTGCCCAGAGCCTCCACGACGTTCGTGAGGCCCATCTGAAGGCGGTGGTGGCCCGCGCCGAACAAGCCGGTTTGACCGTTCATCCTCACCTTCGCAGCGCTGCCAGAGCCGCCGACGTGATTTTGGATATGGCCGCCGAAACGGGAGCTGACCTTATTGTGCTGGGCAGGCGGCACACCACTGCCCTGAGCGCCAACTTGGCGGGCAGTGTGGGACTGAGCGTAAGCCGCGCCGCGCTGGTGGACGTGCTGATTACCCATTAGTCGAGAGTTACAGGCTTGCCGTGTTCTAATCCGGCTCACCAAACTCAAGCGCCGCTGTCTGAACCTTTGCCAGTAGCGCCCGCTCACGCGCCAGAAAACGCGCCGTTGGAAGCTGAATGCCGAAGGCGGCCACCACTTCGCCCTCCCACCAAAGCGGCACGCTGACGGCGCAGTGACCTGCCACCCACTCCTCGATGGCCAGCGCGGAGCCGTCCAATCTTACCTTTTGGAGTTCGCCCGCCCACTCGTCGGGCGTGGTAATGGTGCTGGCGGTGAAGCGCTCAAAATCTGGTGCGGGCAACGGAGCAAAAGCGTAGAGCACTTTCCCGGCGGCGGTGGCGTTGGCCGGCAAGGTCACGTCGGTCTGAACTTGGCGGTGATCGGCGCTGGCGTCGCCCAAAGCGCGGTTGATGCAGATGACTTGCGATCCTTCCAGCACGCAGATGAAGCCGAGCGACTGGGTGGCGGCGGCCAAGCTGGCGAGGGCGCTTCTGGCTGGCCCGAACCAGGGCAGTGCCGCGCTGAGCTGAGCGCCGAACTCGGCGAGTTGCCAGCTCAGGCGGTACTGGCCGCCGGAAACGCGCCGCACGAATCCGGCGTCGTGCAGGCCCGACAGGTACGCCTGAACGGTGGCGCGGGGCCAGCACAACTCGGCGGCCAGTGCCCGCACACCCCACTGCGGCCGCGCGGCGCTGAAGGCCCGCAAAACGGTTCCGGCTTTGGTCAGGGTCTGCATCCTTAAAGTCTAGCTGTCCCGCATGGCTGGACACTCCTCTTGAGCCTGCCTCACCATCAGCCCAGACTGAGCCATGACCACTTCAACCCAGATTCGCGCTCCGCGTGGGCCAAACCGCACCGCCAAAGGCTGGATTCAGGAAGCCGCCAAGCGCATGCTGATGAACAACCTCGATCCCGAAGTGGCCGAGCACCCTGAAGACCTGATCGTTTACGGCGGGCGCGGCAAAGCGGCCCGCGACTGGCCCAGCTTTCACAAAATCGTGGAAGTGCTCGACCGCCTAGAAAACGACCAGACCTTGCTGGTGCAGTCGGGCAAGCCGGTGGCGGTGCTGACCACCCACGCCCTCGCGCCGCGCGTGCTGATCGCCAATTCTAATTTGGTGCCGCACTGGGCCAACTGGGAAACCTTCGATAAGCTCGATCAGGCTGGGCTGATGATGTACGGCCAGATGACTGCTGGAAGCTGGATTTACATCGGCACGCAGGGCATCTTGCAGGGCACCTACGAAACCTTTGCGAGTGCGGCCAACAAACACTTCGGCGGCAGCCTCAAGCACACCATCACCGTGACGGCGGGCCTCGGCGGCATGGGCGGAGCGCAGCCGCTGGCGGTCAAGCTGGCGGGCGGAGTCAGCATCAACATTGAAGTGGACCCGACCCGCATTCAAAAGCGCCTGGATACCCGCTACTTAGACACGGTGGCCCCCGATCTGGACGCTGCCCTCAAGCTGGCCGAGGAGGCCAAGCGGGAAGGCAAAGCGCTCAGCATCGGCCTGCTCGGCAACGCTTCCGAGGTGCTGCCGGAACTGGTGCGCCGGGGGTTCACACCCGATCTGGTGACCGATCAGACCAGCGCCCACGACCCGATGTGGGGGTATCTGCCACCCGCACAGGCCGACGAAGACCTGGGCGAGTTGCGCCGTAACCAGCCGGAAGCGTACCTGGAACGTGCTAGAGCAGGCATGGCTGAGCATGTGCGGGCCATGCTGGAACTTCAGAAGCGCGGGGCGGTGGCCTTTGACTACGGCAATAATCTGCGCGAACAGGCCCGCATTGCTGGCGTCGCCAATGCGTTTGACTACCCCGGTTTCGTGCCCGCCTTCATCCGCGACAGCTTTTGCGAGGGGCGCGGGCCGTTCCGGTGGGTGGCTCTCAGCGGCGACCCGCAAGATATCTACGCCACTGATCAAGCCTTGCTGGAGCTGTTTCCTGACGATCAGCGTCTGCAATCCTGGCTGACCTACGCCGCCAAAGAGATTGCCTTTCAGGGTTTGCCCGCTCGCATCTGCTGGCTGGGTTACCGTGAGCGCGATAAGGCCGCCAAACTCTTCAACGAAATGGTCGCTGATGGGCGACTCTCGGCTCCCATTGTGATTGGCCGCGATCATCTCGACGCCGGAAGTGTAGCCAGTCCTTACCGCGAAACCGAGGCGATGCTCGACGGCTCCGACGCGGTCTCCGACTGGCCGCTGCTCAACTTCGCGGTGGGCGTGGCGTCGGGCGCGGGCTGGATGAGCTTTCACCACGGCGGCGGCGTGGGCATGGGCTACAGCCAGCATTCGGGCCTGGTGGCGGTGGCCGACGGCAGTGAGGAAGCCGCCTGGAGGCTGTCGCGCTGCCTGACCAACGATCCGGCGATGGGTGTCATCCGCCATGCCGACGCCGGCTACACGCTGGCGCAGGACGTGGCGCGGGAACGCGGGCTGGATTTGCCGAGCCTGGGGATTGAGGAACGGGCATGAGACAGCAGGCTTTAACAGTGGTCTGTAGTGTGTTAATCGGTGTTCCAGCTTCTCAAGGGAATTGTGAAACCAAAACATGACTCCTAGCCACCTCCCCTTCGCCGGAATCTCCACCTTCGCCCGCGCTCCGCATCACGCCCCTGAAGCCGACTGGCAAGCCGACGTGGCCGTGCTGGGCGTGCCCTACGACATCGCGCTCGGCTTTCGCCCCGGCGCACGCTTTGCGCCGCGTGCCATTCGTGAAGCGAGCTTGCGCTATGTGCCGCCCTTCACGGGTTTGGATGGCCGCATCCGCTTGGAAGGCGTGAGCTTCGTGGACGCCGGAGATGTGGTGCTGCCCAGCCTGGAACCCGAACTGATGCGCTCCCGCACCACCGAGGCCGCCCGCGCCGTGCGGAAGCGCTGCCGCTTGCCGGTTTTTCTGGGCGGAGATCACAGCGTCACCTTCCCGCTTCTGTGCGCCTACGACGACGTTCCCGATCTGCACGTCGTTCAACTGGACGCCCACCTTGACTTCACTGACATTCGTAACGACACCAAATTCAGCAATTCCAGTCCGTTTCGCCGCGCCTGCGAACAGTTGCCCAACCTTAAGCACATCACCACGCTGGGGCTACGCGGCTTGAGATTCGATCCTGAAGCGGTAGCGGCGGCCCGTCAGCGCGGCCACACTCTGGTCACCATGACCGAGCTGGAAAGCAACCTCAGTGCCGTGCTGAACGCTCTGCCCGCTGGGAAGTCTGTTTACCTGAGTGTGGATGTGGACGGTCTCGACCCCGCCGTACTGCCCGGCACCAGCAGCCCCGAACCGGACGGCTTGAGTTACGCGCTCGCCATGCGTCTCATCCGCGCCGTGACTGCCCGCAACACTTTGGTCGGTCTAGACGTGGTGGAACTCGCTCCCAACCTCGACTCCAGCGGACGCAGCGAGCTGATCGCGGCCCGGCTGATCATGGAAACGCTGTGCGGGGCGCTGGATGACTGAAGTTCTGTTCACCAACATCGCCCAGCTCGTTACCCCGAAAGCTGGCCCCCAGCGCGGCGCGGCCATGCGCGAGCTGAACATTCTTCAAGACGCGGCCCTGCTGGTCCGTGACGGCCTGATTGTGTGGATAGGCCGCGAAAAAGACGCCCCCAAGTCTCAGCAGACGCACGACCTCGGCGGCGTGGCCGTTACCCCGGCGCTGATTGACCCTCATACCCACGCTGTCTGGGCCGGAGACCGCCTCAGCGACTTCGAGGCCCGCGTGGAAGGCGTTCCCTACGAAACCATTCTGGCGCGGGGCGGCGGCATTCGCAGCACTATGCGGGCCACCCGGCAGGCCAGTTTGGAAGAATTGGTGACATTGGCCTTGCCACGCTTGCAAGCACTTACGGCATCAGGCGCGGCGACCATCGAAATTAAAAGTGGCTATGGCCTCGACTTTGAAACCGAACTGCGAATGCTGGAAGCCGTCAGGGTGCTTCAAGCCAGAACGTCTGCCGACTTGCGCCCGACGCTGCTGCTTCACGTTCCACCCGAAGAAAACCGTGCCGAGTATGTTCAGGAGGTCTGTCACATTCTCATTCCCCGCTTGGCCCATGAACAATTGGCCGAAGCGGTGGACGTGTTTTGCGAAACGGAAGCCTTCAGCGTTCCAGAGACCCGCGCCATGCTGGAAGCGGCCCGCTTGTACGGTCTTAAGTTCAAACTGCACGCCGACCAGTTTCACGCTATTGGCGGCACTGAACTGGCTTGCCAGATGGGAGCGCTGAGTGTGGATCATCTGGAAGCCAGCGGAGAGTCGCAGATTGCGGCGCTGGCCGCCAGTCCAACCGTCGCCACCGTCCTGCCCGCTGTGACGCTGCATCTGGGCTTGCCTGCTGCCCCTGCCCGTGCGCTGATCGACGCGGGGGCGTGCGTGGCGCTTGGCACCGACCTCAATCCGGGTAGCGCTCCCATTTTTTCGGCGCAACTCGCCTTGGCTTTTGGGGTGCGCCTCAACCGCCTGACCCCCGCCGAAGCCCTCACTGCCGCCACCGTCAATGCCGCCGCTGCACTGGGCCTGAGTGACCGGGGAGCCTTGAGCGTGGGCCAGCGGGCCGACTTTTTGGCGCTGCGCTCCGCCGATTGGCGCGACCTTCCCTACACGCTGGGCGCAAATCCCATTCAATCAAGCTGGATCAAAGGCAGATTATTATGATTTTAGACCAAACCCTGACCCTCAGCGATTTTCAGCGCGTGGTGCGTGAATTTGAAGCTGTGGAACTCTCTCCCGCCGCCCGTCAGCGCATCCGAACGGCGCGGGCGGTCATTGAAAAGATCGTGGACGGCTCAGCGGCGGTCTACGGCGTCAACACCGGCTTTGGCAAGTTTGCCACCATCGGTATTGACCGCGCCCAGCTCGGCCAGCTCCAGCACAATCTGATCGTCTCACACGCCATCGGAATGGGTGCGCCGCTGCCACGTGAAGTGGTGCGCGGGATGCTGCTGCTCCGCGCCCAGTCGCTTTCGTTGGGTCATTCCGGTGTGCGCGAAGAAGTCGTGGAGTTGCTGCTTTCCCTGCTCAATGCCGACGCGCTGCCGGTCATCCCCGCGCAGGGTTCGGTGGGCGCGTCGGGCGACCTCGCGCCGCTGGCCCACCTTGCGCTGGCGCTGATCGGTCTGGGCGAACTGGACTACGGCGGCGCAGTCCGTCCGGCTGCCGAAGTGCTGGCCGAACTGAAGTTGAAGCCGCTGGAACTCCAAGCCAAAGAAGGGCTGGCCCTGATCAATGGCACGCAACTGATGGGCAGTTTGCTGGCCCTCAGCGTGCTGGACGCTCAAACCCTGCTGACCAGCGCCAACCTCGCTGCCGCCATGACGGTGGAAGGTATGCGCGGCAGTCACCAGCCGTTCAGAGATGACATCGTGCGGCTGCGGCCCCATCCGGGCGCATTGGAAGTTGCCGCCGAGTTGCGGCTGCACTTGCAGGGCAGTGACATCGCGCCCTCGCATGCCGACTGCGGGCGGGTGCAGGACGCCTACAGTTTGCGGGCCGTGCCGCAAGTTCACGGAGCCACGCTGGACGTGATCCGGCACGCCGAGCGGGTGCTGGCGATTGAGTTCGCCTCTGTCACTGACAACCCACTGGTTTTACCCGAAACGAATGAGGTCATCAGCGGTGGTAACTTTCACGGGCAACCGCTGGCCCTGACTGCTGACGCGCTGTGTGTGGCGCTGGCCGAACTCGGCAGCATTTCCGAGCGCCGCTGTGAGCAGCTCCTCAATCCGGCGCTTTCCAGTCTGCCTGCTTTCCTGACCCCGCACGGCGGCCTAAACTCTGGTCTTATGATCGCCCAGTACACTGCCGCCGCGTTGGTCAGCGAGAATAAGGTGCTGTGTCATCCGGCCAGCGTGGACAGCATTCCCACCAGCGCCAACCAGGAAGACCACGTGAGCATGGGCGCACACGCTTGCCGCAAACTGCGTGAGGTGCTGGAGAACGTGTTTACCGTCATCAGCATTGAACTGCTCTGCGCCGCTCAGGCGCTGGACTTCCAGCCGCTCACAGCGGGCGCGGGCGTGCAAGCCGCTCACGAAGTGATCCGCCAAGTGGTGCCGACTCTGGCCGAAGACCGCTACTACAAGCCGGAGTTGGACGCTCTGCGAGGGAAAGTGCGGCGAGGGGAATTGTTGGCTTGAACGGATGTGAGGCGGGTTCTTTTCACCCCTCGCGCCTTCTGGGAAGAGTGGAGGGTGTAACAATCCCGCTCTACATAGGGTCATTTCATCAAAAAGCGGCAGCCCGACGCAACGCCGAGCCACCGCTTTTTCTAAATCTTAGCGCCCAACTCTTCAGTTGCCTGTGACTGGAGCGCCGTCCCAGAGGGCGTTCACGTTGCTGGTGACAATCTGCGCTCCGCTGGGCAAGCCGCCGTTCACGGCCACTTCAGCCTGGCCGTTCGCCGTGCCGCTGAGGCCAGTCTGAATCGGCGTGCGAACCGCTTTTCCGTCCTTGACCACGTAGACATAATTCTGCGCCCCGATACGGGCAACGGCGCTGCTCGGCACGGTGGGCGAACCGGCGCTGACATCGGCGTTGATGGTGCCGGTGGCGACCATCCCTGCTCTGAGTTCGGCGTTGGCCGCGTCCAGCCTCGCTTCGATCGGGTAAAAGTCGCCGGTCGCCACCGAAGCGGGATTGATAGACGTGATCTTGGCCGGATAGCTGCGGTTGGGGAAGGCGTCGAACTTGATCTGCATCGGCTGACCTGCTTTGATCAGATTGTCCTGAGCCGCCGGAATGGTCGCCACGATTTTGCGCGGGTCGTTTTGCACGATGGTCATTAACGGTACGCCGGGAGCTGCCACCTCGCCGACTTCCACGTTCCGCGCCGACACCACGCCGTCGATCGGGCTTACCACGACTGCTTTGCCGATCATCAGCTTAAGGTTTTGCACGTTGGCCTGAGCGGCCTCCACCGCGCCGCCGCCCGCGTTCTGGGCCGCGACCTGGGCGTTGGTGTACTGGGTCTGAGCGTTTTGTAAGTCCTGCCTGGACACCCCGCCGAGTTTGTAGACTGCCGAAACGCGGTCAAGCGTGCTGGCCGCCAGTTGCAAGTTGGCCTGCGCCGAGTTGCCGCCGTTTTGCACCTGACTGAGCGCCGCCTGCGCTCCGGCGAGCTGCGCCTGCAAATTGCTGTCGTCAATTCGGGCCAGCACTTCACCTTTGGTGACGTTGTCGCCGACCTGCGCTCCGACTTTGGTGACGTTGCCCGCCACCTGCGCGGCAATGGTGACGTCATTGCCGGACGTCAGCGTGCCGACCACGTTGAGTTGCACCTTGAGCGGCGCGGGAGCAGCTGTCACGGTTTTGACGCTGGTGGGCGTGCTGGGCGGATCGGTGAGGTCGATGGTGACGCTGGCACTCGAACCCGGCAGCAGCTTGGAGCGGTCGGCAGTGCTCAGGTAAATGGACACCGGAATCACCTGCGCGACTTTGGTGAAGTTACCGTTGTCGGCCCCGCCGCTGGGCAGCAGTGAAAAGGTGCTGGCGGTGGCCTGCCCGATCTGCTGTACCCGCCCGCTTAGGGTCTGTCCCGGCAAGGCGTCCAGCGTGACATGCACCGGCTGACCCAGTTTGACTTTGCTGATCTGGTCTTCTTTGACATTGGCCGAAATGTAAGCGCTGGAATCGTCGGCGATGACCGCCAGCGACTGCCCGGTGGCGACCAGTTGGCCCACCAGAGCGCTGGACTGAATGACTTGCCCGCTGATCGGAGCGCGAATCAGTGAGCGCGAGGCCGTCAGCGGCGCGGTTTGCGAGAGCGCCCCCGCGTTGGCGGCGCTCGACTGCGCCACAGTGGAGGTATCAATTTGCCCGATGACTTGCCCAGCCGTGACATTGGTGCCCACCGCGACATTCCACTGGAGCACCCGGCCCGGAATTTCCGGCACGATGTTGGCGGTATTGGCGGCCACGCGGGCGTTGTCGGTGCTGACGTGCTGCGAGCCGTTGTAGGCGTACCACCAGACGATGCCCCCCGCGCCGAGCGCCACCAGCAGGCCGACGGTCAGTCCCAAAGCGCGGCGAGCGGGCGGCGTTTTTTTGGCTTGCGGAACGGGCGCTA
Source organism: Deinococcus detaillensis (assembly GCF_007280555.1). Lineage (NCBI taxonomy): Bacteria > Thermotogati > Deinococcota > Deinococci > Deinococcales > Deinococcaceae > Deinococcus > Deinococcus detaillensis. The sequence continues at coordinate 302,319 of NZ_VKDB01000002.1, read as the reverse complement.
GAAGATCAGGTTTTTTCAAATCGGGTTTATTGCCTTCGGGTGTTTGTGCGGCTGTCATGGTGTGGTTTCCTCTCAGAAAGTGCGCGGTGGAGATGGGTTTTGGTTTGGGTTATTGGGTGTCAGGGGTGGGGCAATCGCTTCGCTGTCGTTTTCCTCTTCAAAGGTAGGGGTTGAGCAAGGCGAACTTGCTGTTCAGCTCGCTCCTCAGTCCATCGCCGCGTGACCCGGCTCAGCCGCCACCTTGCCTTTCTTAAGCGCAGTCGCCGCCACCGCGCAGACCACTAGCGCCAGCGCAATCACGACCATCACGATGTCAAAGGTATTGGTAAAAACGGTGGTGCCGATTTGGCGCTGCAAGAGAGCGCTGAAAGCGGCCTGAGCATGGGCCGGATCAAGGCCGCTGGCTTGCAGCTTGGCAATGATGGTACTGATGGTGTTTTGCTGCGCCACGTTGCCCTGCTGGAGCAAATTGGTGTAGCCGGCCTGCTCGGTGTGGTTGTAGTGGTCAAAGAGTTGCACCATCAGCACCACGCCGAACGCCCCGCCGAGGCGGTTGATCACGTTGGTGATGGCGCTGGCCTGACCCGCCTGCATCGGCGGAATCTCGGAGACCGAGGCCGACTGGGTGGGAATCATGGCCAGGCCCATCCCGACTGAGCGCACGCAATTCCACCAGATAATTGAAAAGAAGGCTGTTTCGATGGTGAGTTGCCTAAAGAAGAACATCCCCATGGCAATAAACAAAAGACCCACCGGAACCAGAACACGCGGACCTATTTTGTCATAGAGACGCCCGGCGAACGGCATGACCATACCAGTCAAGAGTGCGGGCGGCAATTGCAAATACCCCGATTGAAAAGCGCCGAGTCCGCGAATGCTCTGCATATACACCGGCAAATAAAACAGCACGCCGAACAGAGAAATGCTGATCACCATCAAAAGGACATTGGCAATCGCAAAAGAGCGGTATTTGAAGAGGCGCAAATTGAGCAGCGGGTGCGGAATGTGAAGCTGCCACCAGATAAAGAATGCCATGCTGATGGCGCTGGTGTAGAGCAGCAGCACGATGCTCTCCGATCCCCAGCCCCAAGCGGTGCCCTCGGAAGTGGCCAGCAGCAAGCTGAACAGCGACACGGCAATCGCGCCTGCGCCCCACCAATCAAAGGCCTCGGTGTGGACGGGAGCCACGTTCGGCACGCCGCGCAGCGCCATAAAGATGGCCAGCACGCCCACCGGCAAGTTGATGGTAAAAATCCAGCGCCAGTCCACGAATTCCACCAGGTAGCCGCCCAGCGTGGGGCCGATGGCGGGGGCCAGCAAAATCGCCATGCCGAAGATGCCGCCCGCCGCGCCGAGCTGGTTGCGCGGCACCATCCGGATCATCATGGCCTGTACGGCGGGCATGATTAAGCCGCCGCCGATGGCCTGCACGATGCGGAAGGCGATCATGCTGTTGAGACTCCACGACAAAGCGCACAGCCCGGAGCCGATGGTAAAAATAATCAGCGCCACCACGTACATAGACCGGATGCCGAATTTGGCTCCCAGCCAGCCCGACAGCGGCGTGATGACGCCCAGTGCCAGCGTGTAGGCGGTAGACACCCATTCGATGCCCGCCTGATCTACACCGAAGACGTTGATCATATCTGGCAGCGCCACATTGACGATGCTGGTGTCGAGCACGGCCATAAACGCGCCGATCACCAGAATAAGCAGCGGCGCTCGCCAGTTTTCCAGCTGCCCGGTGGCGGCGCTCGGCTGGACAGGCGGAGACGAAGGCGCGGAAGCGGTGGTCATGAAGTCTCCTTGAAAGTGGGGTTGTGGTGGAAGGGAACTAGAGAGTGTTCGCTCTGCCCACCCTTGTTTTTCCTCTCCCTCTTCCGGGGGAGGTTAGGGGGTGGCTGAGCGAATCGGTTGCTTACCTCATCGTCCGCCCGCTCCCGCTGCTCCGACTCCTGGCCCAGCCACCAGCGCGTAGTAGGCGCTCAGAGCCGCGTCGTCGGCCTGCTCTTTGGCAAGCGCGGCCTGCTGCTCGGCGATCTGGCTTTGCAGCAAAGAAAGCTGCGAAATCAGACCCTTGGCAAAGCGGTCTTGGTCGGCGCTCAGCTGCTTATCGGCATTCTGGAGGGCGGCCTGCTTGACGGCGCGGTTTTTGCCCGCTTGCAAGTAGCTGTTGTAAAGTGCCTGCGTCTGAATCCGGAAGCCGCGCTCGGCGGTGGCCGCGCCGGACTGGACTTGCTGGAGCTGGGTTTTGAGGGTGTTGATCTGTGAGGCCGACACCGCCAGTGGGTCGAGCAAATTGACTTGCAGTTGCAGCGCCGCCGCGCCCTGCTGGGCCTGAATCAAGGTGGGGTTGCGGCCCAGCACGTCTTCCACCGTGTTCGCGCCCACCGAGGCGGGTAAGCTGCTGGCCGGAACCGGGGCCACCGCTGTGAAAGCGCCGACCAAGCTCCGCAAGTTGGCGGTGGCGAGGGCCAAGCCGTCTTCGGTCACGTTGGCAGCTTGCTGAGCGGCCTGCACCTGATTCTGGGCCACCTGAGCGCTGATCTGGGTGCCGCCGCCTTTCTCATACTGGGTTTGGGCCACTTGAGCGCCTTTCTGGGCCAGATCCAGTCCGGCACGGGTCAGTTTCACGGCGTCTTGGGCTTCGAGCACCTGGGTATACGCCATCACGATCTGGCTGTCGGCCTGCGCGTCTGCCGCTTTCACGTTGGCCACTGCGAGGTCGTAAGCCTGCTGGGCTTTGAGCAAAGTGACTTTGGTGGCCAGCGGATCGGCTTTGGCTTTGGCATAGTCGCTCTGAGCCGTTACCAGCGCGGCGCGGGCGGCGGTGACGCTGGGCTGGGCGGCGCTTTGGTTCAGCGCACTGGCCAGCGTCAGGGCATTTTGGGCTTTGGCCGCGCCTGCGAAGCTGAGCATCAGGGTGAGCGGCAAAACGGCAAGGGGAAGCAGGGGGATTCGTTTCATGGTGACCTCTGAGCAAGGAAGGTGAATTAAGGCTGTGTGGGAGAGGCTTTCTGATCGGCGCTGTCCAAAGGCAGAGCGAAGAAGCTGTAAAACTTGGTGGTGGCGTCGGTCACCGCGAGTTCGGCTTGGTTCAGCGCCAACTGCGCTTGGTAGGTGGCCAGTGCGGCCTGCGCGATGTCTAGCGGAGCGCTGAGGCCGAGGTCTTGGCGCGTGAGAGCGTTTTGCTGCTGCTGCCGGGCGAGGCTGAGGGCTTGCTGGGCCAGTTGCTGACCCCGTTGCGCCTGAACGAGGGTGGTATTGAGCGCTGAGAGTTGCAAATCCGCTTGGCGGCGGGCGGCGTCTATGCCCGCCTGCGCCTGATTGACCGCGTTCTGAGCCAATTCCGGCGCACTCAGAATGCTGGCCGAAGCGTCGAAGTTGATGCCCAAGCTGACCTGATCACGCACCCGGTTCAGCGGCGGTGGGCGCGGCGTATAAGTGAAGGTCACGGCAGGCGACAAATTGCGTGAGTCCAGCGCCAGACCCACTCCAGCGGTGCCGGAGGTGTAGTGGGTGTAACTGGCCTGCACATTCGGCAGCGCGTTCCAACTGACTTGCGCCTGAATAATTTGGGCACGTCTCAGCCCAAACTGGGCTTGCCTGACGCTGACGGGCAGACCGCTGGTGGGCGGCAACACGGCGGGCAAATTGGGCGCGTCGGTATTGCCGGTCAAGTCCTTGAGGGTGGCCTGAGCCAGCGCCAGATTTTCTTGTGCCTGCGCCGCGCCGCTGGCTGCTTGGGCCAGCACCAATTGGGCCTGCTGCACGTCGGTGAGAGTTGCGCCGCCGCCTTGCAAGCGGTTTTGGGCGGCTTGCAGAGCGAGCTGGGCGGTGGTCTGCACCTGCTGGGCCAGACTCACGGCGCTGCGGCTCAGGGTTTCGTGCTGGGCGGCCAAGAGCGTCTGCGCTTCCAAAGCGGCCAGCACCGAGCGGTAGCCAAGCTGGGCCTGTTCGGTGGCGAGGGCGGCCTGCTGTTGCCTCGCTGCCATGTCGCCCACCGGGTAAGGCGTGGCCCGAACCGCCAGATTCAGCGTCCCGGTGCTGCCGCCCACCGGCACACACGGGCTGGTCAGCAGTGCCAGCGGCGAGGTGGCGCATACGGCAGGCGGGCTGTCAGCATTCAAGATGTCAGATAAGCCGCCCGACACCGAGCCGCTCACCGGAAAGTCCGCGCCGTCTTGCTGAATCTGGGCCGCTTGCAGCGCCAGCCGAGCCTGCACCAAGCTGGGATACTGTTGCAGCGGCGCAAAAAACTGGCTGAGCGGGGTGATGGCAGGCGCTGAGGTCGGGACTGTGGGGGCGTCGGGCGGCACCGGTGGAGCTGCCGTTTCGGTCTGGGCTTGTGCTGGCCCGAGCAAGGTAGCGCTGACAATGAGCCATTTCAAAGCAGAGTGGTGGAACAAAGTGGGCCTCCAAACGTGGTGCCAAGTCGTGCTAAAAAGAGCTAAGAGCAGTCTGCTGAAGCGGGCGGTTACGGCTACGTCAGTTCAGCCGCTTCACCTTTGACTGCCCTGCTCCAGATTTCAAAAACCCGCGTGCCGATGTGCAGCAGTTGGCCGCGCTCGTCCGGCGTGAGTTGGCCGAGCAGTCCGGCAAGGTGATGGCGAAAGGCGTCGTCAAAAATGGCGTAAACAGCTTGGCCCAGCGGCGTGACGCTCACCAAGATGATCCGGCGGTCATGGTCGTCGCTGCGGCGTGAAAGCAGGCCGCGCTGCACCAGCAGATCGACCGTGCGGCTGGCGCTGCTCAGCGGAATGCCGAGCCGCCCGCTGACTTCGCTCATCCGCTGTCCTTCTTTGCTGACGCCGCCGAGCATCCGGTGTGAGCGGTAAAATTGCCACAGCAAACCCATCTGCTCAGGGCCGGCCACGTCACTCAGCCCGGCCGCCTGAAGCTGCGCCTGCATCCGGCGGCTCCACGGCGGAGCAATATCTTGCGAGCTGAATTTCACGCGCCCAAACTCGCTCACCAGCGTCAGCAGCGCTTCGAGCTGTCCTGAGTCCACCTCCTCTGGGCTGTTATTGTTTTCAGGGTGGAAATGTTTCACGGTGGTAACGTATGGCCCTCAAATAATGTTTAAATGAAATTTTTGCCGTTTGAGCAGGCGTTTACTGAGGCTTCTTCATAAAAATTTTCTTTGTGCTGGCACAGCTTTAGAGCGCTTGTCGGGGTAGGCAGCTGAGCCAAAAGCACGCTCAACCGTCCATCCTTGCAAACGCTCTGTTTATTTCACTCTTGTTGATTCTCAGGCAAAGCGGCATCTGCCAAGCCTGCTCGCTCAGTCAAAGCAGAGCTTCTGTGTTGACCAATAATCTAAAGTGCTTGCTTGACGCGCCGCAATTGTTCCCAACTGCCGTCCGAAGCCCAGCCGCCGTCCACGCTGAGGCTCACGCCATTGACGAACGGACTCTGCGCCGGGTCGGTCAAATACAAAATCGCCCGCGCAATATCGTCGGGCGAGGCAAAGCGGCCCATCGGCACCCGGCCCTCGATATCGGCGTCGGTGTACGCGCCCGATCCCATGTCATGAATGTCCATCTCGGTTTTGACCCAGCCGGGACACACCGCGTTGACTCGCACGCCGCGTGCGCCCCACTCGGCGGCCAGGGTGCGAGTCAGGCCAATCAAACCGTGTTTGCTGGCATTGTAAGCCGCCCTATCAATGATGCCCAGCAGCCCCGCCACCGAGGCCACGTTGACAATGCTGCCGCCACGCTGCGAGAGCATGACCTTGCCGAGTTCGCGGCACAGCAAGAACGGCGCGGTCAGGTTAACGTCCAGTACACGCTTAAAATTTGTGGCCGTGGTGTCTTCGGCGGGCGTAATGAAGCTGATCCCGGCATTGTTGACCAGCGCGTCCACCCGCCCCCAGCGCTGCATAATCGCCTGCGTGTGGGCCAGCACCACCGCTTCGTTGCTGAGGTCGCCCTCAAGCGAAATGGCGTCGGCTCCGGCGGGCAGGGGAGAGGCCTGCAAATCCAGAAGGGCCAGGGCGTCGCCGCGTTCGGCGCACAGCTCTGCCGCCCTGCGCCCGATGCCCTGCGCCGCGCCAGTAATGACCGTTACGCGCTTTGAAGTGAGAGGATTCATGCTCCAAGCTTGGCACATCAGCACTCAAAAGAGCAGCTTGGGAGAGCGTTTAGAAACTCACCAAAGATTGGTGGCGAGTGGAATGTAAAAAACCGCTGAGGGCTGTGTTTATTGTGCTGTTCGGCTGATGTGTTAAGAGCCGCGCACCGCCAGCTTCTTGCTAACCAGCCAATCGGCAATGTCTTGGTTTCTAAAAGTCAGTGTTCCTTCCGGATAGCTGCTGACTTTGGTGACTTTAAATTGCACGCGGGCGTCTTTGGTAATGAGCTTTCTGACGGCGGCGGCAGCGCCCTCCTTACATTTGACGCCGCTGAGTTTGCCGCCCAAGCTGCTGCTGGGGGTATTCAGGCCGAGGTCGAGCATAAACGAGCATTCATCATTAAAAAAAAGCAGCCGCCCGCTGACGCCGCTGCTTTGAGCGAGAGCTGGAGAGCTGAGGAGTAGTGAAACCAGTAGGGCGCGTCTAAACATCAACAAGGCCATCATCTCCTTCCCACCGGCTCGCTTTGCCGGTTTAACGTCGGGGTGTGATGATGACCTTAGAGGATGTGTTCTAACACGGCTCTTAACCGGGCAGTCTGGACGTTGCCTTAAGTGTCTCTAACGCTTTTGCTTCAGTCGCCCAACACCAACCGGGAAGGTTTTTCGAGCAGCCACAGCACTTTTTTCAGGAAACGGGCTGCGTCTGCGCCGTCCACGAGGCGGTGATCGAAACTCAGCGTCAGGTACATCATCGGCCGAATGGCGATCACGTCCGCGCCGTTTTCTTCCACGACCACTGCCCGCTTGACGATGCTGTGCACCGACATGATGCCTGCTGCCGGAGGCGAGACAATCGGTACGCCCATCATAGAACCCACCGAGCCGATATTGGACACCGTGAAGGTGGCGTCGCTCATTTCAGCGGGTTTGAGGGTGTTGCTGCGAGCTTTCTCGGCCAACTCGCTGATCTCGCGGGCCAGGGTCAGCAGGCCCTTGCGGTCCACGTCGCGGATGACCGGCACCACCAAGCCGCCCTCGGTATTGACGGCCATGCCCAAGTGTACGAAGTCTTTGTAGACCACTTCGCCCGACGCGGTGTCGAGGCTGCTGTTGACCGCCGGAAACTCGCGCAGGGTCAAGCTGGCCGCTTTGAGAAAAAACGGCAGGTAAGAGAGCTTGACGCCCTGCTTTTGCGCGTCGGCTTTGAGTTCGTCGCGCAGGGCCATTAAGCCGGTGCAGTCGAGTTCCTCGATGGTGTGGGTCTGGGCGCTGTGGAGCGTGGCGGCCAGTAAACCCTGCGAAGTGGCGCGGCGCACGCCCCGCAGCGGAGTGCGGGTTTCGCGGTTCTCGTATCCAGCTGGCGTGCGGTAAACCGGCGGCGCAGGCGGGGGCCAGTCGGTGCTGCTGGTTTTGGCTGGCAGTGGTGCTTGCATTTGGGCCGGAGCCTGAACCTGAACCGGCGCACTCGCCGGAGCGCTGGCGTGGGCGTGCACGTCGCCGGAGCGGACCCGGCCATTCGGGCCGCTGCCCAGTACTTCCGCAATAGAAATGCCCAGTTCGCGGGCCAATCGTCTCGCGGAAGGTACAGCTCGCACCTGTCCGGGCGCAGGCGTGGTTTCGGACAAGCCCTTGGTGGTGGGCTGTGCGGCAACAGGTTGGGGCGCGGCGGGCGCGGGCTTGGTCGCCACCGCTGCTGCGCCCGACTTACCGCCCCTACTGAATCCCGCAAACGCCGCCTTGGCTTTGTTCGGGTCACTCTGGTGGGCGGCTGAGCCTTCAATAATGCTGCGCTCGGCGTCGAGTTCAATCTCGGCTTCGCTCTCCTGAGTGGGCGCGTCGGGGGTTGGGGAGGGGGCCAGTTGGGTGGTTTCGGGCTTACTCGCCACCACACCGTCTAGAATTTCTTCCACCTGCGCCAGCACGCCGTGAACCGGCACGATGTCACCGACGCTGACCATCCGTTTGATGACCTTGCCGCCAAACGGGGCGGGCAACTCCACCGTCACTTTGTCGGTCATGACTTCCAGCACAGGCTGACCTTCTTCGATGATGTCGCCTTCTTCTACCAGCCAAGCCAAAATTTCGCCTTCGACCACCGATTCGGCCAAAGTAGGCAGCGTTAAATCACGCATGATGCTTCTCCTCTTGTTGGTACTCGTTCCAGCGCTGCCGCAACGTGTCAAAGCCGTGTTCGAGTTTCGTGGCCTGAGTGATGTACTGCACGGTCTGTCCGGTGGCCACCACGTCTCCGAGTTCGGAAATGGCCCGCAGATCGGCATATAAACGCCGCCCCTCGGTCTTGACGGCCACCGCCATGACGCTCACCCGCATTCCTGGCAGCGCCGAAGCCGTGTGCTCGACGCTGACGTTGGTGCCGATGCCGCCGTCGCCTTCTTCCAAAAAAGGCAGCAGCAGTTTGCGCCCAGCTTCCTCAAAGTGCTTGGCGATCCAGTAGGTCGCGTAGACTGGATGCCCCGCGCCGAGTTCTTCAAAATCCACGGTCATGCTTTCGGTCACGAGAATACTGAGTTCGGCGGTGTGGCCTTCGGGAATTTCTTTCACTCGGCCACCCCGCCTGTACTCAGACCCTTAATAATCCAGCACCTTGCGGATGCCCGCTGCCACCCGCGCCGCGTCGGGCCGGTACATGTGCTCGGCGGCGGTGAACGGCGGATAAGGCGCGTCCCAGCCGGTCACGCGGGTGATCGGGGCGTGCAGGTACTCGATCAGTTCTTCGGCGATTCGCGCCGACAACTCTGCGCCGAATCCCATCCGGCGGGCCGCTTCGTGAACGATGACCACCCGTCCGGTTTTCTTGACGCTCTCGGAAATCGTTTCAAAATCCAGCGGCACGATGCTGCGCAGGTCAACCACTTCGACGTTCACGCCCGCTGCCGCCGCCGCCACCGCTGCTTCTTCGCAGACTTCCACCATGCCGCCGTAACACAGTACGGTGCAGTCGTCGCCTTCACGGGCAATTCTGGCTTTGCCGAGCGGCACGGTGTAGTGACCGGTGGGCACTTCGCCTTTCACGGAGCGGTAAAGTTTAATACTCTCGAAGAAAAACACCGGATCAGGATCGTCCACGGCGGCCAGCAGGAGGCCTTTGGCGTCGTAGGGAGTGCTGGGAATCACAATCTTGACGCCCGGCACCGCCGCCACCAAGCCCTCGGGGCTGTCGGCGTGCATTTCCGGCGAGTGGATGCCGCCGCCGTAGGGCGCACGCACCACCATGCTCAGCGGAAAGTTGCCCTGAGTGCGCTGCCGGTAGCGGCCTATCTGGGCGTTGATCTGCTCCAGGGCCGGGTAAATGAAACCGGCAAATTGGAGTTCGGCAATCGGCTTTTCGCCCGCGATGCCCAGGCCCACGGCGAGGCCCATGATTCCGGCTTCGCTCAGCGGGGTATTGAAGACCCGCTCCTCACCGAAGAGGTTTTGCAGGTTGTCGCTGGCCCGGAAGACTCCGCCCATCCCGACGTCCTCACCGAATAGCATGACTTTGTCGTCGCGCTCCAAGGCGACGCGCAGGGCGTCGTTGACGGCAGCGACCATCGTCATCGTTTTGACTTGCTCTTGTGCAGCTTGGCGCTCGGCGGCAACGGTCATTTGAGGGCCTCCAGTGCCCGAATCTCGGCGAGTTGATCTTTCATCTCGGCCAGCGGCTCGGCGTAAATGTGTTCCAGCAAGGCTTCCGGCTCAATCGGCGCGGCTTGGTCAGCTTCCAACATGGCGGCTTTGATCTCGGCCTCCATGCCTTTCATGACGTCTTGTTCCTGCTCCTCCGACCACATTCCCCGGCTTTCCAAATAAGCCCTGAGCCGCATGCCAGGATCGCGTCCGCGCCAGGCGTCGGCTTCGGTTTCTTGGCGGTAGCGCTTAGGATCGTCGCTGCTGGTGTGCGGCAAAATCCGGTAGGTGATGGCTTCGATCAGGGTCGGCCCCTCGCCTCTGCGGGCACGCTCGGCGGCCTCGAGGGTGACGTGATACATGGCCAGCACATCGTTGCCGTCGACCCGAATACCCGGCATGCCGTAGCCCTCGGCGCGTGAAGCGAGGTTTTTGGCCGCCGTTTGAACGCTGGTCGGCGTGCTGATGGCCCAGCCGTTGTTTTCGATCACGAAGATGGCCGGAGCGCAAAACGCCCCCGCGAAGTTGACGCCGACGTGGAAGTCGCCCTCGGAGGTGCCGCCGTCGCCGATGAAGGCCATTGCCAGCAGGCCAGTGCCGCGCCTCTTTTCGGCCAAGGCGATGCCCGCCGTGTGCGGAATCTGGTTGGCAATCGGAATGTAAAATGGCAGGATGTGGAGCTTGGGGTCTACTTGGTAGCCCGCCGGATGGCCGCGCCAAGCCAGCAAAATCTGGGCCAGCGTCATGCCGCGCATCATGGCCAGTGCCGTGCCCCGGTAAGTGGGCAGTACCCAGTCGCCGTCTTGTAGGGCCAGCGCCGCGCCGACTTGGGTGGCTTCCATTCCGCCGAAGCACGGATAAACGCCGAGTTTGCCTTGGCGCTGCAAGACCATCGCCCGGTCATCAAAAACGCGGGCGCGGCGCATGCCGGTGTAGAGCTTGAGCAGAATTTCGTCGCCTGGCACCAAGTCGGGGCGCAGCAGTTCGCCGGAGGGCGAGAGGACGCTGAGGGTGCCTTCTAAACGCGGATCGGGCGGTAGTGTTAGGGCAGCGGTCATGGTGGAACCTCCTAAAGAAAATGGGCGGGGTCAGCGGAAAAGAAAAACCTAAGTGCGGTTTGAAGTGAGACTGTTGTGTGCCGAGTTGCTGTGGGCTGAAGTGCTGGGAGCGGGGCTGCTCAGGGCCGATGACAACCGCGCTCCGGCGGCCAGCACGGCGCTCCTTAGCTCGTCTTTGTGCTTGTAAAACCGGAAAGCCGGAGCTGAGACGCTGATACTGGCCAGCGTTTTGCCGCGCTCGCTGCGTACCGGCACGGCGATGCAGCACACGCCTTCGTAGACTTCTTCCACGTCGTAGGCGTAGCCCTGCTCGGCCACCCGCGCCAGTTCGCCGTGAAGCTCGTCAGCGGTGGTGATCGAGTTGGGCGTCAGCGCCCGCAAGGTGTAATTGCTAGTTAAGCGGGCCAGCTCTTCCGGCGGTACATCGGAGAGCAGCACCTTTCCCATAGCGGTGCAGTGCGGCGGCATTTGGCTGTCGAACACCACCCGCACCGCGCCGACGCCCTGCACTTCTTCCAAATCGAGCAGGCGGTAGCCCTGCAAGGTGCTGAGGTGAATGGCTTCACCCGTTTGAGCCGCCAGCGTCACCATTTCGCGGCGGGTGGCGTCCAGCCACGGAAAAGTGCCCTCAGCGCTGCGGGCAAGGCTCAGCAGCTTGAGGCCGGCGGTGTACTGCCCACCCTGCCGGTGCAGCATCCCCAGTTCGGCGAGGCTGCCCAGCAGATCATGGGCGGTGGATTTTTTGAGACCGAGTTCTGCCGCCACACTGGTCGCGCCCCAGACCGGACGGGTCGGGGTAAATAAAGACAACACCTGAAAGGCTTTGGCAACGGTCGTAAGCATGTCGGTGCGGTCATTTTAGGCAGAGAGCATCTCTCTAGACAACCTCGGCGTGCGGGTATACCGGATTACTGGGACAAGTGAACACCCTGTGAGGCTTAAAGATGCGGTTATGTCAGATTTCGCTCAGTTCGGTTGCCAGTGGGTCAGGCGCTCAAACGTCAGGGTCATCAGTGAAATCTGGCTGGCGCTTTTCGCGTAGTGAGGCTACCCCCTCATGCACGTCCGGCCCTGAGAAGCCCATAAATTCCAGCGCCAGCGAGGCGTCGAAACTCGGCCCGGCCAACCTCAGCCAGTTGTTGAGGGCGTACTTGGTCCAGCGAATGGCGCTTTGGCTGCTGCCACTCAGCCGCCCCGCGACTTCGAAAGCCTTGGGCAGCAGTTCGTCTTCCGGCACACACAAGCTGATGAGCCCGATGCGCTCGGCTTCCTCGCCGCCGATTGGCTCGCCTAGCAGCAAATGGTATTTGGCTTTGTTGAGGCCGCACAGCAGCGGCCAGATGATCGCCGCGTGGTCGCCCGCCGCCACGCCCAGCCGCACGTGACCGTCCAGAATCTTGGCACTGGGAGCGGCGATGCTGATGTCGGAGAGCAGCGCCACGGCCAGCCCCGCACCCACGCAGGCCCCGTGAATGGCGCTGACGATGGGCTTGGAGCAGTTGATGATGTTGTAGACGAGGTCGCGGGCTTCTTTCCAGACCCGCGTGCGAACGTCCCACGACTCGGCCATCTGCTGCACCAAGCCCAAATCGCCGCCCGACGAAAAGGCCCGGCCCGCGCCGCGCACCAGCACCACACGCACGCCCGCGTCGGCGTCCACGGCGGGCCAGAGATTAGCCAGCTCGCGGTGCATAGTGGCGTCTGCCGAGTTGAGCGTTTTGGGGTTGGACAAAATCAGTTCCAGCAGGCCGCCTGCGTGAGCCGCGAAACTCAGCGAGGGAAACTGCATCTGGTAGGGCGCGAGATCAGGTGCGGGGACAAGCGCGGTCACCTAACGCACCGCCCGCAAATCCAGCACCCGTTTGAGCTTGCCGCCCTCGCTGCGGGGCAAACTGCCGTCTTCGCACAGCTCGCAGGTCACGCTGACGCCGACCTGGGCTTTGATGCGAATGACCACCTCGCGGCTCAGGACGGGGTCATGACGCCCGCTCTCCACTTTGAGCAGCAGTTCGTCCATCGCCCCACTGCGCGAGAGCACGAGCTGATAATGCGGGCGCAGCTCGGTAAAATGGGCCAGCACCGCTTCGAGCTGACTGGGGTACACGTTGACGCCGCGCAAGATCAGCATGTCGTCGCTGCGGCCCTGAATGCCGTCCATCCGGCGCAGGGTGCGGCCCGTGGAGTTGTCAGCGGGCAGCAGGCGGGTGATGTCGCCGGTCCAGTAGCGCAGCACTGGCATGGCGCTGCGGGTCATGCTGCTCAGCACCAACACGCCGAATTCGCCGTCGGGCAAAACCGCGCCGGTTTCCGGGTCGACGATTTCGGGATAAAAATGGTCTTCCCAGAGGTAGCTGCCGCTCTGCTCGCTGACGTCCTCGTTGGCGACGCCGGGGCCGATAATCTCGGACAGGCCGTAGATGTTGGTCGCCTTCAGGCCCAGTCGCCGCTCCACTTCCCGGCGCATGGTGTCGGTCCAGGGTTCCGCGCCCAGCACGGCGTATTTCAGGCTGATGGTCTCGGGCGTGTGGCCGCGCCGGGCCAGCGCGTCGGCCAGCACCATCGCGTAGCTCGGCGTGCAGGCGATCACTTCCGGCTCGAAGTCCTCGATGAGCTGCACCTGTTTGTCGGTGTTGCCGCCCGACACCGGCACCACCCCGAGGCCCAGCCGCTCGCCGCCCGCGTGGGTGCCCAGTCCGCCGGTGAATAGGCCGTAGCCGTAGGCATTGTGAAACAGCATGCCGGGCCGCGCTCCCGCCGCGTAGAGGCTGCGGGCCACGACCTCGGCGAAAATGTCGAGGTCGTGCTGGTCATAGCCCACCACCGTCGCCTTGCCGGTCGTGCCGCTGCTGGCGTGAATGCGGCGCAGCTCGGTTCTCGGCACCGAGTAGAGGCCGAACGGGTAGGTGTCGCGTAGATCGCTTTTGTAGGTGAAGGGAAAGCGGCCCAGATCGCTGAGGCTGCTCAGGTCGCCCGGCGTGACGCCCGCCGCCGCGAACTTGGCGCGGTAAGTCGGCACCCGCTGGCTCAGGCGCTCGGCGGTGGCCTGAAGCTGGGCGAGCTGCAACGCCCGCAACTCGGGAACGGGCATGGTTTCGGCGGCAGGATTGAAATAATCAGCAGATAAAGAATGAGAAGACATAAAACCTCACAAGGTTGGGAGAAGGTCAATTTTGAAAGCGCGACCTCAGTTTACGGCTCGCTCTTCAAACTCACCACCCGGTAGGGTGTGAAGCTCAGCTCACTATCTTGCTCCTCTTCCAGTAAGTTCACCGCCGTCCATTTCTCCACGCCCAAGCCCTGCGGCCTCACGTCGCCGCGTGTGCCGTGCGCGTCATACACCCGCAGCAGCAAGGCGTCACTATCCTCGCAGAGCTTGAGGGCGCTTAGCCGCAGCGCGGGGTGGCCCACACTCAGAAGCTGGGCACTGGCCTGATCGTTTTTGCCTTTTGCCGAACTCCTGAACGCCAGCAGCGGCGCGTTGAGGTCGTGGGCCTCGCGCAGCGTGCCGTTTCGCCAATCCAAGGCGTGCGGATAAAGCGCATAGGTAAAGTCATGCACTCCGGCGTCGGCGCTGGGATCGGGGCTGATCGGGGAGCGCAGCAAGCTCAGGCCCAGCACGTTGCCTTTGGCGCTGTAGCCATATTTGGAATCGGTCAGCAGGCTCACCCCGAAGTCGGCCTCGCTCAGATCGGCGAAGCGGTGGCCCGGCACTTCAAACTGGGCCGCTTCCCAGGAGGTGTTGGTGGTTGTGGAGCGCTGCACCGTGCCGAACGCCGTCTCAAAGCTGGCTTGAGCAGTCCGCACCTGCACCGGCGTCAGTGAACGCAGCATGAGGCGGCGGCCCCGCCACTCGGCCCGCGTGTCGATCTCCAGCCGCCGTGAGCCGCACCGTAAGCGGTAGGTCTGCACCACGTCGCTGCCCTGCGCGTCGTATCGCACTCGCACGGCCTGTTCCAGTTGGCCCATCAAGCGTTCTGGGGCTTCAGCAGCCGTCAAGCGCTCGCCGCCCTGCGAGTAGCTGGCGTCCAGTTCCCAGGCTTCCCACTCGCGTGGCACGTCGGGATAGAGCCAGAGTTGGTTGCCGCTGCCCTCCAAACTCTCGCGCCCGCTGGCCTTGTCGTAAAGGGACGCCAAGCTGCCGTCGGGGTTGATAACGACTCGTAAGTGCTCGTTTTCCAGCGCCAGATTGTGGTCGGACGCAAAAACTTCCGACGTTCCTTCCTCCACCAGGAGGCAAACATAACCCAAGCCCGGCACCCTCACTTCGCCGCAGACGATCAGCCCGTCGCCTTGCCGCTCGGTCTGTATGGGCGTCCCGTCTGGAGCGCTGAGCTTTATACCAGTTTGAGATGGCAAGCGCAGCGACAAAGGGCGCTCGTCAAAGGTGAGATTCCAGATGACTAAACGCTCCCCGCTGCCGTGCGCGTCGCTGAGGGCTTGTAAAGCTGCGTTCCGCTGCTGTTCGGCGGCATCAAGGGCGGACTCCAACTCTTGGCGGGCATCGTCGTAAATGGCTTTGACGCCCGATCCAGGCAGGATGTCGTGAAACTGGTTTCGGAGCAGCACTTCCCAGAGCGGCCCGAATGTCTCACGCGGGTAAGGCCGACCCAACAGCTTAAACGCCAGACTCGCGGCGGTTTCGGCGTCGGTCAGGGCGTGTTCCAGAGCGCGGTTGAGCTGTTTGATGCGGGCCTGAGTGGTGTAAGTGCCCCGGTGCAGCTCGAAATATTGCTCGCCCACCCAGACGGGCAAAGTGCTGGCCTGCGCTTCCACCCCGTCGTAAAACTCGGCCACGCGGGTCATCTGGAGCTGGGGCAGGCCCGCGAAGTCGCGCTGACGGCCAAAGCGCTCCAGCATTTCAAACGTGGGGCCGCCGCCGCCGTCACCCCAGCCGAAGCTGAACAGGCTGGTCTGGTGCTGCCGCTTCCCCCTGAAGTTCTTCCAAGTGGCCAGCGTGTCATGTGCGCCCAACGTGCCGTTATAGCCCTGGCCGGTGTTGCGGAAACTGTGGGCCAGCACTTGCGAGCCGTCCAGCGCTTCCCAGCGGTAGAGGTCGTAGGGAAAAGTATTGGTTTCGTTCCAGGTCAGCTTGGTGGTAAAAAAGTACGGAATGCCCGCGCCGCGCAGCAATTGCGGCAAATTGGCGGCGTAGCCGAAGGTGTCGGGCAGCCAGCAGACCCGCGCCTGTACCCCGAAGCGTGAAGCGAAATAGCGCTGGCCGTAGAGAAGTTGCCGTACCCACGACTCGCCGGAAATCAAATTGCCGTCGGGTTCGACCCACATGCCGCCGACCACATCCCAGCGGCCCTCAGCCACCCTTGCCTTGATGCGCTCAAACAGGGCCGGATCATCTTGTTCGAGGTAAGCGTAAATCTGGGCCGAGGACTGGTTGAAGGTGAAATCGGGGTAGCGCTCCATCAGGGAGAGTACGGTGGCGAAGGTGCGGCGAATCTTGCGGCGGGTTTCCGCCAGCGGCCACAGCCAGGCCAGATCAATGTGGGCGTGGCCTGACAGCACCAGTCGGCCCTCGGCGGGGTAACGCTGCCGAATGGCGTCCAGCTTGGCGGCCAAGGCTTGCTGGGCCGCCGCCAGTGCGGGGCGGTTTGCGTCGGGGTAGGGGAGGGGCAAGCCTGCAAAGTTCCATTCGTCCCACAAGCCGCTGAGATTGGCCCGCAAGTCGGGCTGCTGCCAGGCGCGGGTCAGGTAAGCTGCGCCGTCGCCGCGTGGAATCGGAATCTGATTGAGTACGTCACTCAGGGCGTCAGCGATCAGGTCGGCAATCTCGCTGCGGCCAAGCTTAAGGAGTTCCAGCGCCGCTTCGTGAGCCGCTGCCAGGTCTTCGCAGAGGGCACGAACTTGCAGATCGGGCAGCAGCACTCTGGCCCGCTCGACCTTAGGCGCGTAGGCGGGCGTGCCGAACAAGCCACGCGGCACAGCTTCCACCCTGAGTTCCAGCTCAGGCGCAACAGTCTCGCCCAGCCAGATTTCGGAGTGGTAGGGGTTGAGGCCGCCCCTCGCCACCCCGCCGAGCAGCACCAATGCTTCGCCGCCGAGTGCCAGGTCAAGGATAACCGGCTCGCCTTGCCACTGCTCGGGCACGCTCAGTACCGCGCTGAACGTCACCGGCAATTCGCGGGCAGGCCAGGCATCGCCTTCTTTGAGCAGTTGAGTGCCGCCGCTCCATTGGAAGGTAAGCGCCAGCGGCACGGCGGCGAGGTCGCGCCAGGCGGCCAATTCGGTGAGGCGGTTGGCGAGGCGCAGCAGGTTCTGTTCGGTACTCAGGGCATTGGTCATGGTGGATGAGGCTCCTGCGTGAAACGCGAAAGGGTGGATGACTTTTCTAGCCCGTTCACCCTACTCCTGATCTGCTGCGCTCAGGCCAGCATTCAGTTCGCCTTCTTCTGAGCTTGCCGACTTTTAATCCGCTCTCAGTGCCCCACTTCGCCGCTCAGCGCTCCGGGTTTGTCATGCACCGCCAGGCGCTCGATCAGGGTGGCCGAGGCGTCGTTCAGCCCCACCAGACTGGCCGGAACGCCGAGGCGCTGATATTTCAGCATCACCTTGTCGAGCGCTCCTACCGCTGAGCCGTCCCAGAAGTGGGCGTGGGTCAGGTCAATCGTGACGGGGCTGGCAGGCTGCTCGGCGTCGTGAACAAAGTCGAACTGATGCACGAAATCGTGGGTGCTGACAAAAAAGAGTTGCCCGCTGACATGGTAGATGCGGCTGCCATCCGGCTCGTCGCGGTGAGTGACTACCGAGAGCTGCGAGATTTTGCGGGCAAAAAACAGGGCGCTCAGCACCACGCCGACCAGCACCCCCAGCGACAAATTGCGGGTCAGCACGGTCATGGCCACGGTGGAGAGCATCACGATGCTTTCGCTTTTGGGAAACACTCTCAGGGTTCTGAGGCTGCTCCAATCGAAAGTGCTGACGCTGACCACGATCATCACGGCGACCAGAGCGGCCATCGGAATTTGCACCAGCAGCGGCTGCAACACCAGAATCAGCAGCAGCAAAAAGGCCCCCGCCACAAATGTCGAAAGCCTGCCGCGCCCGCCGTTGGTCACGTTGATCATGCTCTGGCCGATCATGGCGCAACCCGCCATCCCGCCGAAAAAGCCGGTGACGATGTTGGCCACGCCCTGCCCGCGCGACTCCACATTCTTGTCGCTGGTGGTGTCGGTGCGCTCGTCAACGAGTTGAGCAGTCAGCAGGCTTTCCAGCAAGCCGACCAAGGATAAGGTCAGTGCTACTGGAAAGATGATACCGAGTGTTTCGAGGGTCAGCGGCACCTGCGGCAAACCGAACGGCGGCAGGGAAGTGGGCAGGACGCCCATGTCGCCCACTGTTTTGACATTTGCGCCGCTGAACACCGAAACGAGCGTCAGCGCCACGATGGCCACCAGAGCGCTGGGAATGGCTTTGAAGATGCGCGGCAGCAAATAGATAATCGCCAGACCTGCGGCGACCATCGCGTACATCTGCCAGTTGGCCCCGACGAACTGCGGAAGCTGCGCCGAGAAAATCAGGATCGCCAGCGCGTTGACAAAGCCGACCATCACGCTGCGCGGCACGAATTTGAGATACCGCGCCAGCCTGGCCCAGCCGAACACGATTTGCAGCACGCCGGTCAGGATGGTGGCGGCAAACAAATACGCCAAGCCGTGATCTTTGACCAGACCGGTCATCAGCAGGGCCATCGCGCCCGTCGCCGCGCTGATCATGCCGGGCCGCCCGCCGATGAAGGCGATCACCATGGCGATGATGAACGAGGCGTAGAGGCCCACCGCCGGATCGACCCCGGCGATAATCGAGAAGGCGATGGCTTCAGGAATCAGCGCCAGCGCCACCACGACGCCTGCCAGCACGTCGCGGCGCGGGTTGAGCAGCCATTCGTGCTTGTACTGCTGTAAATTAAAACGGGCGGGTTTGTTGAGTGTGGTTCTTGTGGTCATTTGCACCTCAGTGGGTGCCGTGACAACCGGATCAGGAAAGAGAACGCCCTATCAAAAGGCGTCACACGAACAGTTCGGTTATCGTCAGGGGCGTCACTCACAGCGGCTTGCGCTGGGGACGCCGCACCTGCGGCCCGTGCAGTATGCCTCAAGCTGAGCCAATGGGCAAGGCCCGGCCCCGCCCACGATCTGCCTGCTATGACCGCCACCGCGCCAAAAAACACCAAAATCGTGGGAGAGGTTGTTTCTGAGCGTATTGAGGCTAACCGTTAGGGGTGAATTTGGGAGAACCCTGTAGCGCAAGTAAAGTGAGCAGTGTTATCTGACCGTTCCAGCCTATGCCCAGCCAACGGAATGCCGAATCTACGGAGTGCTAAAGCTGACGCTCTAAGATCTGGACGGCTGACCAGACCTTGATAGGCTTCACATCAAGCTTGAATCCCCAGTTGAATCAGGGTATAATGGCCTAACAAACGTTAGTTAAATTTTCTCTCTCGCCTACACAGGAGGCCCAGCTCATGACCGCGACCTTAAAGATTCAGGACAACGCAAACCAGAACGCCGAAACTGCCGAGCAGCACGCCGCTTTTGAGGCCCGCATCGCTGGGGGCGAGAAGATCGAACCCGGTGACTGGATGCCCGTCGAGTACCGTCGCCAACTGATCCGCATGATCTCGCAGCACGCTCACAGCGAAGTGGTCGGGATGTTGCCGGAAGGTGAGTGGATCAGCCGCGCACCGAGCCTGCGCCGCAAACTCATTTTGATGGCCAAGGTGCAAGACGAGGCCGGGCACGGGCAGTACCTCTACCACGCCGCCGAAACGCTGGGAGCCACACGCGAAGAGATGGTGGACGCTCTGCTGAGCGGCAAGGCCAAATATTCCAGCATCTTCAACTACCCCACTCAGAGCTGGGCCGACGTGGGCATGATCGGCTGGCTGGTGGACGGCGCGGCCATCAAGAATCAGACCATGCTGGCCGGATGCAGCTACGGCCCCTACTCGCGGGCAATGGTCCGCATCTGCTCGGAAGAAACCTTCCACCACAAGCAGGGCAAGGAAATGATCGTGCAGTACGCGGCGGGCACCCCCGAGCAGCGGGCACTGGCCCAAGACGCCCTGACCCGTTGGTGGTGGCCCAGCGTCATGATGCTGGGGCCGCACGATAAAGACAGCACCAACAGCGGCGTGATGAGCAACTGGGGCATTAAGACCAAGAGCAACGATCAGGTGCGCCAGGAATATCTGAACGAGCATGTGCCGGAGCTGCTGGAACTCGGCCTGACCCTTCCCGATGCCGACCTGCACCAAGACGCGGACGGCAATTGGATTCACGGCCCGATCAACTGGGACGAGTTCTGGGATGTCGTCAAAGGGAAAACGGGACTGAACAAGGAGCGCCTGGCGACCCGCAACGCCGCGCACGACGACGGAGCCTGGGTGCGCGAGGCGATGCTGGCGTATGGGGAGAGGCAACGGGCGCAGGCGGCGGACTAATGAACGCTGCGGATGCCCAGCCTCATGATACCCAGGCCCCAGACACCCAGTGGCCTCGCTGGGAAATCTTCAAGCAGGACGCGGCGGGCAAGGTGCATCAGGCGGTGGGCAGCGTTCACGCCACCGACCCCGACCACGCCCTCTTTACCGCTCGTAGCGTGTTCGCTCGGCGGCCGGCGGCGGTGAGTTTGTGGGCCGTGCGGGAACAAGACATTTCTTCTGTGACCCGCGAGGAATTGGACAACGGGGGGAAGCTGCTCGACGCCAGCAGCGAAACCCAGCCTTACAAAATCTTCGGCAAAAAGACCCACAAGCGCAGCATGACCTTCGTGGACGAACTCGGCACACTGGAGGCGGCGAGTCCGCAAGCTGCGCTGGAGGCCGCTCAAAGCCAATTTGGTGATGGGTTGCTGGCGTGGTGGATCATTCCCGCTTCAGCTTTCGTGGGCAGCCCAGAAGACACCGAAACTGTTGAAAGCTGGTTCGCGCCCGCCAAAGATAAAACCTATAAGCAGCAGAGCGCTTACGGCGTGGTGGGCAAGCACGTCAGCGAGCGCAATCCCAAATCTAGTCAAACACAGGCAAAGCATGACTGACCTCACCGCCGAACAAACCCAAGCCCTGATCGCCCGCTTGACCACGCTGGCCGACGACGATTTGCTGCTCTCGCACCGCGACGCCGAGTGGACGGGCCACGCGCCGATTCTGGAAGAGGACATCGCGTTGGCCAACATCGCGCAGGACGAGCTGGGACACGCGATGGGCTGGCTGGAACTCCGCAAAACACTGGACGGCTCTGACCCCGACGTGCTGGCCTTCCGGCGCGGCCCCGAGCAGTTTTGCAACTCGGCTCTGACCGAACTGCCTAAAAGCGACTGGGCCTTTACGATGGTGCGGCAGTATTTGTTTGACGCTTGGGAAGCTCTGTGGCAAGACGCGGCCAAAGCCAGCCCTTACGGCCCACTGGCTCAGGCGGCAGCGTTGGCTTTGCGCGAGAAGCGTTTTCACCTGCAACATACCGCTATTTGGGTAGAGCGGCTGGCGCTCGGCACGCCCGAAAGCGAGCGGCGCACCCGTGAGGCGCTCAACGCGGTCTGGCCTTACGCGCTGGGCCTGTTCGAGCCGCTGGACGGCGAGCGGGCGGGCATCGACGCTGGCTTGCTCCCCGACCCCACGCAAGTCAAAGCCCGTTGGCTCCCGTTGGTGACCACCCACTTCGAGCGCTGCGGCATGACTCCGCCCAACGCCGAGCCGGTGGCACGCGGAACTCACACCGAACACCTCGCCCCGCTGCTCACCGAGTTTCAGGATGTGAATCGCCAGTACGCTGAAGTTACAGTATGGTAAGCACATTTCCCACCGAAAGTGCCGTCTGGGACGCTCTTGTCCACGTGACCGATCCCGAAATTCCGGTGGTCAACATCGTGGAAATGGGCATGGTGCGCGGCGTGGAGATTGTGGGCGGGCGGGCCACTGTGCGCTTCACGCCCACTTTTTCCGGCTGCCCCGCCCTGCACGTTATCCGGCAAGACATCGAGAGGGCCGTCGCGCCGCTGGGGTTTGAAACCGTCAGCGTGGAAACCGTCATCAGCCCGCCGTGGAGTACCGACGACATCACCGCGCCCGCCCGTGCCAAGCTGGAGCAGTATGGCATCGCGCCGCCTGATCCGGCTGGCGAGAGCGACCCGTTCGTGACGCTGGAACTGAGTCCGGTGAGTTGCCCGCGCTGCGGCTCGTTCGATACGCGCATGACCGCTTCATTCGGCTCGGCGCTATGCAAGCGGATGTATGTGTGCAACGCATGCAAGGAGCCGTTCGAGGGAATGAAGTCGGTGTGATTAGGAACTTTTCAAGTTGAGTTGCTCTTTCGCTTTTCGTTCTGCCTCTTTCTTTTCTGCAATCTTTAATCCTTCAGTGAAGAAAATCATGTCCATTAATTTCGCCTTCGTATAAAAGCGGCTCGACTCGCTTTTAGGATTAAATTCTACAGTGGGGATTTTGCGCTCGAAAGAGTCAGTGTGCTCTGAATAAAAGGTTCCCACCTCAGTAAGAGATTTCTCATTTAAGCTCCATACGCCAAATCCTGTAATAAAATAAGAATCAAAGGCCGGAATATTACCAAAAACTCCGAGCATAATTTTAGTAGAAAGAGTATCGCTAGCCTCCCTTCGACTTTTTATAACGCTTTTTATGTCTTCACTTAATTTAAGAAGCTTTTCTATACTCTCTGGATTATACTTATCTATATCTATGTCCCATAAATCTTTAGGAGTATTTGAAATCAATTCGATTAGAGAGACGTAGTGACGGCTGCTCATTTTTAGAAGTTCAGTTGACCCACGAAGCATTCCCCAACTTGCTAGGTAGAAAGCTATTTGAAGACAGCTTTGTTCAAGATTTTTGTCACTCGTGAGTTTGGACAATTTCCCCCTTCTACGGAATGACTGAAAATAGTTATAACAATAATCAAAAGAAGCGTAGCGTTCTGTAGGTAAGAGGCCTTCATCTTTCTTTTCCCCCGTCAGGAACTTCTTCAAATTTTCCTCTATTGCTTCTCTCGTCAAATCTCGCATTTACATATCTTAGCTCAATTTCAAAAGCAAAATAGCCATCCTATATAGCCACTCAATACAAGGAAACCCCATGACCCCATCCCAGTCCCCAACTCTCCCCCGTCCCATCCAAGTCGCCTCACTCATTCAGGGGCAGTGGCACGCCGCAAGAGGCGGGCAGGAAATCCGCGACGCCGCTTACGGCCAGCCCATCGCCTACGTGTCCTCGGAGGGCGTGGACTTTGCAGCGGCCCTCAAGTACGGGCGCGACATCGGCGGACGCAACCTCCGCAAGCTCGACTTTCACCAGCGGGCGCGGCTGCTGCGCTCTCTGGCTGGCTACCTCAACGAGTGCAAGGCCGAGTTCAACGCCCTCTCGCACCTGACCGGAGCCACCCGCCGTGACAACCTCGTCGACGTTGACGGCGGTATCGGCACACTGTTTTCCTATTCCAGCATGGCCCGCCGCGACCTCCCCGCCCAGAAATTCGTGCTGGAAGACGACATCAACCTGCTCGGCAAGGGCGGCAGCTTCATCGGCCGCCACGTGCTGGTGCCGCGCGAGGGCGTAGCGGTACATATCAATGCCTTCAATTTCCCAGTTTGGGGCATGTTGGAAAAAATCGCCCCCAACCTGATTGCGGGGGTTCCGGCCATCGTCAAGCCCGCCTCGCAGACGGCCTACGTGACCGAGGCAGTGGTGCGGGCCATTCACGAATCGGGCCTGCTGCCGGAAGGGGCGCTGCAACTCATCAGCGGCAGCACCGGTGATCTGTTCGACCACTTGCAGGAACAGGACACCGTGACCTTTACCGGCTCGGCGGCCACCGCCAGCAAGCTGAAAGTTCATCCGAACATCGTGCGCCGCAGCGTGCCGTTTAACACCGAGGCCGACAGTCTCAACTGCATCGTGCTGGGCCAGACAGTGACGCCCGACGCGCCTGAATTTGCCCTGTTCGTGCGCGAAGTCGTCAACGAAATGACCAGCAAGGCGGGCCAGAAATGCACTGCTATTCGCCGGGTGATCATTCCGCGTGAGCGCGTGGAAGACGTGACGCAGGCCATCCGCGAGCGTCTCAGCGGCATTACGATGGGCGACCCCAGCCGCGAGGACGTGCGCATGGGGCCGTTGGTGGGCACGTCCCAGCGCGACGACGTGGCCGAAGTGCTGCGTCAGCTCAAGGCCGAATCTGAAGTCCTGATCGGAGACGAGCGCCCCGAACTGCTCGGCGGCGACTGGGACAGCGGCGCGTTCATGGCCCCCACCTTGCTGCTGGCTGATCAGCCCCTGACCAACCACACCGCCCATGAACTGGAGGCGTTCGGCCCCGTCGCCACGCTGATGCCCTACGCCAATCTGGACGAGGCCGCCGAACTCGCCCGTCTGGGGCGCGGCTCTCTGGCGGCCAGCATCGTCACGCACGACCGGCCCGAAGCCCGCGAGTTGTTTTTTGGCATGGCCTCCACCCACGGGCGCATCCTGATTCTTAACCGCGACGACGCTAAGGAGTCCACCGGACACGGCTCACCGCTGCCTCAGCTCAAGCACGGCGGCCCCGGACGGGCGGGCGGCGGCGAGGAGCTGGGCGGCCTACGGGCGGTCAAGCATTACCTGATCCGCACCGCCATTCAGGCCGACCCCACCACCCTGACCGCCATCACCGGCGAGTACGTGCGCGGAGCCGCCGTCACCGAGGACGGCGTTCACCCGTTCCGCAAAAACTTCGACGAGCTGAGGGTAGGCGACAGCCTGCTGACCCCGCGCCGCACCATCACCGAGTCGGACGTGAGCGCCTTTGCTGGCCTCAGCGGTGACAGGTTCTATGCCCACACCGATGAGATCGCAGCCAAAGAAAGCCTGTTCGGTAAGCGGGTGGCGCACGGCTACCTGGTGCTGGCGGCGGCGGCAGGCTTGTTCGTCGACCCCGGCGTGGGGCCGGTGCTGGCCAATTACGGCTTGGAAGGCTTGCGCTTTACCGAACCCGTCGGCTTTGGCGACACCATTCGCGCCCGCCTGACGGTGCAGAGCAAGACTGCCAAGGAAACGCGCGACGGCGAGACGCCCACCGGGGTCGTCAAGTGGCACGTGGACGTGACCAACCAGAATGATGTGCTGGTGGCGACCTACAGTATCCTGACGCTGGTGGCGCGGAGTGGAAACGGGCCTGCTGTTTAATTTGTGCGTTATGCTGTCCAGGCAAGAATAAGTTGAACCAAGTTCAAACTGCGGCACGCTTTTAACCTTGCCGTGAGCGTAGCGGCTGTTTTTATCTGCTCCGCTTACGGCCTTCCCAGTCTTTGGAGGTTTCTCGCTATGGCTCACACGCTCAAACGCCCGTTCGCCCTGATCCTCACGGCCCTGCTCACCTGCTCGGTAAGCGTCAGCTTGGCCCAGACCTCTCCCGTCATGGGCAGCGCGGCTTACCCCGGCGAGGTGCGTCCCGACGCGCCAGCCCTCAGCGCACGCGGTCAGTACGCGGTGGGCGTGCGAACCATTTCGCTCGTCCGCAAAGATGTGCTGGACATTGCCAAGGCCGCCACCCTCACTCCTGCGCCCAACCCCCTGCCGCGCTATGACCGACCGCTGACGGTGGAAGTCTGGTATCCGGCCACCCTCGCTGCTGACCAGAGCCAGATGACCAGTTACACCGATTACCTCGGCAGCGGCCCCGGCGATCCCAAGCACCCCGTGGTTGCGTTTCAGTTTCCAGGTCACGCTGCCCGCGACGCCGCTCCTAACGCGGCAGGCGGCAAGTACCCGCTGGTGATCTTCTCGCACGGTTACCCCGGCAGCCGCTATCTGATGAGCTACCTCGCCGAGAACCTCGCCAGCAAGGGTTACGTGGTCGCCTCGATTGACCACACCGACAGCACTAACGCCGACAAAGCTGCGTTTGCCAGCACCCTGCTCAACCGTCCGCAAGACGATCAGGCCGTGCTGGACGCCGTGGCAGCCCTCTCGACTTCGGGCAGCGGCTTCCTGAACAATCTGGTGGACGCCAACAATATGGCGCTGCTCGGCTACAGCATGGGCGGCTACGGAGCGCTCAATTTCGCGGGTGCGGGCTTTGCCGATCAGGTGCTGGGCTTCGTGCCCGGCAATGCCCTCACAGCGCGGCAGCTCGGCCAGTTCACGGTTGACCCACGCCTCAAAGCGGTGGTGGCGTTTGCACCTTGGGGCGGCGACGCCGCCGTTAAGAGCCTCGGCGTTAACAATGGAGCTGAATTTGGCTTCTGGAACAAAAAAAGCCTCGCCGCCGTCAAGGTGCCGACCCTGTTCCTGGTAGGCAGTCAAGATGACGTGGCCTTTTACCAGAACGGTGTCAAGCCTCTGTTTGAAAACGCTGTCAACTCTGACCGCTACATGGTGGTCTACCAAAATGCCCGTCACAATGCCGCGCCCAATCCGCCGCCTGCGGCCAGCTACAGCAGCATCGACGACTATACGCATTACTCCGAAGCGGTCTGGGATATGCAGCGTCTCAACAACCTCAACGAGCATTTCGTGACCGCCTTCCTCGATTACCGCCTGAAAGGCAAAACCGACGAGGCCGCCTACCTCAACGTGCCTACTCCGATTGCTCAGGACGGCAAGTACAGCCGCAACGCCGACGGCACGCTCAAAGCCGACGACACCTACTGGAAAGGCTTCCTCAACCGCACCGCGCTGGGGATCGAGTTGTACCACCTGAACGCCAAATAAGGGCGCTCGCCAGCTCAAAATAAGAAGCAGGGTATTCCTCGAAAGAGGATGCCCTGCTTCTTTGCCTGCCTTGCTTAAGCCCGCTTCACCTCGCCCGCCGACTCACCCCACGGATTGAGCACCACCTTGATGCAGCCGTCGTGCTTGTCGCGGAAGGTCTTATAGAGTTGCGGCGCGTCGGCCAGAGCGGCCCGGTGGGTGATCACGAAGCTGGGGTCGATGTCGCCCGCCTCAATGTGCGCCAGCAGCGGCCTGATGTAGCGGTGGGTGTGCGTCTGGCCCATCTTGAAAGTCAGACCCTTGGCAAACGCTGCGCCCAGTGGCAACTTGTCGACCAGGCCGCCGTAGACGCCCGGCATACTCACGGTTCCGCCCTTGGCGCAACTCAAAATTGCCCAGCGCAGCGCGGTGATGCGGTCAAAGGTCAGCTTCATCTTCTGCTGGGCGGTGTCGAGCAGCGCTCCGGGGCCGTGCCCGTGCGCTTCCAGGCCCACCGCGTCGATGACATGATCGGGGCCGCGCCCGCCAGTGGCTTCCTTAAGGGCGATCAGCACGTCCTCTTTCTCGTAATTGATGGTTTCTATTCCGGCCTCGGCCGCCAGCCGCAGGCGCTCAGGGAAGCGGTCAACGATAATCACTTTGGCCGCCCCGAGCATCTGAGCGCTGCGGGCGGCGAACTGGCCGACTGGCCCCGCACCGAACACCGCCACCACGTCGCGGCCCCTGACGATATTGCAGTTCTCGGCGGCCTGATAGCCGGTGGGGAAAATATCGGTCAAAAACAGCACCTGCTCGTCGGGCAAGTCGGTTTCGATTTTGAAGCCGCCCACGTCGGCAAACGGAACCCGCACGTACTGGGCCTGTCCACCCGCGTAGCCGCCGTAGAGGTGCGAGTAGCCGAACAGCCCGCCGCCGCTGGTCGCGCCGTAGAGGGCTTCGGCCATTCGGTGATTGGGATTGGAGTTGTCGCAGGCGCTGAACAGCCCGCGCTGGCAGTAATCGCAAGTTCCGCAGGCGATATTGAACGGAATGACGACCCTATCGCCGACTTTGAGTGTCTTAACGTCGCGGCCCACTTCCACGACCTCGCCCATAAACTCGTGGCCGAGAATGTCGCCCTTTTCCATGCTGGGAATAAAGCCGTCGAGCAGGTGCAGATCTGAGCCGCAGATGGCTGTCGAGCTGACCCGCACGATGGCGTCGCTGGGCAAGAGCAAGGTGGGGTCGGGAACGGTTTCCACGCTGACGTGGTTGGTGCCTTGCCAAAGAACTGCTTTCATTTCGCGCCTCCTGCTCTGCCACTGCCTGTCCTGCCGCTGCTCTGTCCCTGGGTGGTGGGCGCAAAACCGAGTTCCTGCTCGCGCTTGAAGCGCATCAAATCGTCCCTGAGCTGCTGGGCCGGTTCCTGCCCGGCAATGCGGGCGGCCACCACCCCAGCGGTGCCCAGAGGCGCACGGTACTTGAGCCGCACCACCACTTCGCTGCCGCGTCCGCCCGGCGCGGGTCTAAACAGAATTTCGCCGTTGTTGTCGATGCTGGATCCTGGCAGCGAGGCCCAAGCCAGCCGCTTACCCGGTTCGTCGGCGGTGATCTCGGCTTCCCAACTGACGCTGCCCAGCGGAGCCTTGACCGTCCAGCGCGAACGTTTCTCGCTCAGCACCACCACGCTCTGAAGGTGGCTCATCAAATTCGGCAGCTTATCGAGGTCGCGCCAGACGGCGTACAACTCGGCCGCATTCTTATTCACCGTGACCGCCTCGCTGATCAAAGTTTGGCCCGCGTTGTTTTGCTCCACCTTGATGGCAGTCGCCAGCGGATTGCTGCCGCGTACAGCCACAGCAGTCAGGCCCAAGCCGAGCCCTCCCACCAGCAGCCTACGCCCCGCGCCGCCGCCCAAGCCCAAGATCAGCAGGCCAAGGCCCAGTGCGCCGACGGCGACCCGCTCGGTGTCCTGCATCTGGCCGCCGTTGCCGCCCTGAAAAAAGGCCTTGCGGGCCGCTTCTTGAAAACCGCTCTTCTGAATGTTGGTCATAGTAAGCTCCTCATCCGTTCACCACTTCGCCGCCGTTGGGGTGCAGTGCAGTATCTGCTCACTGATCTGGCTCAAATCGTCCGATACCCAAAGCACATAAGCAGGTCGCCACCTCAGCGGCGGGAACGGTGACTGGAGTTTGTCTAGGTCATGCCGAATATTGAGCCGCCTGACCGCTCCCCAAAAGGCGAGTTCTCCCACTCTCTGAAGGGACATTCAAGCGCCTGCTTAGATGCCGTTATGCTTTTCCAAATTCAGATGAAGCCCTGCTCAGAATTCAGCCCTACCTCAACGCCAGCTCAACAAAAATTGAGCCGCTTCCCACGGCTTCCCGGCCAGTTTTCTGCACAATGGGCAAGATCAACCGAGCGCTTCAGGAGGAAACGATGGCACTCTTCGGATTAGGGATAAAAATGAACGACCTCAAGGATTTGTACGTCGAGCAACTGCGAGGTCTGTATTCGGCGGAAACGCAACTCACCGAGGCGCTGCCCAAAATGGCCGACGCCGCCAGCACGCCCGAACTCAAGCAGGGCTTCACCGACCACTTGGTCGAGACCCAGCAGCAGATTCAGCGCTTAGAGAGCATTTTTGCCGACCTCGGCGAAGACCCGGGCGGCCGCATCTGCAAGGCTATGCAGGGTCTGATCGCTGAAGGCAACGACATGATCAAAGAAAAAGCTGTGCCTGCCGTCAAAGACGCGGGCCTGATCGCCGCTGGGCAGCGGGTGGAGCATTACGAAATCGCCGGGTACGGCACCGTCCGCACCTACGCCGAGGTTTTGGGCTTCGGACAGCATGCCGATTTGCTGGCGGCCAGCGAGCAAGAAGAAAAAGACACCGATCAGAAGTTGACCCAGCTTTCCAAGCAGATCAATCTGGAAGCGGCCTCGGCTTAAAGAGTTTTCTGTTTCGT
Source organism: Deinococcus detaillensis (assembly GCF_007280555.1). Taxonomy (NCBI): domain Bacteria; kingdom Thermotogati; phylum Deinococcota; class Deinococci; order Deinococcales; family Deinococcaceae; genus Deinococcus; species Deinococcus detaillensis. Next base: position 272,902 of record NZ_VKDB01000002.1, on the reverse strand, counting down.
GGCGCTGGCTTAGAGAGGTCAGTGCCCTTTTTCTGCCGCTGAGAGCGCCAAGAACACCCGCGCCACAAATGCCGGTTCACCGAGTTTGCCGCCCAGCACCTCTTCTATTCGGCTCAGGCGGTAGCGGAGGGTGTTGATATGAATGTTGAGTTCGGTGGCCAGCGTACCCAGCGAACCGGCAAAACTCAGGTAGCGGCGCAAAGTTTCTTCCAACTTGCCGCCCGGATCGCTTCCCCGCAGTTGGGCCAACAGCTGCCCCGCGAGCGCCTGCGCTTCAGCGCCGTCCAGCAATGCCTGGAGTGGGTCGAGCCGCTCGAATACGATCAGACCCCGCGCCGCCCGCACGCTGCTGAGGGCTTGTTCGGCTTGTTCGAGAGCAGTGCTCGCCCGCGCCTGACTCGCCTGCACCGCACTGACGCCCAGCCGGAAATCCGTTTCGGTGGCGGCTCGCAGGGCGCTGAGTAGGCCCGCCGCTTCCCCCGCTGCGCCCTGACTGTCCCACAGCCAGATGGCCTTGTCGCCCCGCACCGTCGTCAAGCACTTCAGCCCCCTTTCCCGGAAGTAGCCCTCGCCCACGCCGCACAAGATGTCTAGGGCCGCGATATGCGTTTCACGGCTGCGCTCGCTGCGGGGAAGCGGCTGGGCGAGCCTGAGCGCCGCCAGCATGCACGGCTCATGCACAGACGCGCCGCTCACGTCGCCCGACAGCAGCGCTTCCAGCACCCGCTCGCCCACCCGCCGCCGAGATGCGCCCGCCGCCGCCGCTTGCAGGCGGGCCAGTTTGGCGAACTCCGCCGTCAGTCCAAACAGAACTGGCCACTCGGCACCGGCCCAAAGGTGCAGGCTGCCGATTGAGCGCCCTTCATAAGTCAGGCGCTGCTCAAAGTGCTGGTCACCGCTGGGCGTTCCGGCTCTGGCCACCGTGTCGCCCCAGCTCGAGCGCAACTCCGCTTGCCCGCCCGTGACCAGTGCCAGCCACTGCACCAGTTCCCGCTCTGGGCGGTGGCTTTGCAACGTGGCCGCCAGCGAGGTCAGCAGCGAAGCGGCGGCGGGCAGACTTTGAAAGCTTTCCTGTGCCAGCAAGCGCAAGGCAGCCGCTCTCAGAGCCGATCTAGGGGCGTTCGGCAGCAGGCTCTGGGCTTCTTCGAGCGTTTGAAAATGGGCTTCCCCTTCCGCTGGAATGCAGAGGGCTAAGCGCAGGGCATTGAGGCTGGGCATTGGTTGGATTCTACAAACTGAGCGCTGATTTTTGTTGATTCAGACCTTGTACAGGCTGGGACGGGCGCTTAAAGTGAGCCAAAGACAATTTGCTTCGTTCAACTCAGGAGGTTCAATGACTGCCGTACCTTCCCCCAAGCCCGCCGAGCAACTGCGCCAAACCCTTTTCAAGCGCCGCCTCAAGCACTTTATCGGCGGCGAGTGGCAAGACTCTGCCAACGGTGAGACGTTTGAAGTCCACACGCCCACCGACAACTCTCTGCTGACGGTGGCAGCCAGCGGTGACGCCCGCGACATTGACCGCGCCGCGCAGGCCGCCTGGGACGCTTTTCCCGCCTGGAAAGCGCTGGACGGTAAGGCCCGCCGCAAACTTCTCTACAAAGTCGCCGCGCTGATCGAGGAACGCGCAGAGGAACTCGCGCTGGCCGAGAGCATGGACACCGGACAAGCCATCCGCTTCATGAAATCGGCAGCGGTGCGGGCCGCCGAGAACTTCCGCTTTTTCGCTGACCGCGCAGAGGCTGCCCAGGACGGGCTGAGCCTGCCCACCGCCGGATTTTTGAATTACACCCTGCGCCAGCCGATTGGCCCCGTCGGGATCATCACCCCCTGGAACACGCCCTTTATGCTGTCGAGCTGGAAGATCGCGCCCGCGCTGGCGTCCGGCTGCACGGTGGTTCACAAGCCCGCCGAATGGAGTCCGGTGACGGCCACGCTGCTGGCCGAGATTATGCACGAAGCCGGCATTCCGGCGGGCGTCATCAACCTCGTCCACGGCTACGGCGAAACGGCGGGCAAGGCGCTCACCGAGCATCCCCACATCAAGGCGATTGCTTTCATCGGCGAGAGCAGCACTGGCAGCCTCATTCAGAAGCAGGGGGCCGACACCCTCAAGCGCGTGCATCTGGAACTGGGCGGTAAGAATCCGGTGGTGGTGTTTGCCGACGCCGATTTAGACCGCGCTCTGGACGCCGCCGTGTTCATGCTCTACAGCCTCAACGGACAGCGCTGCACGTCGTCGAGCCGCCTGCTGGTGGAGCGCAGTATTCACGACGGGTTCGTGGAGAAGCTGGCTGAGCGCGTCTCCAATATCAAAGTGGGCGATCCTCTCGACCCTGCCACTGAGGTCGGGCCGCTGATTCACCTGCGCCAGTTCGAGAAGGTGTGCAGCTACTTTGACATCGCCAAGCAAGACGGCGCGACGGTGGCGGTGGGCGGTGAGCGCATCGGCGAGGTAGGCAATTACGTGCGCCCGACGCTGTTCACCAATGCCCGCAGCGACATGCGAATCGCCCAGGAAGAAATCTTTGGGCCGGTGCTGACCGTCATTCCCTTCGAGGACGAGGCCGACGCCCTGCGGATCGCCAACGACGTGCCCTACGGTCTGGCGGGCTACCTCTGGACGAACGACCTGACCCGCGCTCACCGTTTTGCGCAGGGGCTGGACGTGGGGATGATTTGGGTCAACTCGGAGAATGTACGCCACCTGCCCAGCCCGTTCGGCGGCATGAAAGCCAGCGGCATCGGGCGCGACGGCGGCGACTACAGCTTTGATTTTTATATGGAAACGAAGAATATCGCCGTGAATCTGGATGGGCACCGGGCGGCGAAGTTGGGGGGAAGTTAAGGCGGTTGCGCGGCTCTTTCCACGACTCACCCCACACCCCCACAAAAAAAGGAGTTCCCCATGCCAGCAAGAACCGGAAAACAGTTCCTTGACCGTCTTCGCCACAATCCGCCCAACCTATACATCGACGGAGCCGCCGTCACCGACCCGACGACCCATCCCGCTACCAAAAACATCGCCCACTCGTTGGCGGGCCTCTACGACATGCAGCTTGCGCCGGAGTTTAAAGACAAACTCACTTACGAGGACGGTGGCCAGCGCTACGCCATGAGTTTCAAAGTGCCGCGAACCAAAGACGATCTGCGCGAGATTGGCGAGGCGCACCGTATCCGGGCCGATTATTCGCTGGGTACGCTGGGCCGCGCTCCCGATTACATGAACACCAACGTGATGGCGGCGGGCATGGCCAGCGCTTACTTTGATGAGTGCGAGAGCAGCGGCGCAACGGGCAGCGGGCGCAACTTTGCCGAGAATATGAGGAACTATTACGACTACGTACGCGAAAATGACCTGTGCCTGACCCACTCGCTGACCAATCCGCAGGTCAACCGCAGCAAGCAGGCCTCGGAAATGCCCGACCCCTATATCGCCATGGGCATCGTGCGCGAAACCGAGGAAGGCGTGATCGTGCGCGGCGCACGGATGCTGGCGACCCTGCCGATTGCCGACGAAATCCTGATTTTTCCGTCCACCGTCATCAAGGAAAACGGCGACAAGAGCCGCTACGCGATGGGCTTCGGGCTGCCAACCAACACGCCGGGCCTGTACTTCCAGTGCCGCGAGCCGTTCGATCTGGGGCGTGATACCGAAGACCACCCGCTGAGCAGCCGCTTTGACGAGCAGGACGCCTTCGTGATCTTTGACGACGTGTTGGTGCCGTGGGAGCGCGTTTTCCTGATGTACGACATGACGCTGGCCAATCAGGCTTACTCCAAAACCGACGCCGTGTTGCAGATGGCTTACCAGGTCGTCAATCAGAAAATCGCCAAAACCGGCGCGTTTCTCGGCCTGGCCCAGAGCATCGTGGGGGCGGTGGGCAGCGGCCAGTTCCAGCACGTTCAGCAAAAAGTCAGCGAGATCATCGTGACGCTGGAGATCATGAAGGCGCTGCAAGTCGCGGCGGTGGAAGGCGCGGCACTCAATCAGTACGGCGTGATGACCCCGGCACGTGGCCCGCTGGACGCCGCACGCAACTACTACCCGGCGATTTACCCACGTCTCAATGAGATTATTCAACTGCTGGGCGCGTCGGGCATCATCATGATGCCGAGCAAGGCCGACCGCGAGGGGCCGCTGGGCGCGTTCATCGACAAGCATTTGCAGGCTGCCAACGCCACTGCCGAGGAGCGCCTCAAACTCTTCCGGCTGGCCTGGGACATGACGCTGAGCAGCTTCGGGGCGCGGCAGAACCTCTACGAGAAGCACTTCTTCGGCGACCCGATCCGGATGGCGAGCGCCCTCTACGAGGTCTACGACAAGGAGCCATTTGTGGAGCGGATTCAGGCGTTTTTGAATCAAGCGGTGCCGCAGCCGGTGAGCGCCGATGACTGACCCTGTTTCAACTCAGCAGCCGAATGTCATCCGCATCGCTCACGGTATTTTTTACGTCACCGATCTGGAGCGTTCCAAATATTTCTACGTAGACTTAATGGGTCTAAATATCCTCCACGAGACCGAGGGCGCACTCTACCTGCGCGGCAATGAAGACCGCGAGTGGACGCTCAAGCTGGAACTCGCACCGGAAGCAGGCGTCAAGCATCTGGCCTACCGGGTGGGAACGCCCGCCGATCTGGACGCCATGACCGCGTTATTGGACAGGCAAAGCATTCCCTACCGCTGGGAAACCGAGCTGGACCGGCCCAAGCTGCTGCGCTTTCAGGACCCATTCGGCGTGCCGGTGGCCTTCTACGCCGAGTCGGTCAAGCACCAGTGGCTCTTGCAAGATTACCACTTGCACCGGGGCGCGGGCCTCCAGCGCATTGATCACATAAACGTGATGACGCCCGACGTGGAAGGCGTGATGCGCTGGTACATGGACAACCTCGGCTTCCGGCTCAGCGAATTTACCGAAGATGACAAGGGCCGCATCTGGGCGGCGTGGATTCAGCGCCGGGGCAGCGTGCACGACCTGGCGCTCACCAACGGCACTGGGCCGAGGCTGCATCACTTCGCTTACTGGATGCCCGATATGCAGAGCATTATTCGCCTGTGCGACATTCTGGCCGGAGCGCGGATGCCCGAAGCCATTGAGCGCGGCCCCGGCAGACACGGCGTCAGCAACGCTTTTTTCCTGTACATCCGTGACCCTGACGGCCACCGCATCGAGCTGTATACCAGCGATTACGTCACCGCCGACCCCGACTTCGAGCCGATCCGCTGGGCGCTGGACGATCCGCGCCGCCAGACGTTGTGGGGCGCAAAAACACCCAAAAGCTGGTTTGAAGAAGCCGCGCCGCTGGAAGCCTTCGAGGGCGGCTGGGTCGAGGCCAAAGCGGGCGAGTTGGTGGGATTGCCGGTGCATGTGATCTGAGAGTGCTGGGGGACAGCTTGCTGAAACAAGCAAGTTCACGTTGTCCACCGCTCTTTCCGCGTCGCCGCCCCTGACGAACGGCTTTTCCTACGAGTCACCAGCCATACGGTTACTGTTCTTTCATCATAGATTGACCACAGTCATCATCACCTGCCCCAAAAAGGAGCCAAATGCCCATCTCCTCCCAAGAGTTCCGCGCCGCGCTTGGCAGGTTTGCCAGCGGCGTAACCATCATCACCGCCCTACAAGACGGCGAAAAACGTGGCATGACCGCCAGCGCTTTCGTTTCGGTCAGCATGAATCCGCCGCTGATTCTCATCAGCGTGGATAAGCGGGCCATGATGCACGCCGTTTTGGAGCAGGGCGGGGCGTTCGCGGTCAACATTCTCTCGCAAAGTCAGCAGCTGCTCAGCAATCACTTCGCAGGCCGTCCGGACGCGGGCCTCAACATCGCCTGGAGCGAACTCGGCGGCCTGCCGGTGCTCAGCGGCGCGGCGGCGCAGTTGGCCTGCTCCAAATACCAAACGTACGAAGGCGGCGACCACACCTTGTTCGTGGGCGAAGTTCAGGCCACCTGCATCAGCGATAAAGTGCCGCTGGCTTATTTCGGGGGTACTTACAGGGGCCTGACCGCCGTCTTGCCGCCGGAAGTAGAAAAAATGGGAGTCATGTTATGAAAAAACAAGCAACGAGAAGATCAAATCCATGAAAACTGCCCGCTTCATTTCAAAAGGCCGCCAGCACAACGGCGTTCTCAAAGACGGCCTGCTCTACGACGCGGCAGGCGAAACACACCGCCCCGAGGACGTGCAATTTCTGCTGCCGCTCAAGCCCGGCAAAGTCATCGCGCTGGCGCTCAATTACGCCGACCATGTGGCCGAACTGGGTTTCAAGGCCCCCGAGGAGCCGGTGATGTTCCTCAAGCCCAACACCAGCCTCTTGCCGCACGGCGGAACGGTGATTTACCCGCGCGGCGCGAAGTTCATGCACTACGAAGTCGAACTCGGCATCGTGATTGGGCGCGACGCTCGGCGGGTCAAGGCCAAGGATGCCGAAGACTACGTGGGCGGTTACACCATTGCCAACGATCTGGTGGTGCGCGACTATGTCTCCAATTATCACCGCCCGCCGATGAGGGCCAAGGGCTGGGACACCTTCGGGCCGCTGGGGCCGTATCTGGTCAGTGCCGACGAAGTGCCCAACCCCTACAACTTGGGCCTGCGGGCCTACGTCAATGGCGAACTCCGCCAAGAAGGCAACACCCGCGATATGATCTTAAAAGCCCCCGAACTGATTGAATTTATGTCACGCTTCATGACTCTGGAAGCGGGCGACGTTATTTTGACCGGCACGCCCAAAGGGGTCAGTCACGTGGGGCCCGGCGACGTGATGCGCCTGGAAATTGACGGCTTAGAAGCCCTGGAAAATGACATTCAATGGGAAGACGAAAGCGCCGAACCGCTCATCGCCGACGAGGGAGCTCGGACGTAATGCCTCATTTAACGGTGGAATACACCGATAACCTTAAAGAGCCGCGTATTCGTGAGCTTTTGTCCAGATTAAACGCCGTTCTGATTGCGAGGGGCGATGTTTACCCCATCGGCGGTATCCGCGCCCGCGCCGTCAAGCTGACCGAATACGTCGTCGCTGACGGCCAACACGACGACGCTTTCGTGCATGTCACCCTCAAAATCGGTACGGGCCGCAGCGAGGAGATGAAGCAGATCACCGGAGATGAACTGTTCGACGTGCTGAAAGAACATTTCGCCGACGCTTTTTCGTCAAGGAAAATCGCGCTTTCGCTAGAGATCGGTGAAGTGGAAACGTGGAAGAAAAACAATATCCACGAGCGTTATAAGCAGGCGGCGCTATGAGGAAGGACAAATGCTGACGCCCGATCAAATTCAGGACGCGGTGCTCAGGCTTCACAATGCTGAGCAAACGCGCGTTCAAATTCGTCAACTCTCGCTTCAATATCCCGAAATCACCATTGAAGATGCCTACGCCGTGCAGGCAGCTTGGGTGGCCCACAAAGTCAGCAAGGGGCGCAGTATTTACGGCCACAAAATAGGTCTGACTTCCCGCGCTATGCAAATGTCATCCAACATTAGCGAACCAGATTATGGCGTGCTGCTTGACGATATGGTGTTCAGTCAGGGCTCTGAGTTGCCTATTTCACGGTTTACTCAGCCAAAAGTGGAAGTGGAATTGGCCTTTTTGCTGGAGCGCGACTTGAGCGGGCCCAATTGCAGCGTCTTTGATGTCTTGAAGGCCACAACTTACGTCGTTCCGGCTATCGAAATTATTGACGCCCGTATCGAGCGCACCGACAAAGAAACCGGCGTGACCCGCAAAGTCTACGACACCATCAGCGACAACGCCGCCAACGCGGGCATCGTTTTGGGGGGACGTCCCGTGCGTCCTGACGCTGCCGACCTGCGCTGGGTGGGCGCTCTGCTCTACCGCAACGGCGTCATCGAAGAAACCGGCGTGGCGGCTGGGGTGCTCAACCATCCGGCCAACGGCGTGGCGTGGCTGGCCAACAAACTGCACCCGCACGGCGTGACGCTCAGGGCAGGGCAAACCATCTTGGCCGGTTCGTTTACCCGTCCGGTAGACGCGGCGGCGGGCGACACCTTCCACGCCGATTACGGCGAGTTGGGCGGCATCGGGTTCAGGTTCTCCCTATGAGCGGCCTCGTGAATACCTTTGCCCTGCACTTGCAAGCCGGGAAGCCGCAAATCGGGCTGTGGTTGGGCTTGGCCGATTCCTACTGCGCCGAGATCAGCGCCGGAGCGGGCTTCGACTGGCTGCTGATCGACGGCGAACACGCGCCGAATGACGTCCGCAGTACCTTGCGGCAACTTCAAGCGCTGGCGGCTTACCCGGTCACGCCGATCGTGCGCCCGCCCAGCGGCGAAACCTGGATGATCAAGCAGTACCTTGACTTGGGTGTCCAGACCATTTTGGTGCCGATGGTAGAAAGCGCCGAGCAGGCCCGTGAGCTGGTGCGGGCCACCCGCTATCCGCCGCAGGGGATTCGCGGCGTGGGCAGCGCTCTGGCGCGTGCTTCGCGCTGGAACCGCGTGGCCGATTACGTGACGCGGGCCGACGCTGAAATTTGCTTGTTGGTGCAAATCGAGTCGCGCTCCGGCTTGGCGGCCCTAGACGAAATTGCCGCCGTGGAAGGCGTAGCGGGCTTGTTCATCGGCCCGGCTGACCTCAGCGCCAGTCTGGGGCACCTCGGAAACCCCAATCACCCCGAAGTCATCAGCGCCATTGAGGACGCGGTTGCCCGCATTCGGGCGGCGGGCAAGGCGGCGGGCATCCTGACCAGCGACGAAGCGCAGGCGAGGCGGTATCTGGAACTGGGCTGCACCTTCGTGGCGGTGGGAGTAGACACTTCGCTGCTGGCGAGGGCGACGCGGGAGCTGGCCAGCAAGTTCAAGGCCGATTTGACGGGCGCGTCCGGTCAAGCGGAGGAACGGGGCGGGGCGGTGTACTGAGCAGCGCTTTTCCTGCCGGATTTTCTCCTTAACTTTGCAGCCACTGTTTCCAATCTGCCGACTCGCCGGATTCAGCAAATGCCGGCAGCGGCCCGAGCTTGGCAATCAGGGCAGAAAAATACTGGCGTACCTCTGCGTTTGCCCCAGAGTGCGCTAGCGCCGCGCTCAGCACGCTGCGGGCAAGTCCTTGCTGACCTTCGCCGCTCAGCACTTCGGCGAGGCCGCCCAGCGCTTCGGCCACCAAAGAGGGTGCGTCGTGTTGCAGCGCCAATGTGCCGCCTTGCCGGTAGGTTTGGCGGGCCTGCGTCAGCTCGCCGCTACGCGTCAGGGCGTGGCCCAAATTGATCAGCGCGTTGGCTTCTTCCCATAGGCGTCCGGCGTCCTGGGCTTGGCGCAGCACTTGGCGGGTCAGTTCAGCGCTGCGCTGGAAGTCGCCGCTGAGCAGCAAGACCCAGGCCAAGCCCGTCAAATTGAGCGTCAGTCCAGCGCGGTGCCCGTAGCGCCGATGAATCTCCAGCGTCCGCTCAAACAAAGCTTTGGCGTCGCTGAGACGGCGCTGCTCGGTGGCCACCAGCGCCGCCGTGTTCAGAACGTCGCTGAGCAGGAGTTCGCCCCATTCTTCAAGGTGGCGCTCGACGTGGTTCACCACAGTCCCGATTTGGTGCTGAGCTTCGTTCAGTTGGCCCAAATAAACGGCGGCGCGGGCTTGGCCTTCCATCGCCTTTACCTTTAGGCGCAGCGGCAAGTCCGGCTGAGCGCCAATGGCCCGGTAAAGCGCGTGACTCTGGATATACAAGCTGCGGCGGTGCAGCAAGCGGGCTTCGATGAGCGACGCTTCGGCCAGCGAGTTCGGCTGCGCCAGAGAATTTGTCGTAAAAGTTGCAAGACTTTTATGACCGAGCGGAGCGAGTGAACTATGTGCTAGAGCAGATGGAAGTGGAATTGGTGGGGTGCTTTTCCACAACAATGGAACGGACAAATGCTCTAGGCCGCTGAGATACGTTTGTGCCGCCGCGTGGTCGCCGCACTGCTGGGCCACCGAAGCGAGCGCCAGTCCAAGGCGCTGACGCCAACCCACGTCCAGCGCCGTGCCGCGCTGAAGAGCCAGTTCCAGCTCGGCGCGGGCTTCGGGCAAGTAGCCCCGCGACAAGCGGTAAGGCAGCAAGCCGAGCAGCACCTCGGCCAGCTCGCGGCTCAGCGGAGCGGGGCGCAGCAGCAAACCGGCCACCACCGCCCTCACCGTCGGGTAATGCTGATCGAGTTGCATGTACCAAGCGGCGCTGCCTTCCGGCTGAGCGCCGAGGAGCCGCTGAAGCTGCCTCAGCGCCCTCTGGCCAACTTGGCGGCGCAGGTCAGGTGAAGTGTGCCAAACGGTCTGCGCTCCCGCGCCCAGAGCGCCGGCCAGCCGGTAAAGGCCGCCGCCTACCGCCTGAAGATACTGCTGATCGCGCAGCGCCCCCAACAAAAACGGTGACGCGCCCGACAGCGCTTCTGCCCAGCTCAGTTCAAACGGGCCGCTGACACTGCTCATCGCGGCCAGGACACGGCGTTCGTAACCGCCCAGCAAAAGCCAAGCTGGATAAGGCTCCCCGCTCCCGAGGCGCTGGGCGGCGCTGGCTGGATCAGCGTTCAGCAGCGCGGCGGCCGCCGACAAGCGCAGCGGCTCGCCGCTGATCCAATCGGCCATTTGCCTGAGCTGCGCGGCGCTCAGGCGGCTCCGGCTTTTCTCTTGCAGGGCCGCCGTCACGCTTTGCTCGCTGAGCGGCTCCAAAGCTAGGACGCTTTCGTGCTGTGCGCCCAGCGGAGCCCGAGCCGTGACGATAATGCGGCTCAGCGGCGCGGAAGAAAGCAGCGTCTCTAACATCTGAGCGCTCAACTGCTGCTCGGCGGGTTCATCAAGCAGCAGCAAGGTGGGTTGCCGCGCCAGCAAGCGGCCCAGACTGGCCAGATCGACCCGTTCGCTGGGACGGCCCAGCAACGCTTCGGCGAGGCGGGAGAGCGTCATCTCAGGTCCGAGCGTTCCGCTGAGACTGACACTCTGAACGCGGGCGAAATGACTGCCCAACTCGCCCAAGATTTGCTCGGCCAAGCGGGTTTTGCCGCGTCCGGCTGGCCCGGTGATGGTCAGCAAGGAGCCGAGGCTTAGCCGCTTGACCGCTTCTTGCAGCTCTGTACGCCGGCCATACAGCAGGGGCCGGGGCCACAGCAGCGGCTGGGTCAACTGATAGGCAACGGCTGTTTCCCAGTCGCTCGTCAAACTCGACAGCAGGTGGGTCAGCGTTTCGCGGCGCAGCGAAGCTTCGAGCCGCAGGGCGGCCAGCCAGCGCAGGGTCGGTGCCGGTAAGCCGCCCGCCCGCTGATAAAGCCAGCGGCGCGTCTGCGGCTCCAGCCGTTCGCGGCCTAGCAGCTCACCGAGCGCGTTTTCGCTCAGCGGCTCCAAAGTGATCTGGCTGGAACTCAGCCCGGTGAGTGCGGCGGACGCGGGTTTTCCCGCTTGCCCGCGCAGCACCACCTGAGCGGTGCGCAGCAGCGGTTGCAGGGCCACTAAAGTGGCTGCGTCAAAGCACTCGGGCCGGTCAAGGAGGATGGCCAAGGGCTGGGCGGCGGGGGTCAGGTGCTGGCCGCTGAGGCGCTGCCCGTTCAAGGTGGCCTGATCCCAAACGCCGTAATGCTGGCATTCCCGCGCGGCGCTGCCGGACAGGTGCAGGGTTTGGTAGCCCAGCGTGCGGGCCACCACTTCCAAATGCTGTAAAAAAGCGCTGAGTCCGCCGCCCGGCGGCGCGTGGACGAGGAGTTCGGCGGCTTGGCCCTGAAAGGCCGCCCGCAGAAACTGAGTGCCCTGGTCCAAGGACGGCCCCCGCTCCAGAAGACGCGGTGTCGGCGTTTCAAAAGGACTTTCCACGTCCTGGCTGATGATTTGGGCTTTGCCGCGCCGCTTGGCGGCATATAAGCGCTGGTCGGCCTGGGCCAGGACCTGCCCGAGGTCAGCACTCTGCGCGACCTCGGCAATACCGACACTGACGCTGATAGGTAAGCTGGCCCGCTGCACGCTGCTGAGCAGATGCTGCGCCCAGAGATGCAGTTCGGCGGCAGGCACCGAAGCCAGCAGGGCGAATTCGTCGCCGCCGAGGCGGTAAGCCTGCCAGTCTGGGCGCTGATGGCTGCCCAGCGCGGCACTGAGGGTTCTGAGCGCTTGATCTCCAGCCGCGTGGCCCAGCGTGTCATTGATGAGTTTGAGGTGGTCGAGGTCGCACATCAGCAAGCTGGCGGGCCGTTTGCCGCCCAACTGCAAAAAATCAAACGTTAAAGCTGCCCGGAGAGGCAGAAGAGTCAAATCGTCGCGGATGGCCGGCCTCAATCCTTTCTCACTTTGCCCTTGAGCAGAAACCACAAAGCCATTGTGACAAATTAAACGCTGCGGCGCTCAAGATTTTCTCACGTTTGACCCCCAGTGCTCAAAGAAATGTGGTCGGGCAGACTCTGCACGGACAGTCTGAAGCCGCTCTCAGCATATTCCACAATGTGAGCAGGCCCCGAGATGCATAAACATACCCTCCGGGGTCGGCTTTTAGATTCGCTATGGTACGCACAGCAACGCCCCGGCTCAGTCCGGCAGCACTGGAGGAACCGCTATGCAGGATCAGCAGGAGCAAAAGAAAAGCCAAGTCGAGATTCAAAATCAAGATACGCCGGTTGCCGAAACGGTAGAATCTGATTTGCATAAAGATTTAAGGCGTGATCCTTCATCTACCAATTCGGCGCACACTCACACCGACGAGGGGCGAGCCGAGGCGGCTCAGCAGGGCTTGTACGACCCGGCCAACGAACACGACGCTTGCGGTGTCGGCATGGTCGCGCACATCAAAGGCAAAAAGGCCCACAGCATCATTGAGCAGGGCCTCAAGATTTTGGAGAATCTGGATCACCGGGGCGCAGTCGGCGCAGACAAGCTGATGGGCGACGGCGCGGGGATTCTGATTCAGATTCCCGATGAATTCTACCGGGCTGAAATGGCGGCTCAGGGCGTGACATTGCCGCCCGCTGGCGAATACGGCGTCGGGATGATCTTTTTGCCCAAAGAAGCCGCCTCGCGCCGCTTTTGCCAACAGGAACTCGAGCGGGCCGTTCACGCCGAGGGACAGGTGGTGCTGGGCTGGCGCGAAGTGCCGGTGGACAGCAGTATGCCGATGTCGCCCGCCGTGCGCGAAAAAGAGCCGGTCATCCGGCAAATCTTTATCGGGCGCGGCCCCGACATTTTGGTGCCCGACGCGCTGGAGCGCAAACTTTACATCATCCGGCGAGTGGCCTCCAACGCCATTCGTTACCTCAACCTGACCCACAGCAGCGAGTATTACGTGCCGTCGATGTCGTGCCGCACAGTGATTTACAAGGGCCTGCTGCTGGCGACTCAGGTGGGACAGTATTATCTTGATCTCAAGGACGTGCGGGTCGTCTCGGCCCTTGCCCTTGTTCACCAGCGCTTTTCGACCAATACTTTCCCCGAGTGGCCGCTGGCCCACCCCTACCGGATGGTGGCCCACAACGGCGAGATCAACACCGTCAAGGGCAACTTCAACTGGATGCGGGCACGCGAGGGCGTGATGAGCAGCCCGATTCTGGGCGACGATCTCAAGAAGCTGTATCCGATCAGCTTTGAGGGCGAGTCCGATACCGCCACCTTCGACAACGCGCTCGAACTGCTGACACTGGCAGGCTACCCGATGGCGCAGGCGGCCATGATGCTGATTCCCGAAGCGTGGGAGCAAAACGCTTTGATGGATCAGCAGCGCCGCGCTTTTTATGAGTACCACGCCGCCATGATGGAGCCCTGGGACGGCCCCGCCGCGATGGTCTTCACCGACGGGCGGCAACTCGGTGCGATGCTCGACCGCAACGGCCTGCGCCCGGCCCGCTATATCGTCACCAAAGACGACTTGGTGGTGCTGGCCTCCGAATCGGGCGTGCTGCCGATTCCCGAGCGCCAGATTGTCCGCAAGTGGCGGCTGCAACCTGGCAAGATGTTCATGATCGACTTTGATCAGGGCCGGATCATCGAGGACGACGAACTCAAGGCCCAGTACGCCGGAGCCAAGCCTTACCGCCAGTGGATCGACAACGTGCGGGTCAACCTCAGCCAGATCGACGTGTCCGGTGAGGTCGGCAGCTTCGCCGAGAGCCGTTTAGACCGTCAGCAGGCGTTTGGCTACACCCAAGAAGACCTGAAATTCTTGATGGGGCCGATGGCCGCGCTCGGGGAAGAGGGCATCGGCAGCATGGGCAACGACTCGCCGCTGGCGGTGCTGAGCAGCAGGAGTAAACCGCTCTACAACTATTTCCGGCAACTGTTCGCTCAAGTGACCAACCCGCCGATTGACCCGATCCGCGAGGCCGTCGTGATGTCGCTGCGCAGCTTCATCGGCCCCAAGCCCAACCTGCTCGATATCAACGCGGCCAATCCGACCATGCGCCTAGAAGTCTCGCAGCCGATCTTGGATTTCAATGATATGGCGCGGCTGCGGGCCATCTCCGAGCACACACGCGGCAAATTCAAGCCGCATGAACTCGACATCACCTACCCGGCAGAGTGGGGCCGCGAGGGCGTGGAAGCCAAAATCGCTTCGCTGCGTGCTCAGGCGGTGGACGCCATCAAGGGCGGGGCCAGCATCCTGATTATTTCTGACCGCAGACTCAGCCGCGAGCGCGTGGCAGTGCCCGCCCTGCTGGCAGTGTCAGCCATTCACAATTACCTGGTGCGCGAGGGGCTGCGGACTTCGGCGGGCTTGGTCGTCGAAACTGGCGACGCCCGCGAGATTCACCACTTCGCGGTGCTGGCGGGCTACGGCGCGGAGGCCATCCATCCGTATCTGGCCCTCGAAACCCTGATTTCGCTGCACGCCGATCCCAACGGGCAGGGCGACAGCGCCCACGTCGATAGTGCGCAGGCCATCTACAATTACATCAAAGCCGTCGGCAAGGGCCTCTCTAAGATCATGTCCAAAATGGGCATCAGCACCTACATGAGTTACTGCGGAGCGCAGATTTTTGAAGCGGTGGGCCTGTCGCACGACCTTGTGGACGGGTATTTCCCCGGCACCAGTACCCAGGTCGGCGGCATCGACATTTTTGGAGTGATGGAAGAAGCCATTCGTACCCATGAAGCCGCTTTCGGAGACAATCCGCTGCTGGCCAACATGCTGGACGTGGGCGGCGAGTACGCTTGGCGGGCCAGGGGCGAGGAGCATATGTGGACGCCCGACGCGGTGGCCAAACTCCAGCACGCCGTCCGGGCCAACCAGGCCAAGACCTTCAGCGAATATTCCAGCATCATCAACGACCAGTCCAAGCGCCACATGACCCTGCGTGGGTTGTTCGAGCTTAAAACCGATCCGGCGGCTGCTATTCCACTGGAAGAAGTCGAAGCCGCCTCCGAGATCGTCAAGCGCTTTGCGACGGGAGCGATGTCGCTCGGCAGCATCAGCACCGAGGCGCATACCACGCTGGCCGTCGCCATGAACCGTATCGGTGGCAAGAGCAACACCGGCGAGGGCGGCGAAGACCCGGCCCGCTACCGCGAGGAGCGCAGGGGCAACACCATCAGCGCTGGAACCAAAGTCGGTGACATCCTCGGCGCGGGCCAACTGCTGGCCGACTACGAACTGCAAGATGGCGACAGCCTGCGCAGCAAGATCAAGCAGGTGGCTTCGGGCCGCTTCGGGGTGACCACCGAGTATCTGGTCAGCGCCGACCAGATTCAGATCAAAATGGCGCAGGGAGCCAAGCCCGGCGAGGGCGGCCAACTGCCGGGCGGCAAGGTCAGCGAATACATCGGGATGCTGCGCCACTCGGTGCCGGGCGTGGGCCTGATCTCGCCGCCGCCGCACCACGACATCTACAGCATCGAAGATCTGGCGCAGCTCATCCACGACCTCAAGAATGTCAATCCCAGAGCCGACATCTCGGTCAAATTGGTGTCGGAAGTCGGCATCGGGACGGTGGCGGCAGGCGTCACCAAAGCCAAGGCCGATCATATCGTGGTCGCCGGACACGACGGCGGCACCGGCGCTTCTCCGTACAGCTCGATCAAGCACGCCGGAACGCCCTGGGAACTGGGCCTGGCCGAAACGCAGCAAACACTGGTGCTCAACCGCTTGCGTGACCGGGTGCGAGTGCAGGCCGACGGCCAGATGAAAACCGGACGCGACGTGGTGATCGGCGCTCTCCTCGGCGCAGACGAATTCGGCTTTGCCACTGCGCCGCTGGTGGCCGAGGGCTGCATCATGATGCGCAAATGCCACCTCAATACCTGTCCGGTGGGCGTGGCGACCCAAGACCCTGAACTCCGCAAAAGGTTCGCAGGCAAGCCCGAACACGTCATCAATTTCTTCTTCTTCGTGGCCGAGGAAGTCCGCGCCATCATGGCCTCACTCGGCGTCCGCAAATTTGAAGACCTGGTGGGCCGCAGCGATCTTCTAGACACCCGCAGCGGCATCGAGCACTGGAAAGCGCGGGGTCTGGATTTCAGCCGCGTGTTTTACCGGCCCGAAGGTGATTATCTGCGCCGCCACGAAAGTGGGCAAGATCACGGCCTGGAGCGGGCGCTCGATCACGTGCTGATTCAAAAAGTCCGCGCCGCTTTTAACGGCAGCGAGCCGATTCAGATTTTGCAACCGGCCCGCAATGTTAACCGCACGGTAGGAGCAATGCTCTCGGGCGAGCTGATTCGCCTGCGCCCGGAAGGCCTGCCGGACGACTTCATTCATGTCCGGATGGAAGGCACCGGCGGCCAGAGCTTCGGCGCATTTCTGGCGCAGGGCATCACGCTTTACTTGGTCGGTGACGCCAACGACTACACCGGCAAGGGGCTGTCGGGCGGGCGGGTCGTGATCCGTCCCAGCATCGACTTCAGGGGCGACGCCACCAAAAACACGATCGCTGGCAATACCGTGCTGTACGGCGCGACTTCCGGCGAGGCCTTTTTCAGGGGCGTGGCGGGCGAGCGCTTCGCGGTGCGGCTCAGCGGAGCCAGTACGGTGGTCGAGGGCACCGGCGATCACGGCTGCGAATACATGACCGGCGGCACGGTGGTGGTGCTGGGTCAGACTGGGCGCAACTTCGCGGCGGGCATGTCGGGCGGCGTGGCTTACGTCTACGACGAGGACGGCACCTTCAAGCACCGCTGCAACACCACGATGGTGGAGATGGTGCCGCTGCAAACCAGCGCCACCCAGCTCGAACAACTGCGCCTCGGCCAGGGCGACGGCCACCTGCACAGAGGCCTGACCGACGAAGAACAGCTCCGCAAGCTGATCGAAGACCACCACGCTTGGACGGGTTCTTTGCGGGCCGGCGACCTGCTCGACAACTGGGAAGCAGCGCTGGGCAAATTCGTCAAAGTCTACCCGCACGAGTACCGCCGGGCGCTGGGCGAGATGAACAGCCTTCAGGTTAGCGAAGCGGCGGGCACCATTCCCGGCGAAGTGGCGGCGGGGATTGCCACGCACACGAAGTAGAGCAGAGAACCTTATTCGCTGGCGCTCATGACCTTATCCCCACCCGCAGGAGAGATCACCAATGGCAAAAATCACCGGATTTTTAGAATACAACCGCGTCAGTGACACCTACGAACCCGCCGACGCCCGCCTGCGGCACTACCGCGAGTTCGTGCATACCCTCAAAGACGGCGACGCCAAGCAGCAGGCCGCCCGCTGTATGGACTGCGGCATTCCCTTTTGCAACAACGGCTGCCCGGTCAATAACATCATTCCCGATTTCAATGACCTGGTGTACCAAAACGATTGGAAATCGGCTATCGACGTGCTGCATTCCACCAACAATTTTCCCGAATTCACCGGACGGATCTGCCCCGCGCCCTGCGAGGCGGCCTGCACCCTGAATTTCAATGACGACGCGGTGGGCATCAAGAGCATTGAGCGGGCCATTATCGACCGTGCTTGGGAGGAAGGCTGGGTCACGCCGCAGCCGCCCGCCTTTGTGACCGGCAAAACAGTGGCAGTCATCGGCAGCGGCCCCGCCGGAATGGCCGCCGCGCAGCAACTCGCCCGCGCCGGGCACGCGGTCACGGTCTTCGAGAAAAATGAACGGGTGGGCGGTCTGCTGCGCTACGGCATCCCCGATTTCAAGATGGAAAAGCACCAGATCGACCGCCGGGTCGAGCAGATGCAGGCTGAGGGGGTGGTGTTCCGCACCGGCGTGCTGGTGGGCGAGTTGCCAGAAAAGCTGAAGGTCACCTCGCACCACACCGAGACGGTCAATCCGGACGACCTGAAAGCAGAATTTGACGCCGTGCTGCTCTCCGGGGGGGCCGAGCATCCCCGCGACCTCCCGGTGCCGGGGCGCGAGATGAGCGGCGTGCATTTTGCGATGGAATTTTTGCCGCAGCAAAATAGAGTCAATCACGGCGGGCCAACTGATGGGCAGATTCTGGCTACTGGCAAAAACGTGATCGTGATTGGCGGCGGCGACACCGGCTCGGACTGCATGGGCACCAGCCACCGCCAGGGCGCGAAAAGTGTCACCCAGTTCGAGCTGATGCCGATGCCGCCAGAAGAAGAATACAAGCCGCTGAGCTGGCCCTACTGGCCTTACCGCCTGCGCACCAGCAGCAGCCATCAGGAAGGCGGCGTGCGTGAGTTTGCCATCGCCACCCGCGAATTTGCCGGTGAAGACGGCAAGCTGATCGGCATCCGCACCGTGCGGGTGCAGTGGGAAGGCGGCAAGATGGTGGAAGTGGAAGGGAGCGAGGAATTTTTGCCCGCCGATCTGGTGCTGCTGGCGATGGGTTTCATGAGCCCGGTGGACGGCATTTTAGAGAAATTCGGCGTGGAGCGCGACGGACGCGGCAACGCTCAGGCCGGAACCGACGACGAGACCGGCTACTTCACCAACGTGCCGGGCGTATTCGCGGCGGGCGACATGCGGCGCGGTCAGTCGCTGGTGGTCTGGGCCATCCGTGAGGGGCGGCAAGCGGCGCGGGAAATTGACCGCTTTTTGATGGGCACTTCTCTTTTGCCCAGATAGACGCTCGGATATCCCCATTCTCCAGCGCCAAAACCAAACGCTTGCCCTCAAGCGCCGCGCACCTCCCCGCGAAGCCGTGACCCAGATGGTCGGGCTTCGTGGGGAGTTTTTAAGGACGGCTCTACCTTCACCACCCCCAAATCAAAACTGCGTTCGGGAGTGGGGCTGAGCGGTATTGACGGCAGCCCAGTGAGACGGCTCACGGCTTTGTGGATCGTCCATCAATTCCACAAAGGCGTCCACCACCTCAGGATCAAACTGCACGCCGCGCTGGGCGACGATTTCCCAAATGGCGGCTTCCGGCGTCCATTCGGCTTTATAAGGCCGTTCGCTCACCAAGGCGTCGTAGACATCGGCCACCGCAAAAATGCGGGCCAGCAGCGGGATGTCCTTGCCCGAGACGCCGCTGGGGTAGCCGGCACCGTCCCAGCGTTCATGGTGAAACTCAATGATCTTGCAGGCGTCGGGCGAGACATTGGGAAAATGCTCAGCCAGTTGCGTGCCCAGTTCGACATGCCGCTGCATCAGCGCTTCTTCTTCGGCGTCGAAGGGGCCGGATTTGAGCAGCACGCGGTCAGCCACTTGCAGTTTGCCCAGATCGTGCAGGTAAGCGCCTTGGCGCAGCGCCCCGAGTTGCTCGTCACTGAGGGCCAAATGCTGGCCGAGTGCGCTGGAGAGTTCCACGACCCGACGGGTGTGCCCCTGAGTGGCTCCGTCGCGGGTCTCTAGGGCCAGCCCCAGCATCAGCAGGGCGCTTTCCTGATCGGCTTGGTGCTGGTGGCGGCGTTCGTGGGCGGCCATCACAGCGGCGGCCCACAGCGCGAATTCTTTGGCCAATTCCAGTGAAGTGGAGCTAAAGGCCGCCGGATCGTGCAGATTGTCGAGATTGAGTTCGGCGACCACTTTGCCCTGCACCACAATCGGAAGCAGCAAATTGGCTTTGAGTTCGTGGATGCGCCTGACCGAAGCAGGGATATCCGGCGGCTCTACATCGCGCTGAGAATGGAGCTGTAGGGCTTCGCCGGTCAGCAGGCGCGGCTGGCCCCGCTGCAACTGTTCGAGGTCACCGTGCCAATTTTGCATTTGTGAAAAGGTGTACCGGACGCCGAGTAGCGCTTCGCCGTATCCCACTTCGCCGCGCACCACCCACTCCTCACCGTCGCGCACCGACAAGCTGCCGGCTTCGGCCCCCGGCACACAGAGGATGGCGGCTCTGAGCAGGCCCGGCAAATCGGGCTCGTCGCTGCCCTGCTCCGCCAGAAATCTCAGCAGCGAGCGGATGGTGGCCGCGCCGGGAGAAGCGTCGTTAAACGGTGAAGGCGGCAGCGCTTCTGGTCGCGGTTGCCACTCGGCCAGAATTTGATTGCGCCCGGCTCCCTTTGCCAAATACAGCAGCTCATCGGCCCGCTGAAAGGCCTGTTCTCCCTCAGCGACCAAGCCGCCGGATACCGTCAGCGCAAAATTGAGGCTGCTGAAGTGCTTACGGTGCACTTCGGCCAAAGCCGATTGAAGCTGCTCAGTGAAGGCCTGCACGGTGTGTTGAGCTTCTGCGTGCTTGACGCTCAGCCGCACCGCGAATTCCTCGCCGCCCACCCGGTAAGCCCGGCTGCGCTCATTGAGGTGAGCACTCAGCACCTTGCTGAACTGCTTAAGCACTTGGTCGCCGTAGAGGTGGCCGTGTTCGTCGTTGACCCGTTTGAAATGGTCGAGGTCGAGCAGCAGCAAAAAACGGGCCTCGGGGTGGTTGGGGCTGAGCGGCGGCTGATCTTCTTCAAAAGCGTAGCGGTTGTGTAGGCCGGTCAGGGCGTCGCGGGTGGCGAGGCGCTGGTAGCGGCGGTTGCTGACCACGGTTTGCCGGGCCAGCGACACCAGCGCGGCCCACAAGCAAAAGCCGGTGATGCTAAAGACCACTTTGATGACGTACAGTTCGGCGGCCACGCTGAATGCCTGCGGGGCCCGCACAAAATTGAGCAGCAAGACGGCGCTGCTCGGCACAAACAGCAGCGCGGCGTACACGGCCCTTTGCTTAAGAGACTGGCCGATTTTGATCTTGCTGCGGCGCAAAAGAGCGGCTATGCCCACCACGCTGGCCAGTTGCAAGCTGGCGATTCCCGCGCCCTGCTGTCCCAAAATCAGCCAGTGGTAGAGGGAGAGTGCCGTGCCGATCAGCACTCCCCAGGGCGTGCCCATGAAGCTGCTGGCCAGTGCCACCGGAACTTCCCTGAAATCAAGGTAAAAGCCCGGCGCAAACGTGTGGGTATGCATCAAGCAGGCGAGGCCCGCGCCCAAATACACCAAGCCGCGAAAGACTTTGGTCTTCCAATTTTGCTCGGCGGAAAAGCTCAGACTCACCAAAATGGCAAACGACGGAAACAAGATCAGCGCAAAGAAAAGACTGTCAGCCAGCGACAGCAGCGTGGAAAATGTCATCCCCGCTCCGGCAGCCAGCCGCCCAGCCACAGGCCAAGCACCGCTTTGGAGCGCCCATTTGATTTCAATGCTTTCATGCGGCTTTCCTCAACGCGCAGACCATCCCCGCCCTCTCAAGCTGTTTACTGGTGCTCTGAGAATTAAATCACAATAGCGCAGTGGTGTGGGGAATGGAGCCACACCGGAGTGCTGTTTGGCCCAGCCTGTTCGCTCAGCCGAAACAGGGCCAACCCAACCCCACTAAAACAACCCCGCCAAGCCGCGCCGCGTTTTGGGAAAACGGGAGCGCTGCACGTCCTGGGCCAGCGTTTCCAGCGCTTTTTGAAGTCCTTGCGCTTCACTCACGATGGCGCTGCTCAGTTCGCTGATCTGGGTGTCGCGCTCTTTTTCCCACCAGTTGAGCACCCGCTCATTGAGCTTGGCGTGCTTGGGGCTGCTGATGTCGCGTGGCGGCTGAATGCGGCTGCGGGCGTCTTCGAGCAGCGCCGGTAAGGTGGTGGCGTGGGCGGCGCTGCGGAGGTCGCCGCTGGTCTTGAGGTCGGCGACCCGGCGGCTAAGGCGCTCGTCTTCTTGTTGGTGGTGGGCGCGGTTGCGGCCCTGAATCAGCGCGGCCCCAATCGCCATGCTGACCAGAGAGACTGTAAAGGCCAGCAGCGACCAGTGCTGAGGGGTGGTCGGCACATCTGAACTGGGAGACGAGAGGTCTTGCAAGGTGCTGCTCTGGGCGGCGTTGGCGGCGAGTTGCTGCGTGACCCGCAAGATGCCGTCCCAGTTGAGGTAGCCTTCCACCACCAGGTACAGCGAGCTGATGAGCAAGATGGCCGTCACCAGAGACGCCGCGCTGCGCCGATTTTTGCTGAGCTGGGTGCGGTAAGCCAGTTCTTCGAGCAGCCACAGCAGCAAGACGCTGAACATCACCCCGGCGCTCAGCGCAATGATGGTCATATACAGCAAATTGTCGGGGTTGAACAGCAAATTGATGCTGATGCCGCTGATCAGGCCCACGAAAAATTTGCTGAACACCGCAAAAAACGAAAAGGCTTTGGCGCTCAGCGACTTGTCCGGCTCGGGGCGGTAGGGCTGCCCGTCTTTGGCGAGCGAGGCCAGCGCCGCTTGTCCGTAGAGGTCGTCGGCGTCGCGGGTGTACGGGCTGACACCTTGCTCGATCAAAGCGTCGAAGCGCTGCTGAGTGGCCTGCTCAATCGCTTCGGTGGCCTGAGTGTAAGCCCGCTCGCTGGCGCTGCTCGAATCGTTCATGAACTTGAGATGCTGCTCTTGGCGCGACCAGGATTGCCGCACGCCCACCCCCGTTTCGGCCAGAGCGCGGGTGAGGGCCGCGTAAGTCACATTGTAATTGACTTCGTACTGGCGCACTCCCAGGTCAAGGACGCGGGCGCGGCGCAGCAAATCCGAGCGCTGGGCTTCGTCGTCGATCAGTTGAATGTCACGCTGCACGTCGCTGAGATACGTTTCCAGCTCGGCGGGCGGCAAAACCGGCATGAACTGCTGGGCGCTGAGCGCTTCGGGCGTGGGCAGGGCGGCCAGATGAGATTGATCGCTAGCGGGGTCGGCGGGCGGCTGTTCATTTTGCACAGCATCGAACACCATATTTAGCTGCCCGTAGGGAGGGGAAAGAGTCTCGCTGGCCGTCTCGGTTTGGTTGGCCTCCATCTGATTCGGGTCGAGTGTGGTCATCGGCGGTCTGCCTTGACAGCGGCGGCAAAGCTCGGGTACACGTTGGCGAGGTCATACGCTCCGGCCAGAATCACCCGTTTGTCGTTGGCGGACTTGCCGAGCTGGGCCGTGAAGCTGTCGCGGATGCTGCTGCCCGTGGCGTCGGCCTCGGGGCTGAGGCCCGCAATAAAGACGGTGGCGGTGCTGCGGCCCAGCAGTTTGCTGAACACGCTGGGCAAAGTCGAGCGCTGCGGGTCGTCCAGCACGGCTCCGTCGGTAAAGTAAACCACCACGGTCTTGGCGTCTTTGATGCGCTGCCCCGCCGAAGTGGCAGCGCTGAATCCGGCGGTAATGGCGCTGCCTCTGCCCTTGCAGGGAGCGGTCAAGGCGTTGGAATAGCGCAAAATATCGCTCTTGGGCATCCGAGCGCCGTTGGCCCCCTGGTACTGGAAATCGGCGATGGTCTTGACGCCGCTACAGACTTGCAGCAAGGTCACGCTGTCGCCGCTCTTGACCTGATTGAGCAGTACATTCTGGGCGATGAGGCGGGCCTGCGGCGCGTACTGAAACGCCGGATTTTTGCTGCTGCCGGTCATATCCACGGCGATCACCAGGTGAATGGGCGGTGAACTCAGCCCCAGCACCGAGGCCGCGCTGAGCGGGGTGGGCACGAGCAAGCTGGATAAGATTGGAAAAAGCGCAAAACTGGTCATAAAAGAAGTCTCCACGTTGAAAATCGTTTTAAGGTGAGGGAGTCGGCGCGGGATTTTGCGGTGGGTTTTGCAGAGTGATGCCCGCTTCCGGCACCGCCGCGCCGTCCACGCGCCGCAGTCCAGCGGGCATCGGCAATTCAGTGAGGGTGTGCGGCAGCTGGCGCAAAAAACTGATCTCGCGGCAAGCGGCTTGGTGGCGGTAGAGGTCGGTGGGCACGGCCGAGACGCCGCTGGGATCGCCCAGCCAGACGGCCATGGCGTACTCGGGCGTGACGCCCGCGCACCAGGTGTCATTCACGTTGTCACTGGTGCCGGACTTGGCCCCGAGCTGCGCCGCGCTGCCCAGCAGGCCCGAGAAAAAGGATGGCCGCAAAAACTTGACGTGCGAAGCGTCGCCCGAGACGGCGGCGGTCAGCATATCGAAGGTCTGGTACGCCACCCGGCTGTCCCACAGCGGAACACAGGAGCGTGGCGGCAACGACAAGCGCCGCCCCGAAGCGTCGTAGACCGCCGCCAGCAGATGCGGCGGACACCAACTGCCCCCGTTGGCGAAGCTGGCATACGCGCCAGCGACTTGCAGCGGTGAGGCCCGCCAAGTTCCGAGCGCCGGACTGGAGGTGTTGGCCGCGTCTTTGGTGTAGCCCACCGCGCTCAGCGCCCTTGTCAGCGGCTGCTGATACTGCAAGCCGACCTGCACCGCCACGGTGTTGAGCGAGCGGGTGTCGGCCTCGCGGACGGTCACGCTCTGGTTCAGGAAGGTGCCGGTGTTGTTGCCAATCGCCTGCCCGTAATAGCTGGTCGGCTGATCGCGGAAGCGGCTGAGCTGATTGAGGCTGCCCGCCCCCTGCCCGAAAGCAGCCGAATACAGCAGCGGTTTGACGGTGCTGGCCACCGGGCGGCGGGCGCTGACGGCCCACTGCTGGCCCGACTCACCGCTGAGATTTCCGCCGGTGCTGCTCGACAGGGCCAGAATCCCGCCGTCGGCCACGTTGATGACGGCAGCCCCCTCGCCCACGTTGGCCCGGTTCTCGCTGACACGGGCGTTCAGATCCCGTTGCGCCTGCGCGTCGATGGTCAGGGTCACGGTGGCGGCGCGGGCGGGCGAAATGCCGCTTTGCTGGAGCTCGCGCTTGACCAGAGCCTGCAAAGTCCAGGCCGGGTCGGGGTCGCTGCGGTAATCCGGATTGCGGCTGGCCCGCGCCACCATCAGATTTGGGCCGAATCCGGCGTAGTCCACTTTCCACAGGCTCGGCTGTACCTGCTCGCCCACCGCCTGCGCGTACTGGTCGTCGGTGATCAGGTTGTGAACGTGCAGAACTCCCAGCGTCAGCAGTTGCTGCGCCCGGATGGTCCGGAACCGTTCGGTCGAGTCGGTCAGCGGCATTTTATCCGTTACCAAGTAAGTGCCGGGGCGCGGCAGCAGGCCCACCAAAAAAGCGCTCTGGGCCAACGTCAGATCGCTGGCGGATACCCCAAACATGATGCGGGCGGCGTCGTGAATGCCCTTGCGCTGCCCGATGCCCAGCCAGGGCAAGCTGTTGACGCTCATCTCCAGCACCTCGGCCTTGCTGTAGCGCAGGCTCAGCAGCGGGGCCAGCACGTACTCGGCGGCTTTTCTGAAAATGCCCGCCACGTCGCGGCTCACGCCAGTGCGCCCGGTGTCGTAGTCGAAATGCCCGGCCAGCACGTTGTTTTTGAGCAGCTGCATGGTGAGGGTGCTGCCCCCCGCGCGGCTGAGCAGCGACTTGGGAATGCGCCCAAGATCAATGCCGGGATGCTGGAAGTAGCGCACGTCTTCTTTGCTGATATATGCCAGCAAAAAGTCCTTCGAGACGGCGGACAGCGGCAGGGTCAGCGTCTCGCGGCATGGCACCGGGTTGCTGGGTTGCTGGCCCTGCACCTCGTCGCAGTGGTCGATCACGCCCATGTCGTTGCCTTTGTTGTCCAGCACCCGGATCGGCTCGATCTGGTCTTTGAGATTCCAGGTTTTGGAGAGCGAGCCGGTCAGCGCCGCGCCTGCCAGCCCGGTCAGCAAAGTCAGCACCGTGACAATGCCGACGCCCGCCAGCAGCCATCTGAGCAGCCGCCAGATCAGGGCTGGGCGGCGCGGCGAAGTGAACAGGGGAGAAACGCTCAACGCCCCAGATCCGCCAGATGAGTCGCCACCGCCGCGAACTGGGCTTCGCGGTTGAATTGGTTGTAGAGGGCCGAGCCGCCGATCAGCAAAACGACCACCGTGCCGAGGGCGGCCAGAGCGGTCACGCTCCGCTGGCCCCAGTGGGCGGGTGTTCGACTGGCGCGGGTCGGGCGCGGTTGAGACAGGGGGCGCGGTGTGCCCGCTTTGCCCGGAGACAGGCGGGGCTGAGTGGAGTGTGACTGGGCACGGCGCTGAAAACGAGGTGAACTCAGGCCGCCCAAATTGAAGCCGCTCAGGGGGCCGCTGGTGTAAGGTTTAGGCTTCCGAACAAACCGCATACCGCTCAGTCTAGAGAAGCAATTCTGAGTTTTACGTCCGCCTTTCTGATGATATTCCCATAAAGGGCGTGAGGGGCGCTGTTCAGCCGTTCAAAGCGGCCAAGATATGCTGCGGCGCTTCCAGCGGCATCAGGTGTCCGCAGCCGCGCACGGCGGTGGCCCGCGCCTGTGGTAAGTTCGCCAGCACCTGAGAGCGGATGGTGTCTGCGTCAATCGCTGGATCGTCTTCCGAAAACAGCACCTGAATGGGCAGGGTCAAGCCGCTGATCTCGCCGCTCACGTCCTCGCGGCTGCCCACGTCCGGCCAGGCTTGCCAAGCATCCCGGCTGGCCCGCTGGCCGTCTTTGATGAATTGCTGGCGGTCTGGCTCGGCCAGCCGCTCAAGCGTGATGTGTTTTTGCTGCGCGTCCAACGCCGCCGAATCGCCGTGAGCCGAGCGCAATTCAGCGCGGCCCTCCTCGGTCATCGGCTCCGGTGTGGAGGGCGAGGGAGCCACCAACAGCAGTTCGGACACCAGTGACGGAAAGCGGGCGGCCAGCAGCAGCACCACTTTGCCGCCCATCGAGTGTCCCACCACTTTGAATGGCCCGCCGCCTGCAGCCTTTAATATTCCCGCCAACTGCTCGGCCATGTCGCCGGTGGTCTGACCCAGCTGGCCGAGCGCCGCCGCGTCCCCAAAACCCATTAAGTCTGGGGTCAGCGGCTCTGCGGCAAGCCCAGCGCGAACCCGCCGCCACAGGTGCGCAGAAGTGCCGAAGCCGTGAACCAGCACCAGACGCGGTTCACTCACGCCCGCAACTCGGCAATCAAGGCGTCGGCGGTTCGCAGGCTCAGCGCCATCTGGGTCAGGCCCGGATTGACGCTCAGCGAGCTGGGAAAGGTCGAGTTGTCGCAAATCCACAGACCCGGCGTGTCGTGAGAGCGTCCGAAGGCGTCCACCACATTGGTGCTCGGATCGTGGCCCATTCGGGCGGTGCCGATGGTGTGGGCGGCGCGGGGCAGCGCCCAGACTTCGCGTGCGCCGATCTTGGCCCAAAGGTCACGCATCACCGCTTCGGCATGCTCGGCCATCCGGTGCTCGTTTTCACCGAAGCTGAAGTGAATCAGCGGTTTGGGCAGCCCGCGCCCGTCGAGTTCGCTGGACAGTTCGAGGAAATTCCCGGCGTAAGGCAGGCATTCGCCCAAGACATTGATGCCTGCCACGTGGTTGTACTGACTCAGATGCTCGCTGAGGGCCGCGCCCCATTTGCCGGTGCCGCGTGCGTACTGGGTGGCGTAGGTCACTGGCATGACGCCCAGCGATTGCAGCAAGTAGCCGCCGACCAGCCCCGGTATCCGGTGAAAATCCTCGCTGATCAGGCCGCCGGGAATGCCTTTATAGGGCCGCAGGTCATCGTCCACCAGGCCCCAGACCTGCACCCCGACGTGGGCCATGAAATTGCGCCCGACCTGCCCGCTGCTATTCCCGACGCCGCTAAGCAGCAGCAGCCGGGGCGTCTCTATGGCCCCTGCCGCCAGCACCACCTGCCGGGCATGCAGCGTCTGGGTTTTGCCATCGCGCACGAATTCTGCTCCGCTGACACGGCCCCCCTGCATCAGCAGCTTGGTGACCTGTGCGCCCTCCCAGATGCTTGCGCCTTTTGACTCGGCCAGCGCCAGATACGTGACGTCTAAGCTGGCCTTAGCCCCGGTGGAGCAGCCCGCCTGACAAAAGCCCCGGTTGCTACAGGCAGGCCGCAGGCCGTAGCCTTCCTGCTCCTGCGGGCGGCTCAGCGCCGCGTTGGCCGCCGCCGAGGTGCGGATGCCGCTTTGCTGAGCTGCTTGCTCCATCAGCAGCGCTGCGCCGTTGAGCGGCAAGGCCGGATGCGGGTAAGGCCGCTGGCGGGGCGGTCCCCAGGGGTACTCGCTGGGGCCGGACACGCCCAGGAACTGCTCGACCTCGTCGTAATACGGCTCCAAGTCGGCGTAGCTCAGCGGCCAGTCCACGCCCTGACCAAATTCCTTAAGCAGCTCAAAGTCGTCGGGCTGGGCGCGGGGGGTATAAGCGGTGTAATGCAGGGTGCTGCCGCCCACTCCGCGCCCGGAATTGTTGCGCCCAAAGCCCACCGGATCCTTGCCCGCCGACAGCCGCTCGTCCATCCAGAACAGCCCAGCCTGCGCCACCTCGTCGGTAGGCATCTCGGCGGGGCGGTGGCGCACCCCTGCTTCGAGGGCCAGAACTCGCAGCCCAGTGGCGGCCAAGCGGGCCAGCAGCGGCGCTCCGCCCGCTCCGGTGCCGATCACCAGCACGTCCAGTTCTAGATTATTGGTCATTTCCGGACTCCCCGTAAGCGATCTCCCGCGCTTCCAGCTCATTCGGCCCTACCCTCGGCCAGCCCGGCGCGTCCATGAATCCGGCGTAGCCGAAGCGGTACTGGGTCAAAGGATGGGCCATAAAGCCTTCGGTCAGTTCGGCCAGCAGGTCTTCAAACGGGTGCGGCTGGTCGGCTTGCAACTTGTGAATGGCGGCGTCCTGCTCGTCACCGGAGAGCGTTTCAAAGTTGCTGGGCAAGGCCGCCAGCAGCCCCTGATACGCCGGGCCGTCGGCGGGGGTATCGGCGTAGCGCCAGCCATCCGAGAGGTTCTGGTGGAGGCGCTGGTCGATCAGGCCGCTCAAATCCATCTCGGCGGGGTCGTGCGGCACCAATCGGAGGGCCACCGCCCGCAGCCGGGCGAACTCTGTTTCGCTCAGAAATTGCCGCCCATAGCGGGCGTCCAGCCGCTCCAGCAGCGTGGCGCGGGTCGGGGCCGTCACGGTTGGCCCGTTGAGGGCGGCGATCACGGCGGCGCGTTCTTGGGCGCTCATGGCTGGCCTGCCTTCGGGTTCTGGACGAGTGGAAACGGAATCAAGGCTTTCATCCGCTTCAACGTGTCAAACCTTGCAGCGGCGCTTGGTAATCTTGGCTGCTATCGGGTGCCGACTTGGCCTTCCGCTCTCAAACCAACATATGAGCAGTCATTCAGGTATAGTAAGGCATGACCCGTCCTCCTTCCTTACCTTCCGCCTCCGAGGCTTCCAACTTGACCTACTTCGTGGAAGGCATGGACTGCGCCAGCTGCGTGCAAAAAGTCGAGCGGGTGGTGGGGCGCTTGCCCGGCACCGGGGAAGTCAAGACCAGTTTCACCAAGCAGACTTTGATCCTTGAACTTGACGAAGCCCAGACTCCGCGCCAGACGCTGGAAACCCATTTGCGTTCACTCGGCTACACTCCGACGCTGCGGGCTGCTCCCGTTCAACCCAAAAGCTCCGAACACGATCATGCTGGACAGGATCACGCGGGCCACACCCACGAAGTCCTGCCGCCCAACACCCCCTGGTACAAAGGCAATCAGGGCAAATTGGTGCTCACCTCGGGTGTGCTGCTGGCACTGGCTTGGCTGCTCAGTTTCGCCGCGCCGCAACTGGCGGTCTACGGCTACGTGGCCGCTACTTTGCTGGGCGTCTGGCCGCTGGCCAAAAGTGCGGTGGCGAGTGCGCGGCTGGGCGACTTTTTTAGCATCAACTTGTTGGTCTCGCTCGCGGCCATCGGCGCGGTGCTGATCGGGCAAGCGGCGGAGGGCGCGGTGGTGGTGTTCTTCTTCGCGGTGGGCGAACTGCTCGAAGGCGTGGCGGCGGGCCGGGCGCGGGCGGGCATTCAAGCGCTCTCGGCCCTGACCCCCAAGACAGCGCTCCTGATGGACGGCAACGAGCTGCGCGAAGTGCCCGCCGATACCTTAGAGGTCGGCCAGCTGGTGCAAGTACGCCCAGGCAGCCGGGTGCCCGCCGACGGCAGCATCACGGCGGGCCAATCGAGCCTCGACGACAGTCCGGTAACCGGCGAGAGTATGCCGGTGGACAAGAACGTGGGCGACGCGGTGTTCGCGGGCAGTATCAACGGCAGCGGCGTGCTGACCGTCAAGGTCGATAAAGCCGCCGCCGACAACACCATCGCCCGCATCATTCACCTGGTCGAGGAAGCTGAGGGCAGTAAGGCTCCCACCGCCCGCTTCATCGACCGTTTCAGCCGCTTGTACACACCGGGCGTGGTGCTGGTGTCGGCGCTGGTGGCGCTTATTCCGCCGCTGCTGCTGGGGGCTGAGTGGCATCTGTGGCTTTACAAGAGCATCACCTTGCTGCTGATCGGTTGCCCCTGCGCCCTGGTCCTGAGCGTGCCCGCCGCGATTACCAGCGCGGTGAGCGCGGGCACCCGGCGCGGACTGCTGATCAAGGGCGGCGCAGCGCTGGAAACCATCGGCAGCGTCAAAACGGTGGCCTTCGACAAAACTGGCACCCTGACGGCGGGCCAGCCGCGCGTCACCGACGTGCTGGGCGCGGCCCTGTCTGAGTCGGAAGTGCTGCGCCTCGCTGCCGCCGTGGAAGCTGGAAGCTCGCACCCGCTGGCGCAGGCCATCAGCGGCGCGGCCAAGTCGGCGGGCCTGAGCGTGCCTGCTGCTGAAGCCGCCGCCGCCCTCGCCGGAAAAGGTGTGACGGCCACCGTGGAAGGCCGCGCCCTGTTTGTCAGCTCGCCCAAGCACGCCGCCAGCACCTTAAACCTCGCGCCAGATCTTCAGCAACGCCTCACCGCCTTTGAAGAAGCCGGGAAAACCGTGGTGGTGCTGCACAGTTCGGATGAGGTGCTGGGTGTGGTGGCTATTCGCGACGAAGCCAGACCCGACGCGGCGCAGGCGATTGCCCGCCTCAAAGCGATGGGTGTCAAGACCGTGATGCTGACCGGCGACAATGCCCGCACCGGCAAAGCCATCGCCGCTCAGTTGGGCCTGGACGTGCGGGCCGAACTGCTTCCCGAAGACAAGCTGCGCCTAATTGGCGAGTTGCGTCAAGACGGCGGCGTGGCGATGGTCGGTGACGGCATCAACGACGCTCCTGCACTGGCCAAAGCCGATGTCGGCATTGCCATGGGCGGCGGTACCGATGTGGCCCTCGAAGCTGCCGACGCCGCCTTGCTGCGTGGACGGGTTTCGGGCGTGGCCGATCTGGTGCAGCTTTCGCGCGATACCATGACCAACATCCGCTGGAATATCGGCTTTGCGCTGGGTCTCAAAGCCATTTTCCTGGTCACCACTCTACTCGGCTACACCAATTTGTGGATGGCGATTCTGGCCGACACCGGAGCCACCGCTATCGTGACTGCCAACGCCCTGCGTTTGCTGGGTTGGCGGGGCAAAGAGGACGCGGCGGCTATGGCCGTCAGCGGCCCAGCTTTACACAGCGGGGCTTGATAAAGTTCAGGTTCGGGTTGGCTCCTGAGTTTTTGAATCAGAATTCAAAACGCTCCTTTCAAAGTTTGCTCAGTTCCTTGATAACCTCCTTCCATCCTCTGCGCTTGACTAACTGTCCTGCTCGCCGCGCCGCCTCCACATAAGCGGCGGCCAGCCGAGTGGGGTTGCGGCCCAGCAGCTCTTCACTCAGTGCGTCACTGCTCAAGCGGCTCAGTCCGGTCGGCCCCTGCGGGTCGCTCGCCGCCTCGCCGCTGAACGTGCGGGCCAGCCCCTCGGCCAGCCAGCGCGGGATTCCGGCAGGCTGAGCGGTGTGAAAGGCTTCGTGGCGAATGGTCAGGGGCAGCCGTCCGCTGAGCGCCAAAGCGGTGAGCCGCTGGGTAGAGATGACCGCGCCCTGTGTGCTGGCGGCAATGTTGGCCGGTTCGGCGGTGTGCCGTGCAAAGTCCGCTGCGCTGCTGGCCGCCTCGATTCGCACCTGAGCGGGCGGCGGCAGCCCGAGGGCCTTTAAGTCTCTGGCTGCCGCGTCCCAAGCCTTAAAAACTGCGCCGAGTTGCAGGCGGTCACGCGGGTCGCTGTAGCTGATACTCAGGCCGCCGTGCTGTACCTGAAAGGCCTGAGCGGTGGGGGAGAGCAGCAGAGCGAAGAGAAGCGTCTGGATAAGCCTATTTGGTTTGGACGACGCTTTGATTCACCCCCTCTCACTCCCCCCTATCTCTTACCGTGAACGTCGCCGCCGAGCCGTAGCCTTCCACGTCGGAGTCGTACATCAAGAAAGCGTGGGTGGGCAGGGCGGTGAAGGTGCCGGGCGTCTGGGCACGCAGCACATAGGTCATGGTCTGCTTGCCCGACAAGTAATCGGCATAAAGGTCTACCCGGTCATCGAGGAGGTCGCGTCCGGCGTACCAGTAATTCCAATCTTCCCAGTTGTATTCGTCAGGGTCTTTGAGGCCGGCAATCGCGAGGCTGCGCTCGTCTTGCGCTTTCATGCCTGCCGGAATCGGATCGCTGATGAGCAGGTAGCGGGCGCTTTGCTGCGACGGCTTGATGGTCAGCGTCACCAGAATCAGGTCGCCCACCGTGACGGGTTGCAACTGATTGCCCTTCAGGAGCGGCGTGCGCTGATAGGTGTAACGCTTGCCTTTCTCGTCCCAGATGGGGGTGAGTTTTTGATACTCGCGGCGCAGCTCAAAGCCTTTGCTGGCGTCGGCGTGGAGTTCGGCGGGTTCGCGGCTGAAATTCAGCTGGCTGCTGAAGGTCAGGCCCGCCGGAGCGCCCTGCACCGTGACGGTGTGTGGCCCGGCTTTGAGGCCGCTGGTGTTCAGTTTCAGAGTAGCCGCCTCGGTGCCGCTGAGCGTGGCGCTTCCGGCATTCTGGCCGTCCAGCGTCACCTTGACCTCACTGCTGACGGGTGTGGGCGGCTTCAGGGCGAGTGCGGCGATAATCACGCTGGTGGTGTCCTGGGTGCTGAGCCACTTGGGGCCGCGCCGGTTGCTGAGCAGCCACTGGGAGATATTAGGAATCAGTGGGCTGCTCGGTTCCAGTTGCGCCAAAGCTTCAAGGGCGGTGGCCGTGACCTGCACGCTGTTGTCATCCCAGAAGTCGTACCAATAGACTTTGCCGCGCTTGGGGGTTTCCCAGTGAATCAGCGAGCCGTTGTTGCTGCCGATACGCTGGGCCTTGAGGCGGTCGAGCACGTCTTTAGCGGCCTGAGTCTGGCCCAGTTTTTGCAGTGCCAGAGCGGTTTCGGCAAGCGCGTAGGGCGTGAGGTCTTTGCGGCGGGCAAAAGTATTGAGTCCGGCCAAATCCAGCCGTCCAGCGTCCGCGAGGGCACGGTAAGCGCTGGCCCGCTCGGCTTGCCGCGCTTTGGGGTTGCTGGCATTTTTGGTGAGGTACTTCAGGCCATTGTCCAGCATGGTGTTGTCCACTGCTGCGCCAAGTTGCTTGGCCCTCAGCAGGCCTTCCACCACGTAAGCGCTCATCTCCAGGGTGCTGTCGTCCCACTGCCAGAAGTTCCAGCCGCCGTCTTCATGCTGGAAGAGTTGCAGGCGTGCCAAGCCGCTGCTGACAATATCCGGCAGATTTTTTAGCACACTCTGTGGTAGGGCAGCGCTGCCCAGATTTTGCTTGGCCAGCAGCGCGGGCAAAAAGCGGCTCATGGTCTGCTCGGTGCAGCCGTAGGGATAGCCCACCAAGTATTCCAGCGCGGGCGACACCGCTGAGAGCAGCGAAGGCGTCAGGCTGAGGCTCAGATCGAGCGTGCTGAGGTTGGTGTCCGCCGGAATGTTGAGCGTCACGCTGGGGTTAGAGGCGCTGCCTACCGCCGTTTGGCTGACCTCGTAGCCGCGAGCTTTGACCGGCAGCGGCAGTTTGAGGGCGTCGTTGCCGGAACCTGTACGGGCCGTGAAAGTTACGTCCGCCGTACCGACATTGCCTGCCCGCACCTGCATGTCGCTGCGGACGCGCCCGTTGGCCGCCACGTTGATGGCCGCGCCGGCTGGGGTCAGCGCCGCGCCGCCGAGCGGAGTCAGCCCATTCAAAACAGCGTTGACGTTGCCGGTCACGGGCTTGCCCAGCGTGTTGTTGACGATTCCCGAAAGGGTCACCGTGTCGCCGCGCACCAAAAAGGTAGGCAAAGTCAAGCGGGCGATCACGTCTTTGGTGGTCATGGTGCTGGCCGTGGCCTGCCCGAAGCGCGGAAGCTGCGTCTGGGCGCGGGCGGTGGCGATCCAGGTGGTCAAGTTGTCGGGGAATTTCACGTCCACTTCGGCGTGGCCCTGCGCGTCGGTGATCAGATTGGGCAGCCACAAAATCGTGTCTTTGAAATCTTGGCGCGGCGTCACGCTGTCGGCGGTGCTGGCGTCGGCGGCGCGGGCCTGCTTGTCCTGAGCAAAAGCGGGTTTGGTGGCCACCGGTTTTGGCGCGTTCGCCGTGGTTCCCACCTGTGAAAAGTAAAAATTGAGGCTGGAATTGGTGCCCACCGCGTTGTCGCGCAGGGCGTCAAAGACCTGGGCAATCGGGGTGGCGTTATCGGGCTGCACCAGATAAATCGCCTGATCCACCACGCCCAGCGCCAAATTGGCCGCCACGCCTTTGCCGCCCGCGTCCTTCACGTCTACGCTGAGCTTGCCGGTGTCGCCCGGCGCGTAGCGGGCTTTGGCAGGCGTAACTTTCACTGTCAGCGCCGATCCCACACGCGGCACTTTGACGCGGGCGTCGTTGCTATACAGTTGCCCGTCACCCAGCGCTGCCGCTGCCACGTAGATATTGGGGGCCATGTCCGCCGTCACCGGGAACGAGTAGGTCAGTACTGCGCCCGTGCCGCGCAGCACCGTGGAGCTTCTGAGTTTGTCGCCTTCCAACGTCACCAGAACGGGCGCACCCGGCTTCGGATTGCCCACCAATACGGTGGCGGTGTCGCCCGGCGCGTAGCTCTTTTTGTCCAGCCTCACCGAGAGGTCGCGGTAATTCCAGCCGTAATCCTCGCCGGGCTTGAGCACCCACACGAAGTTCTCGAAAGTGCTGACGCGCCCCTGTGAGTCGGTGACGCTGGCCCGCAGCAAGTAGCCGCCGCCGCGCGGGGCACTCAGGGTGGTGGCCGCTCTGCCGTCTGCGCCAGTCTGCACCTGGCTGCGCGAGAGCCGTTTTTCAGACAGCACCCAGGTCTTTTTCTTCTTGTCGTAGTCGTAACTCTGCCGCGCCAGATCCAGTGTGACCGGCGCGGCGCGGCCCACGTCTTTCAGGTCGCGGGTATCCAGCGTCACGCCAATCGGTTTGCCCACACCGTATACATAGCCGTCGGTGTCGGCCTCCACATTCAAGCTGGCCGGAAAAGCGATCACGCGGGTCTGGGCGCTGACGGTGCGGCGCGATTCGTCTTCCACCTCGGCTTCGATCCGGTAGCTGACCGGGTTGCCGCTCGCGTCTTTTTCCAGTGGTAAGGTCAACTCCAAATCACCGTTGGCGTTGAGCCGCGTTTGATCTTGAATCACCAAGTCCGAGCCGTAATCCGTGCCTGCCGAGTCGGGCGATAGATACTCGCTGTCAAAGCCGGGCGGATAATACGGGGCGCGGGTCACGTTGTAATTGACAATCGCTCCGCTGACATTGCCCCCGAACAGGTAACGGGCCGAGATTCGGACGTTGACTTTGTCGCCCTGCACCGCCCGCTGCCGGTCGGCTTGGATGGTCACGGCGTATTCGGGCTTCTGGTAGGCTTCCACCTGAAAACTGCCGCTGATGTCGGTCTGGTCGTCGTCTGTTCCTTCGGGTGACAGGGAAAAATAATACTCGCCCAGTTTGGCTCCGGCCGGCAAATCCAGTCCGGCATTCAGTGAGCCGAACGCGTCGGTCACCAGGGTTTTTCTGAACACCTCGTCGTCGTTGGGCGACTTGATCACCACCCGCACCGAAGTACCCGCCAGCGCCCCCAGGCTTCCAGCCTGCCGCAGCACCGCTTTGAAATCCACGTGCTGGCCGGGGCGGTAAACGGGCCGGTCGGTGTAGACGTAGCCGCGCACCAGCGGAGCGGCGTAGCTGTTCCAGTTCGCGCCGCTGATGGCCCAGTCGTTGCCGATATGGGCGAGGTAGGTTTCCTTGTCGCTGTTGGCGTCGGCCTTGCGCGTCAAGCGGGCCACGCCGTCCACGCTGGCTTGCACACTCTGTTTGCTGCCCAGCAGGGCGACTTGGGCCGCCCGTGTCTGGCCGCTTGCCCGGTCAGCGGTATAGATCAAGACTTGGTTCTGGTCGCGCTTGACGACCAACCCCAGATTGCTCACCACCACCACGGCAGCGAGGTTGCCGGTGCCCACCGTGTAAACGCCGCTGGGAAGCGTGCCGAGGTTGAGCGAGTCGTCTCTGCGCCGCAAGGTCACGCTGCGAATTGGCGCGGACTGCTGCGAAGCGTTGAGCTTGGGCTGGTGCGGGTCGGGCGAGGCGGCAAACAAGCTGGCCGGGTCGAGTACCCGCCGCACGGTGAAGACCGTTCCGGCAGGCGCGTAGACTTCCACCTTGACGGCCTGGCCCCCCTGAAAAACGCCGCCGTAAATCGATACGTTGCGCTGTGCGGGCGCTAGACCCGCCACCAGAGCCGTGGAGAGGAGAACACCGGTGAGCCATTTGCGCTGTACCCGTCTGCCTTGCATGCTTGCCCCTTTGAGCGGTGTGAAGTGCTTTTGCCCAGTGTAAGCCAAGCGTGTCTTGCGCCGCATTCTTAAGCAAGTCTTTATCTCACATCTTTATTTTATGGGGGCGTGAGAGTTCGCTTGCTGCGCTCACTCACATCACTGCGTTAATTCAAAATCTTCCAGCGGTAGACGCCCAGAAAGTTGGGATTGCTGCTGGCCGGATGAAAGGCCCGCTCGGCGTATCTCAGCAAGCTCTGTACGGTCAGCAGCCGCACCTCGCCGCCCTCGGCTGGGCTGGCCCCGGTGTGGTAGACGACGTTGCCGCCGCCCAAGTACACCATGCTGTGATACGAGCGCAAGTCAGGCCGAATAAAAATCAGCAGGTCGCCGCGTTTGGCCGCCGCCATCTCCCGAGAAACCCTGACCATCGAATAGTTTGCGAGGTACTGCACCCCCGTGCGCCCGACCAGCTTGCCCGCCTCGATGTCGCCCACCTGATAAGCCCCGCCCGCTGTGCGGAACACCGAGCGGCTGATGATCGGCAGTGGGTACCCGAAAGCCTGCACGTCGCCTGATTGGGGACGCGGCAAAAACTTGAATTTGGAGCGCCACGCGGCGTTGTGTGGCATCAGGGCATTGATAAAAGCGTAGCGCAGCAGCCCGCCGCAGTCGCGGTCAGCGGGCAGCCAGTCTTTGTTCATGCCGTAATACTGGCTCTGGGCAATGGAGGCAAACCAATCGGCGAAGCGCTCACGGTCTTGGCCCACCAGTTCGGCGGCGTCAGGGTAACCGTCGCGGTCAGAGTCGGCCACGCTGCTCACGGAAAGCGGCGCTGTACCGGTAAAAATGGGGTCGGCAGCACTGACCCAGCCGCCCAAACCGAGCAGTAAACCGAGCCAACACATCGGCCAAAGTTGGTCCCGCAGACGCTGAATCACCCGGCCATTATGCCTTTTTGCTCGGCCAGCGGCGGCTGTCTGGCTTTGCGAGATAGTGCAGTGGTGAAGCCGTATTGGTTAGAATATATATAAACGTACGCCTAACGGTACGCACGGCCCTTCCTTATCCCGTAAAGCTTTCTAGATCACCATCCACCGTACCCGTTTTTCCCTTTCACTTCGCCACAAACTGGTAGACCGTTCCTGATCCGTAATCGGCCAAATACAACTCACCTGCCTCGCTCTCACCAAAAGTCGCGATGCTCAATTCGGTGTCCAGCACTTTGTTGGTCTTCCACTTTGCGCCGCTTGGTGCGGCGGCCCAGATGGTGCCGCTGCCAAAATCGCCATAGATATACTGACCGCGCAGGGCTGGTAAAACTTGGCCCCGGTAAACATAACCGCCCGTTACCGAGTTGCCCTGGGTGTGGTCATAACTCAGGATAGGGTCTTGTAACTTCGTTTTGGCTGAGTTGCAGTTGGAAGCGGGCTGATAACAAGCGGCAGCTTCCTTCAAACGCCAGCCGTAATTCTCACCGCCCGCACTGCCTTTTGGAAGAAAGTTGATTTCTTCGTATTTATTTTGGCCCACATCGGCGATCAGTAATCCGGCCGAGCTGAAGCTGAAGCGCCAAGGATTGCGCAGCCCGTAAGCAAAAATCTCTCCGCGTGCTCCAGCTGTGTTGACAAATGGATTGTCTTTAGGAACGGTGTAGCTTCCACCGCGCACGTCCAGCCGCAAGAGTTTGCCGAGTAGACTTCCCAAATTCTGGGCATTGTTCTGTGGATCGCCGCCGCTGCCGCCGTCGCCCATGCCAATGTAGAGAAAGCCGTCTGGTCCAAAGGCGAGCTGCCCGCCGTTGTGATTACTGTACGGTTGCTTGATGGTGAGCAGCACTTTGGCTGAAGCGGGACTCACTTTGCCACTCACGGCGGTATACCGCGCAATAACAGTGTCGCCGTTGAGGTTGGTGTAGTCCACGAAAAGTCTGCCGTTCTGACTAAATTTGGGATCGAAAGCCAGTCCCAGTAGGCCGCGCTCACCGCCTGCACGGGTCAAGCTGCGTACGTCTAAGAAAGGTTGCGCTTCGACTTGAGTGCCGCGCAGCACCTTCACCAGTCCACCTTGTTCAACCACGAACAGCCGCCCTGAACCGTCCGCAGCGTTGGTGATACTGGTGGGGCGCTCAAATCCGCTGCCGACTTTGAGAAGTTGGACTTGACTACCGTTCTGTGCCAAGGCTGATGCGGCAGCGAGTGCGGCGACCAGAAGACAGCCGCGCTGCCAGTACGAGGTTTGTTTATTCATTCTACCCAGCTTGACAGCTTGGGGATTAGATGTCGGTTTCGGGAAATACCTTCGTCTGTGCTTTCCATGCTTTTGATAAGTGTTATTATCAAAAGCAATGAGTGATCCTGATCTCTGGCCTGAACTTCAAGCAGATCGTTCTTCTTCATCTTTCAGTCTGGTGTTATTGGAAACTGGGCCGTTGAGTCAGGCTCGGCTGTGGCTGGAGCCGGAGCAGCGTCGCCGCGACGCGGTGCGGGCTGCCCGTGACCGCGATCTGGTGAGCCTATGGTCACTGACGGTGGCCCATCACACTTTGCACAGCACCCAAGGCAGTCGCCACACCCTGCGAACTTACCGCAATGGCCTGCGTTTCTGGCTGCTGTTCACTGAACGGCACGCGGTGGGGTTGCTGCGCCCTAAAGCTGATCAAGGCTCATTGTTTGCCCGTGAACTCGAAGCCGGATTGTTGGTGCTTGAGCGGGAGCGTAAAACTAAAGCGGACGCCAAGTTGGGAACCAGCCGCCCCGCGCCAGCGTCTGGGCCGCGCCCGCTGTCTACTTCCTCGGTCAATGTTTACTTGGCTGGAGCGCGGGCTTTATACCGGGCGCTGCGCTGGGCGGATGCCACTGACGCCGACCCTTTCCGCGATGTGAAGGTCAAGGCCGATCAAGTGGCCCGCTGGGATAAACGCTTTCCGTACCCGCAACTTACCATCGAAGTGCTGCTGCAAACCGGCGACGCTCGACACCGTGTGACCGTTCTCCTCGGTGCACATGCTGGACTGCGGGCTTCAGAGATGGTCAAGCTCAAATGGAGTGATGTAGAACTTGAAGCCAGTCGCTTACAGGTACTGGGCAAGGGCAATAAGCGGCGTTGGGTCAGTCTCTCGGCTTCACTCAAGCGGGCCCTCTTGGAGCGGCGAGTCGAATCGGCTGACCTTTTTGTTGTTGGCGGTACACCTGAAGCGGCTCGTTTACGTCTGCGCCGCATTTGCTTGCGGACGAATGTTCCTTTTTTATCTCTTCACGCTCTGCGTCACAGCGCGGGCACCCGCCTCGTAAAATCGGGGCGTTCGCTGCAAGATGTGGCTCGCCATCTAGGACACGCTTCGGTGG
The DNA here is from genome assembly GCF_007280555.1 of Deinococcus detaillensis. Classification (NCBI taxonomy): domain Bacteria; kingdom Thermotogati; phylum Deinococcota; class Deinococci; order Deinococcales; family Deinococcaceae; genus Deinococcus; species Deinococcus detaillensis. The sequence goes on along the minus strand of NZ_VKDB01000002.1, from coordinate 232,965 downwards.
CGACGGCGGAGATTTATGCCAAATGGGCGGATGAGGGGCTTAAGAATGAGCTGGAGAACTGGTGAGAGGGGAATGTATCGGCCACTATTATATATATTCTTTATTGCCTGCTATTAGCATTTAAGACTAAGACTCCGTGAAGCGCTCCGAGTTGGACGGGGTTCTCAGAAGCGTCACAGTGCAGGTGGACAAAGCTATTGAGGAGGAACAAATATGCAACTGCTCGGCGTGATTGAAGGCTTTTATGGCCGCCCCTGGACGGCGTTTCAGCGCTCTCGGCTGCTCGGCTGGATGCAGGGCTGGAGCATGAACACTTACCTCTACGCACCTAAAGATGATTTGTACCACCGTGCCCGCTGGCGTGAGGCGTACCCCGAGACCGAGCGGCTTTCGCTGGGTGAACTTGTCAAGGCGGCCCAGCAGCGCGGCGTGCACTTTGTCTACGCGCTGGCTCCGGGCCTTGATCTCAACTGGCAAGATGAAGCTGATCGGGCCGCGCTGCTGAGCAAAATGGACTCCATGGTTTCTTTGGGCGTGCGCGACTTTGCCCTGCTATTTGACGACATTCCTAATCAGGCCGACCGGGCCGCGCAGGCCGCCGAGCAGGTGGACATCACGCACACGCTTCGCCAGCATTTACGGGCGCAGGGAATAGACGGCCTGTTTTTGTTTTGCCCCACCGAATACTGCGGCGAGATGGCCCAGCCCTCGGTGGCCGAGTCGCCGTATCTGCGCGAGGTGGCCCGCTTAGACGGCGGCACCGAAGTGCTGTGGACAGGGCCGCTGATCGTCTCGCCGCACATCAGCGCCGAGTCGGTGCGCGAAGTGGCGCAAGTGTTGGGGCGTAAGCCGCTGATTTGGGACAACTTACACGTCAGCGATTACACCATTCACCGCCTGCACTTGGGGCCATACGGCGGCAGACTGCCAGAGCTGCGGGGCGAAGTCTCGGGCATTTTGTCAAATCCTAATACCCCCTTCGAGCCGAATTTTGCGGGCCTGCACAGTTTGGCCGATTACGCGGCGGGCGGCGCGGAGTGGGACGCCGAAGAATCGGGCGAGCGGGCACTGAAAGCTTGGCTGCCGGAGTTTGGCCCCGGTGCCGAGCTGGGCGACCTGCGCCTCTTGGCCGACACCCTCTTTTTGCCGCACCGATTGGGGCCACGTGCGGAGATGCTGCTCAGAGCCGCCGAGCAACTGACTCTGGACTCAGGCCAAGCCGACGCTTTGGCCCAGTTACAAGCCGGGCGAGCCGCTTACCGCCGCTTGCTCAGCGCTTTAGAAAAAGGCAGCAACCGCGAGCTGCTGTTTGATTTGCACCCCTACTTGGTGGATCTCAACGAAGAACTTACCCGCTTGATCCGGGACGCCCAGGACGCCGCCTCAGGCAACGCCCCGTCGGCGCGGCCTTACCGGGGCGGGTTGGCCGACAAGCTGCTGGAGCTGGGGCGCGGGCGGGAGCTGAGTTAAGGTTCATCCATTCCGTTTGCCCTTTGCGCTGCGCTGGCCTCCCCCGTGCTGTTGCGGCTGACTACACCGGCCATCCTGGGGGGTACTCGGCTGTCCCCTCTAAACCACTCCATCCTTCGGCGGCCTTTTCAACGTTCCAAACACTTATAACGACGTCAACGCTAGCGGCAACGTCGGCGGACGTATTATGCTGCTGAACATCAACTCCCCACCCAAGAAAGCGCGTCGTCACTCGGCAGTGGAGAGCGGTCACGCGGCGGCGTTTCCTTTCCATTTTTTGCGGAGGTTTGTTGTGCTGCGGTCCTCCAGGCGGGCTGCGGTTGGAGGCCGAACCATGAATTATCTGCTTCGCAAGTTTGGGATACTGGTACTGACGCTGTGGATTGCGGCCACGCTCAATTTCATTTTGCCGCGCCTCGTTCCCGGCGATCCGGTGGGCGCAATGATGGCCAGGTATCAGGGCCAGCTCAGCCCAGCTGCCGCCGACGCGCTGCGGCTGGCTTACGGCCTCAACGATCAGGGCAACATTTTCGCGCAGTATTTTCACTACCTCGGCAATCTGCTGCGCGGGGATTTTGGCCGCTCGATGAGCCAGTTTCCCACGCCCGTCATCGACGTGGTGGCGCAGGCCGCGCCGTGGACGATTGGATTGATCGGCGTGACCACCGTCATCTCCTTTTTGCTGGGCAGCGGGCTGGGCCTTTACAGCGCTTGGAAGCGCGGCCATCCGCTGGCCGACTGGATGCCGCCGGTGGCGCTGTTTCTCAATTCGGTGCCGTATTTCTGGTTGGGGCTGGTGCTGCTGTATCTCTTCGCCCTCAAATCGAGCGTCTTTCCGCTCAGCGGCAACTTAGATCCGTTTATCGGGGACGCTTGGACGGCCAAATGGTGGGGCTCGATGCTGCGCCACGCCGCCCTTCCCGCCGTCACCATCATCGTGACGGCGGCGGGCGGCTGGCTGATGACCATGCGCAACAACGTGATGGGCGTGATGGGCGAGGATTATCTGGCGTTTGCCCGCGCCAAGGGCCTCAGCGAAGGCCGCATCGTCAACCGTTACGTTCTCAAAAATGCCCTGCTGCCCAGCTTAACCGGCTTCGGGATGGCGCTGGGCTTCGTGGTGGGCGGCTCAATTCTGGTCGAGACGGTCTTCAGCTATCCGGGCCTGGGGTTTTACCTTTACAGCGCGGTGGCCGCCGTGGATTACCCACTGATGCAGGCCATTTTCCTGCTGATCGCGGCCGCCGTGCTGATCGCCAATTTTATCGTGGACATGCTGTATGCCGTGCTCGATCCCCGCGTCCGGGACGGCCAGGAATGAGGGAGAACCCGGTGAACAGGAAAAACACATGACCGCGATTCCGATTGTTAGGCTGACGCCGCTGGCGTGGCTGCGGGCTGGCCCACTCGGTGTAATTTGGCGCTCACCGCGTGCCACCACTGGCGCGACCATCATCCTGGTGATGCTGGTGCTGGGGCTGCTGGCTCCACTCATCAGCAGCTACGACCCGAGTCGGGGCACCTTCGATCCGTGGATCAAGCCCGGCGTAGGCCACCTGCTCGGCACCACTGCGCTGGGCCAAGACATCTTTACCCAACTGCTCTACGGCGCTCGGCTGACACTGCTGATCGGCGTCGCGTCGGGGGTCATCTCCACGGCCATCGGCACGGCGCTGGGGCTGAGCGCCGCGTATTACGGGGGCCGCACAGGTGAGGTCATCAACACCATCACCAACGTCTTTTTGGTGTTGCCGGGGCTGCCACTGCTGATTATCGTCAGCGCTTTTTTGCGCGGCGGGGGCATCTGGGCCATTATTTTGGTCATCTCGCTGACCGGCTGGCCCTGGGGAGCGCGGGTGCTGAGATCGCAGGCACTGACGCTGCGCAACCGCGACTTTATTCACGCCGCCGTGTCGACTGGCGAAAGCCCGGCTCGCATCATCTTCAAAGAAATGCTGCCGAATCTGGCGGGCATCATCGCCGCCAACTTCTTCGGCACCGCTCTTTACGCCGTACTCAGTGAAGCGGCGCTGTCGTTTATCGGCATTGGGGACGTCAGTAAAGTCACCTGGGGCACCATGCTCTACTGGGCGCAGGCCAAAAACGCGCTGCTGCAGGGCGCGTGGTGGTGGGTGGCGGCTCCGGGTCTGGGCATTTCAATTCTGGGCATGGCCTTCGCCTTCCTGAATTTCGGCGTTGACGAGATCAGTAATCCCAAATCTAACCAGCTGGGCAAGGCCACCAAGGTGCTGCGCCGCAAGTCGGTGGCCAAAGTGGTGGACGCCAGCACCCTCCCGCTGCTGTCTATTCAGCACCTCGACGCCGGATACCTGACGCCCAGCGGCCCGGTGCGGGCGGTACGCGACGTGTCACTGGACGTGGCTCCCGGCGAGTTTCTGGGGCTGGCGGGCGAATCCGGCTGCGGCAAAAGTACGCTGGCCTTTGCCGCAACCAGGTTGCTCGACGCTCCTGGCGCAGTTTTTGGCGGTGAGGCACGGCTCTCAGGACAAGACCTGCTCTCGCTGACGCCCGAAGAACTGCGCCGCGTCCGTTGGAAGGAGTACAGCTTGGTGTTTCAGGCGTCCATGAACATCCTCAATCCGGTCATTAAAATTCGGGAACAGGTCTACGACGCCATGCAGGCGCACGGCGTTCACGACAAAGCCAAGCTAGAAGCCCGCGCCAGAGAACTGTTCGAGCTGGTCGGCATCCGGCCCGATTACCTCGACGCCTTTCCGCACCAACTTTCCGGCGGCATGAAACAGCGGGTCGTCATCGCCATCGCGCTGGCCTTGGAGCCCAAGCTGGTGGTCATGGACGAGCCGACCACCGCCCTCGACGTGGTGGTACAGCGCCAGATTTTGCAGGAGATCAATGAGGTGCGCCGCCGACTGGGCATCAGCATTATTTTCATCACCCATGATCTGAGCTTGTTGGTCGAGATGAGTGACCGCATCGCCATCATGTACGCGGGCGAGGTGGTGGAAGAAGCCCCAGCCCAGGAGATCTACACCGCCGCCAAGCATCCTTACACCCAGCGCTTGATGACCGCCTTTCCGCCGCTGTCAGGCCAGCGCGAGCGGCGCGGGGGCATTCCGGGCCGCCCGCCTTCGCTGGCGCAAGACACCCCCGGCTGCCCCTTTTATGAGCGCTGCACCGTGCATATTCCCGGCACTTGTGACGTAAAAAAGCCCGCCAACGTCAATCTTTCTAAAGAAGGCGAACCTGTCCACCGCGTCGCCTGCTTCCTACACTCGCCCGCCATCAAACCCGCGATGTACGATGAGGAACATGCCCTTGCCAGCGACTGAGATGGATCTCCCCGCTCCTTACGTCGGCGGCGTGCCCGCTCTTGAACTGAGCGGCCTGACCAAAGTCTTTTCGGTGGGGCGCGGCGGCAAGAAAGTCACCGCCGTCAACAATGTCAGCCTCAGCATCGGGCGCGGCGAGGTGCTGGCTTTGGTGGGCGAATCGGGATCGGGCAAGAGCACCATCGCCCGCTTGATTGCCCACCTGTACGAACCCAGCAGCGGCAGCATGAAACTCAGCGGCCAGCCGGTGCCCAACAATCTTAAAGGCGCGGCGCTGACCAAGTTCCGCAAGCACGTTCAGATGATCTTTCAAGACCCGTACGGCAGCCTCAACGGACTGAACACCATCGGCTACATCCTCTCGCGGCCACTGATCATTCACGGGATCGCCAAGGGCAAAGACGTCTCGCCGCAGGTCAACAGCTTGCTTGACCGGGTGGGCCTCGCGCCGGGAGCAGCTTGGGCCGCCAAGAAACCGCACGAACTTTCCGGTGGGCAGCGCCAGCGCGTGGTGATCGCCCGCGCTCTGGCGGCCCGGCCCGAACTGATTTTGGCCGACGAGCCGACCTCAGCGCTCGACGTGTCCATCCGGCTCGACATCATGAATCTGCTGCTCGATCTCAAAGATCAGGAAGGCTTGAGTATGCTGTTTATTACGCATGACCTGGCGGGCGCACGCTATATGGCCGATAGGGTGTCAGTGATGTACACCGGCTACATCGTGGAAATCGGACTGTCTCCGCAGGTGATCGACGCGCCGCAGCATCCGTATACCCAACTGCTCAGGAGCGCCGCGCCCAAGCCCGACGAGGCCATGCACCCCGAAAGAGTGGAAACACGCGGCGAAGTGCCCGACCTCTCCAACTTGCCGCCCGGCTGCCCCTTCGAGCCGAGATGCCCACACGCCCGCGCCGCTTGCCGTGACGGGCTACCCAAGATGTACGACGTGGGGCCGGATCATCAGGCCCGCTGCATTTTGCACGATCCGGCGCTGGCCGCGCAGCCGCTCCTGCGTCCTGACGCCGCTGTATCCTGACAACCTAGACACGCCCGGCGTTTGAGCTTGATTCTTCATGCAGACCGACCATTCGCGCTTGGCCATTCTTCCGAGTGGTTGAGCTTTTTCTTTATTCTTCAGAGGTATTTCATGACCACCCCCGATCTCGGCACCCTCTTAGACCAACTCACCCTAGACGAACAGATCAGCTTGCTCGCCGGAGCCGACGCTTGGCGCACGGTGGGCATTGCCCGCTTGAGCATTCCCGCCCTCAAAGTCAGCGACGGTCCGGCTGGGGTGCGCGGCGGCGGAGCTTTGGTGGGCGGCACGCCGACGGCGGCGTTTCCAGTGGGTATTTCGCTCGGCAGCACCTGGAACGTGGAGTTGCTGCGCGAGGTGGGCGTCTCGCTGGCCCGCGAAGCCCACGACAAAGGTGCGGGCGTGCTGCTGGCTCCGACCATCAATTTATTCCGATCCACCCTCAATGGCCGCAACTTCGAGAGCTACGCCGAAGACCCCTTCCTGACCGGCAAACTCGCCACCGCTTACGTGCAGGGGCTGCAATCCGGCGGCGTGTCGGCCACCGTCAAGCACTTTGTCGGCAACGAATCGGAATATCAGCGCAACTCCATCAGCTCCGACATTCCCGAACGCGCTCTGCGGGAGTTGTACCTGCGGCCCTTTGAGATGGTGGTTAAAGACGCCCAGCCGTGGGCGATCATGAGCAGTTACAACAAAGTGAACGGCACCTATGTCAGCGAGTCTCCGCGCCTGCTGAGTGAGATTTTGCGTAACGAGTGGGGATTTGACGGCCTGATCATGTCGGATTGGGGCGGCACTTACAGCTCCGGCGAATCGCTGCGGGCGGGCCTCGATCTGGAAATGCCGGGGCCGAGCCGCGCCCGCACCCATTTGCTAGAAGAAGCCCAAAATGACCCCATCACCCGTCAAGCGGTGCACAGGGCAGCGGGCGAAGTCTTGCGCCTCATTGAGCGCACTGGAACTTTCGCCCACCCCCGCGACGTGAGCGAAGCCGCTGAGAAAGGCGAGGAGCGCCCGGACACCCGCGCCCTGATTCGCCGCGCCGGAGCAGAGGGCACCGTTTTGCTCAAAAATACGGATGGTCTCTTGCCGCTGCCAGCGGGCGCGACTGTCGCCGTGATCGGCCCGAATGCCGCGCAGGCGCAGGTGATGGGCGGCGGCAGCGCCCAGATGCAAGCCCACCGCGAAGTCTCACCGCTGGAAGGCTTGAGGGCGGCGCTGGGCCAGAACAAGGTGACTTACGCCGTAGGCTGCGACAATGCCCGCTTTTTGCCCGCGCTGGACGCGGCGATTGAGCTTGAGTATCTCAGCGCGGACGGTCAGGTCATTGCCACCGAGCAAAGACGGGGCAGCGAAGTGATGTGGTTTGCTTTGCCTGAAGGCGTCAGCGCCGACTCGCTGCACGTTCGCCTGAACCTGACCCTGAACGCCCCAGATGCGGGTGACTACGATCTGAGTCTTTACAGCGCGGGCCTGAGCCGACTGAGTGTGAACGGCGAGGAAGTCATCGACAACTGGACGAACTGGCAAGCGGGCGACACCTATTTCACGATGGGCAGCGACGAGGTGCGGGCCAGCCGTTTTCTGAGCGCGGGCGAGCACCGTGCGGTCATCGAATTTAGCCCCAAAGCAGCCGAGAACAGCGTCGCTTCTTTTAGCGCCGTGCGGCTGGGGTTCCGCGCCCCACTGCCGGAAACAGCTTTTGCCAAGGCCGTCCGGATTGCGGGCGAGGCCGAGTACGCGGTGGTGTGTGTCGGCACCACTGGCGAGTGGGAAACCGAGGGCGTAGACCGCTGGGGGCTGGACTTGCCGGGTCAGCAAAACGAACTCATCAGCGCCGTGCTGGCCGCTAACCCGCGCACGGTGGTGCTGCTGCAAACCGGCGGGCCCGTTTTGATGCCCTGGCTGGACGCCGTGCCCGCCCTGCTGCAAGGCTGGTTTCCCGGTCAGGAAGCCGGGCACGCCTTCGCCGACGTGCTGCTGGGAATAGCCGATCCGGGCGGGCGATTGCCGCAAACGTTTGTGGCCCGCCTCAGCGACGACCCGACCCATCCTGAAACGCCGGACTTGCAGTATCCTGGCGAAAACGGCCACGTGGACTACCAGGAAGGGCTGTTTATCGGCTACCGCCACGCCGACAAAGCGGGCACGACGCCGCTGTTTGCCTTTGGCTCCGGGCTGAGCTACACGACCTTTGAACTCTCGGACGCGGCCCTAAGCGCCGAGCAGCTTGAGCCGGGTGAGTCTGTCAGCGTCAGCGTGACGGTTCGCAACACCGGAGAGCGCTCTGGGCAAACGGTGGTGCAGCTCTACCTGCGTGATGTCGCCGCCAGCTTGGAGCGGCCCAGCAAGGAACTCAAAGGATTTGCCAAAGTTAGCTTGCCCGCAGGCGAAAGCCAAACCGTGACGCTGAAGCTGGATATGCGCTCGCTGGCCTACTTTGACGACACTCAAAACGCTTGGGTGGCCGAAGCGGGCGACTTCGAGATTTTGTTGGGCCAGAGCAGCGCCGAGTTGCCGATCAAGCTGAAGCTGAAATTGAGTAAGGACTGGAGCGCCCAGCCCTAACTGGGTGGCCGTCCGGGGCGCGGCCAGATCAAACGGCTTGGGGGACTATCCCAAATACTGAGGGGAGAAATCGGAGCAGTTGCGCTCCGATTTCTCCCCTATTTTTATCTGTATTCAGGGCCGAACTTTGAATCCTCTCCCCTGCTCCGTCAGTATTCGTACACGCCGAACTCGGCTTTGAGGGCTTCGGTTTGCTTGAAGTGGTCACCCTTCCATGCTCTGGCAACCAGCACGATCATCAGCGAGGTGACGCTGACAAACGGCGCAACCGAAGCGGCGGCTTCAGAACCTTGGGTGGGCAGGCGCAGGCAGTGACGGGCCAACTTACCGAGCGGCGAAGCGCCCTGATCGGTCAGCAGCAGCACCGTGACACCGCGCTCGTGCAGGGCGGTGACGACTTGGGTGGTGGCGCGGCTGTAGCGCCGCAGGGTGTAGACCAGCACGGCGTCTTCAGCCGTCAGTTCGAGGAACTGCTCGGGGCGGCTGAGCAGCAGATCGGCGGAGTGCGCTTCGACGCGTGGCCGAAACGAAGACAACAGCGCTTCGGCCATCAGCGCCAGACCGTATGAGGAGCGGGCACCCACGATCCAGACCCGGCGGGCCTGCGCGATGGCCTGCGCGAAAAGGAGCAGTTGCTGCTCTGGCAGCGCCGCAAGATTCTCCAGATTGGCGCGTTCGCTGGCCCAAAAATCAGCGACGACGGCGTTTTGAGGCCCCGGCTGTTTGAGGCCGAGGGTGGCCCGGAGGTCATGGCGCACCGTCTTTTGGAAGTGCGGATAGCCGTCGTAGCCGACCCGCTGGCTAAAACGGGTGATGGCCGCGCCGCTGATGCCCAAGCGCCCGGCCAATTCACCCGCACTCAAAAACGGCACTTCCTCGGCGTGGTCAATACAAAAGCGGGCGACGCGCTGATCCCGCTGGCTCAGCTCCTCTACTCCGGCACGGAGGCGCTCGACCGCCGAACCCATTGGAGCGCTGGCAAGGCTTGTCATGGCATCAGCATACCGAGAAAGCTCAACCGGCACGCCCCGAAGTCGCCGCCCCCGGCCCGTAGAGCCGCATGCCCGGCAAGGCCCCCGTGTGCTGACCGTCATTCAAGGTCTGCACGCCGTTGACCCACACGCCCTGCACGCCCACCGAGAGGTTATTGGACTCGGCGTAGGTGGCTTTGTCTTGGATGGTCGCCGGATCAAAAATTACCACATCGGCGTAAGCGCCTCCCCGCAACTCTCCCCTGTCTTTGAGGCGCAGGTGCTCGGCGGGCAGGCTGGTCATGCGGCGCACGCCTTCTTCGAGACTCAGCAGACCTTGCTCACGCACGTAGTGGCTCAGCAAGCGGGTGAAATTGCCCAGCGCCCGGGGGTGGCCGCCTGCCGCTGCAGCTTGAGCGTCCCACGCGCCCACACCGGGGTAGCCGTAGAGCGTTTCGGCCAGCACCGCGCCTTGCAGCAGGCCCGAGACGCTCAGGCTGATGAGGGTGGCGACCGGCAACATGGCGTTGCGGCGGGCGTGCTTATGGATCACGACTCTCTCGGTAATGCCCTTGGCGCGGGCGGTGCGGATGTAATCGCTGTGCAGCGCCTCGATCATGCTGGCGCGGGTGCCTTTAATCAGCGCTGGAATGCCGACCACCAGCAAGGTAAAGGAAGGCAAAATCAGGTGCTTGAGGCCGTCCCAGAAGACGTCCAGCCGCCCGCTCAGCGGGGCGTCTATTGTCACCAGGCCGGTGACGTGGCGCACGCTGCCGGTCATCAGCAAAAGAGCGCTGTCGTTGCTGATGTTGCCGGTGCCGGGCAGCCAGTCCAGCGCGCCGTAAAAGATCACCAGCAGCCAGACGCCCAGCACAAAACTGGGAATGCTGTAGCCCAGCACGGCGATGATCCGGATCACGGCGTCGGGCAGGCGGTTGCGGTGAACGGCGGCCTGCCCGCCCAGCCAGATCCCCACCCACACCAGCGGAATAAGCGTAAAGAGGGTCAGCTCCAGGGTGGCGGGAAAGCGGGCCAGCAGCGTGGCGGTCACCGGCTGCCCACTGGTGCGTGAGAAGCCCAGGTTGCCGCTGAGCGCCTGTCCCAGCCACAACCCGTACTGCTCAAAGACGCTGCCGTCGAGGTGGTTGGTCTTGATGATCTCCTGCACGCGGTCCAGTTGCTGCAAGTTGGTGGTAAAGGCCACCGCCCGCTGCTCCGGCGGGATGAGCTGCATCACCAGCACAATCAGAAACGTTACCGCCAGCATGATCAGCGGCAGCGCCAGCACGCGGCGGATAACGAAGTTCAGCATTCGGCTCCGCGTTCAAATAAATAATGTTCGCGGCTGAGGCTCACGTCTGTCAGGCTGTAGCCTTCCGAAAAGAGTCGGGTGAACAGCGGGCCGGTTTTAAGCCGCCAGCCCAGTGCCTGCGCCTGATCTTCGCGCAGCAAGCGGTAAAAGTCTTTCGGAATGCTAACGGCGAGCTGCTCTGGCAAGGTGGCGGGCAACTTGTCCTTGAGGGGATCAAAGGCTTGAGCGGGCCAGACTTCAGTGACTTGTCCAGTCAGATGCGCCCTTGTACGTTCACTGTCCAGTACCCACTCGGCTTCAAACCTATCTGAGGGCGCTCCCGCGTTGATGCCGCCCATCTGGCCGTAGTAGTTGGGTAAGAAGGTGCCGACCACCGCGCCCAGCCGGTGAATATTGAGGTGAGCATTGACGAGCAGGAGCGGGTCGAACGTCCAGCGAATCATCTGAATGCCGCGTTCCAAACACCACTCGCGCTGAAAACGCTTGAGTTTCTCACCCAGATGCTGCTTGCGGGCGCTCGGATGCACGCCGAGGCGGTGCGAGTGCTGGGTGCCGGCGTCTTTGGTGGGCAAACCGACCAGATACGCCCAGATTTGCCCGTCTCCGTCTACCGCGCCCGCCACCAGACCGCCGATATGCTGCACCGCCAGCAGCAAGCCGGGGTCTTCCGGATGGTCGCCCTCACCCCAGACAGCCCGTGCCAGGGGCGGCGTGAGGGCGAGTTCGCCCAGCCCACTCAGCTCCCGAATATGCAGGGCGGCGGGCGGATTCAAGGTACGACTGTTCAAGGTACGGCTGGCGCGGCGGAAGTGCGCTGCGGTTTTACGTCCACCTTCATCTGTGTCAGCGTGTCTAAAAACGGCAAGTCCAGCGTGACGCCGATGCCCGCACCCCCCGGAACGGGCATCATGCCGCCCGACGTTTCCAGCGGTTCATGAACAATGTCGCGTGCCCAGTACCGCGAGGAACTGCTGGTGTCGCCGGGCTTGGTGAAGTTTTCCAGTGTGGCGAGGTGGATGTTGTGCGCTCTGCCGATTCCGCTTTCCAGCATCCCGCCGCACCACACCGGAGCGCTGAATGCAGCGGCCACGTCGTGAATCCGCCGCGCTTCCAAGTGACCGCCGACCCGTCCGACTTTGATGTTGATCAGGCGGCAAGCAGCCATTTCCAGCGCCTTGCGGGTGTCCTGTGCCGAGGTGATGCACTCGTCTAAGCACAGCGGCGTCTGCATCAGGGCTTGCAACTTGGCGTGGTCGCGCATGTCGTCCCAGGCCAGTGGCTGCTCGATGTAATCGAGGCCGAGTGTATCGAGTTCGCGCAGGGTGTTGATCTGCCCCAGCGAGTACGCGGCATTGGCGTCCACCGTGACCGGCAAGTCACCCAGTGCCGCCTTGACCGCCCGCACCATTTTAACGTCCCAGCCCGGCTGAATCTTGAGTTTGATGCGCTTGTAGCCCTGCTCGGCGTGGCGCACGGCAGAGTCCACGGTGGCCTCGATGCTCGGCTGGATGCCCAGCGACACGCCCACCGCCACCTCGTTTCTGACGCCGCCCAGCACGGTAGAGAGCGGCAGCCCCAGACTCTTGGCCCACAAATCCCAGAAGGCCATTTCGACGGACGCCAGCGCCATCCGGTTGCCGCGGATTCCCGATAAATGGCGCATCAGGTGTTCGGGGTTGGCGAAGTCTTGGCCCAGCACGCTCGGCAAAATGGTTTCTTGCAGCAGGGCTAGTGCGCCGCTGGTGGTTTCCTCCCGGAAATCGGGCCGCACGTCCATGACGCCTTCTGACACGCCCTCCAGTCCCTCACCGAAGAGGCGTAGCAGCACGAACGTCTTGCCATTCATCACTCCAAACGAAGTGCGGAAGGGCTTTAGGAGCGGCAGCGAAACGAGGCGAAGCTCGGCGCGGTCAAGTCGCACAGCAGCGACCTAGACAGGGAGGTTTGAGATAAGCTCCAGCACTCACTTGGGCTAACGACACGGCGACTCCTTCTGACTGAATCTTCAAGAGGGCGAACGGTGAAGCGAACTAAACCACGACACGGCCAAAAGGTGGGGGGGCTAAAAATGTATTTTATTTTGCAAATCTTACCCAATTGCAATCTATTTTGCAAGGCGGTGGATTGGTGCCCCGGACTTCGGCGCATGATCGCCGCCCACGCTCCACTGCGCTTGACTTTGGAGCGCCCAGCTCTTAGGCTGGCCTTACCAACACATGTAACGTTTACATCGACGATTTGTCTGTTCCGTCCGCTCTAAACAGCTCACTTTTTCATTCTGAGGGAGGGCCATGCCGAAAACCGAGCCGAGCCCGCGCCCAGCGACGCAAAAAGCGGCCTTGTCAAGTAAGAAAGTGCAAAGTGAGAAGGTGCGCGGTGCGGGGATCCGTGAAGTGGCCAAGCAAGCCGGCGTCTCTATCGCCACCGTGTCCCGCGCCCTCAGTAACGAAGGCGTGGTCAGTCCCCAGACCCGCCAGCGCGTGGTGGAGTGGGCCGCCGCCTTGGACTACAAACCGAGTCCGCTGGGCCGCAACCTCGTGCGCGGGCGCAGCGATTTGGTCGGCCTGATCGTGCCGAACGTGGCTTTTCCGCTTTACGGCGAAATAATTCGGGCCATCGGAGACGTGCTGGGGCGTCACGGCATGAGCATTTTGCTGGCCTCCAGCCACGACGACGAGGCTGCCGAACGCGGCGCGGCCCAGCACCTGCTTAGGCACGCGCTCGACGGCGGGATCGTCATCAATTCGCGCTTGGGCGCACTGCTTCCGTTGCAGCGGCATTCGGGCTGGATTCACGTCGCGCCCGAGGTCAGCGGTTTGCCGCACCGGGTCGAACTCGACAACGAAGCGGGCGGAGCGCTGGCCGCCCACGAACTGCTGGCCTCACAGCGCCGCCGCCTCGCCTACGTGGGCGCGGAGGGCCGCGAGAGTGCCGAGCGCGAGCGCGGCTTTGCGCGGGTGGTGGCCGGGGCCGGACTGACCTACCGCCGCTTCGGGGGCGATTATTCCGAAGTTTCGGGCTTGCGGGCGGGCGAAGCGCTGCTGGGCGGTGCGGTAGGGGGAGGTTCAGGATGGACAAGCTCAGCTGGAAGTACGCCTGCTGGCACGTTCCCCGGCGACACTTTCCCCGATGGCATCTTCGCGGCGGGCGATCTGATGGCCGCCGGGGTGCTGCGCTCGCTGCACCGGCGCGGCCTGAGGGTGCCGCAGCAAGTGGCCGTCATCGGCTTTGACGACGCGGTGATCGCCTCGCTGCTCTACCCGCGCCTGACCAGCATCCGCCAGCCCGCTTACCCGATGGGCGTGGCGGCGGCCAATCTGGCTCTGCGCTTGCTGGAGGGGCAGAGCGGTGGGCCGCTGACCTTTATGCCGGAACTGGTGCGGCGTGAGTCCACTGGGCCGCCCGAATAAGCAGCGCGGGCCAGAGGTGAAGGAGGCGCTCAATTTGCTCTCAAACAAGCAGCTTCCCAGCTTCCTTTCCCCAGCGGGCTAGACATTGACCAGAGATACAGTGTCGGGCGGCCCAAACGCCTATACCTCTAGACATCCACTCGTAAACTTACGGCTTTAGCACCTCCAAAACCCCCACTTCCTCTCGGAGGACACTCATGAAAAACGCCAAAACCTTCGCCAAGTTCGCTCTCGTCCTTACGGCTGCCCTCAGCAGCGCCGCTTACGCCCAAAATCCCAAAAGCACTTTCACGGTGGTCAGAAACGATCCGTGGGGCGCTCAGAATTTCAATCCCTTCTTGCCCAACAGCCAACACCTCTTGCCGACCAACTCGGCCATTTACGAAAGCCTATTTTTCGTCAACAGCCTCAACGGCAAAGTGACGCCGGTACTGGGCACCAAGTACGCTTGGAGCAAAGACAACAAAACCCTGACGGTAACGACCCGCAGCGGCGTGAAATGGACGGACAATCAAGCTTTCAACGCGGACGACGTGGCCTTTACTTTTAACTACATGAAAAAGTATCCGGTACTGGACTTGGCCGGTGTCTGGAAAAACGGCCTGACCAGCGCCAAGGCCGCCAACGCCAACACGGTGGTCTTCACCTTCGACAAAGCCAATACCCCGACTTTTCAGTTTTTGGCGCAGCAACCTATCGTGCCTCAGCACCTGTGGGCCAGCGTCACCGACCCCGGAACCTACACCAACGCCAAGCCCATTGGCACCGGGCCATTCGTGACCGACACTTACAGCCAGCAGGCACTGCGTGTCCTCAAAAACCCCAATTACTGGCTCAAGGGTCAGCCGTACGTGGACGCGGTGGTGTGGCTCTCGACCAGCAGCAACGACGCCGCGCTGTTCAAGTTGATTAAAGGCGACGCCGATTACGGCTACGTGGGCATCTCCGATCCGATTGCGTTTGCCAAGCAAAACAAGAACACCGAGTACTGGTGGCCCACCAACAACGGTAATTTCTTGTACTTCAATACCACCAAAGCGCCGTTTAGCGACGCAGGCTTCCGGCGGGCCGTCTCCAGCGCCATCAACACCAAGGAAGTCGCCCAAAAAGCTTACGCGGGGGCCGTGCCTGCCTCAGCGCCCTCGGCCATCATTCCGGCCCAGCAAGACAAGTGGCTTTCGGCCAGCGACAAGAACATGGGGGGCAAATACAACCCCGCCGCCGCTGACGCCGCCCTCACCGCCGCTGGCTACAAGAAAAACGCCCAGGGCGTGCGCCTCGGCAAAGACGGCAAGCCGCTGCCGAGCTACCGCATTTTGGTGGGCGCGGGCTGGACCGATTTTATTACCATGGCGCAGGTGGTCGGTGACAACCTCAAGCAACTCGGCATCAACACCAGCATTGACCAGCAAGCTTGGGCGGGTTATTCCGGCAGTATGCAGAGCGCCACCTACGACATGGGCATCAGTTGGGGCTGGGGCAACGGCCCGACGCCCTACTACCTCTTTTATCAGTCGTTCGCTCCCGAACTCAGCGCCGCTGCCGGCAAAATTGCGCCCAGCAACTTGTCTCGCTACACCAACCCCGATATCACCAAGGCGCTGCAAACCTTCCGCTCGACCAGCGACTTGGCGACTCAGAAAAAAGCCGTGGCCGTGATGGTCAGCGCCGTGATGAAAGACGCGCCTTGGGTGCCGCTGACCGACCGCACGCAGTTTAACTTGTACAACACCTCGCGCTTTACCGGCTTCCCCAC
Organism: Deinococcus detaillensis; assembly: GCF_007280555.1. Classification (NCBI taxonomy): domain Bacteria; kingdom Thermotogati; phylum Deinococcota; class Deinococci; order Deinococcales; family Deinococcaceae; genus Deinococcus; species Deinococcus detaillensis. The sequence continues at coordinate 217,128 of NZ_VKDB01000002.1, read as the reverse complement.
CGCCGCCAATCCCTACAACGACGCCAGCCCCGACGACAGCATCGGCGCACGCCTGATGTACCTCAACGTCAAACCCAAATAAATTTTGACGGATTGAGGCACACGCAACCGACCCAGAAGCAACCGACACCGAAGCCGCTCAGTCCTGCAAACAGGTTGGGCGGCTTTTTCTTCCAGTGCCGAGAACTCAAGGGCCGATCACTCTGGCGTCCGATGTAACGTTTTCATGCTTTACTCGACTCGGCCTTCAACCCATCGGTATTTAACCCAGTGGCTTGCCTACACTCGGCAAAAGGACTCCCTGCTATGGCTCAAGTCAAAATCGCTTACATCGGCGGCGGCAGCACCCGCGCCCCCGGCACTGTCGCCTCATTTATTCGGCAGGCCGCCAACTTCTCCGGCTCGGAAATCGTGCTGCAAGACATCGACGAGGAGCGGCTGGACTTGGTGTGCCGGTTGTCGCGCAAGATGGCGGCGGCGCAGGGCGCAGACCTCAAGATCAGCGCGACCACCGACAGACGCGCGGCCCTAGACGGCTGCGACGGGGTGCTGTCGAGTTACCGGCCCGGCGGCTTCGAGGCCCGCGCCCAAGACGAGCGCATTCCGCTGCATCACGGGGCGATCGGGCAGGAAACGCAGGGAGCAGGCGGCTTTTTTATGGCGCTGCGGGCCATTCACATCGCCCGGGGCTTGGTGGAAGACATGCAGGCCATTTGCCCCGACGCCACCTTATTCAACTACACCAATCCAGTCAATATCGTGGCTCAGGCGGTGGCAGATCACTCGGCCATCAAGGTGGTGTCGCTGTGCGAAGGCCCGATTGTCTTTCCGCAGGAGATTGCAGAACTCGCCGGACTCGACCCCGCCAAGGTGCGGGCGGTGATGCTGGGCCTCAATCATGCTTGCTGGAGCGCTCAGACCCGAAGTGGCGGGGCCGAGTATGACGGCCAGCCGATGCTGCCGATTTTGGCGCAAAAGCTGGCAGAAGGCATCAGCGACGACTGGGCGCGGTGCTGGATCAGCTTGGCGGTGCAGATGGACAGCCTGCCCGCCTCGTACATGAAGTATTACTACTTTGAGCGCGAGATGCTGCGGGAGCTCTTGGACAAGCCGACCACCCGCGCCGAGGACATCCTTAGAGACGTGCCGAGCTACTGGCAGCACTACCGCCAGCAACTGGACGCCAAGAACCCGGTGCTCGAACCTGAGCTCTCACGCGGCGGCATTTTTGAGCTCGAAGTCGCCGTAGACGTGATGGACGCCCTCTTCAACGACAAAAACGAAATCTGGCCGACCAATGTGGCGAACGCGGGGGCCATTCAGGATTTCCCCGATTCGCGGGTGGTGGAAGTGCCGTGCTTGGTTAACAGGCAAGGCGTAAGGCCTCTTGGCGGCTACCGGGTGCCGCCGCCGGTTCGCGGGTTGCTCAGCGCTCTGGGCGAATACCAGCAGCTCGCCGCCGACGCCGCTTGGAGTGGCAGCCGCAAAGAAGCTATTGCAGCGCTGACGAGCAACCCCTTAGTCCGGACTTTACCGCTGGCCCAGACGCTGTATGACGAACTCGCCCGCGCCCACCGCCAGTTTTTGCCGGAGCGGCTGTGGTGATGGTCGGCGGCGTGAAGCTCAACATTCAGCCGGATTCGCAGGCGCTAGCCACCGCCGCCGCCGACTTTATCGCCGAGCAGGTTCGCGCCAAGCCCGATTTGAGCATTTTGGTCGCCACTGGCAACACCCCCATGCCGACTTACGCAGAGTTGGCGCGGCGGGTGCGGGCCGGTGAGCTGCAGATGGACCGCGTGGTGGCCGTGCAGCTCGACGAATACCTGGGCGTGGCTGAAGACGACCCGCGCAGTTTGTGGAGCTGGATGCTCAGGTCGTTCGTGGAACCGCTGGGCATTCACCGCACCGTCAAGCTGGAAGACCCGCGTACTTTTGAAGCGGATATTGCCGCGCTCGGCGGGCTCGACTTGGCGATTTTGGGACTGGGGCCAAACGGACACCTCGGCTTCAACGAACCGCCCAGCCCCGCTGACGTACCGACCCGCGTGCTGGAGTTGACACCCGAGAGTTTGGCGAGCAATGCCGCTTACTGGGGCGAGCTGCCAGTGCCGAAGCAGGCCATCACCGCCGGAATGGACATTATTTTGGCAGCCCGGAAGACCCTGCTGCTGGTCAGCGGAGCGCACAAACGCGCCGTCTTGCGCTCAGCACTGGAAGATGGGCCGACCCCCGATTTGCCCGCCTCGCTGCTGCGGCGCACCCCGCTAACGGTCATCGCGGACGAGGCCGCCTGGGTGTGAGCGAGTGGGCGGCGAACGATCTGGTCTTGGGGATAGACGCGGGCAACACCAAAACCATTGCCCTGATCGCCGACACCTCCGGCACGGTGCGCGGCTACGGGCGAGCCGGGCCCAGCAATATCTATGTCCAGCCTGAACAAGCCCTGCGCCACTTGGAAGACGCGGTGGCAGCGGCCAAAACCAACGCGGGGGTAGGCCGTGAGCCGCTGCAAGCCGTGACGCTCAGCGCCACCGGAGCGGACTGGCCCGAAGACTTCACCCTGCTGGAAAGCGAGCTGCGCCGCTGGCACTGGGCCAAGCGCCAGCAAGTCGTCAACGACGCGGTGGGAGCGCTGCGGGCCGGATCGCTGGAGGGCCTCGGCGTGGCAGTGGCCTGCGGCACCAGCGCGGGCATCGCCGCCCGCAGCGCAGACGGGCGGGTGTGGCACAGCAGTTACTGGCAAGAACCCGAGGGTGCAGAAGAGCTGGCCCGAGTAGCGTTGCGGGCCGTTTACCGCGCCGAACTCGGCATAGACCCGCCCACCCAGTTGACGAACCGGGTGCTGGCCCATTTTGAGATGCCCAGCGTGGAAGCCTTGCTGCACTCGTTTACTGGGCGCACCCAAACGGCTCCGGCTCACTTGGGCCGACTGGCGCGGGTGCTGCTCGATGCCGCCGCAGCGGGCGACCCGACCAGCTTCAGGCTCGTGCAAAAGCACGGCGCGGCGCTGGGCGACTACGCCTTGGCGGCTGCGGGCAAAGTGAATCTATCCGGCGATTACCTGCTGACCACTTCTGGCGGCGTGATGCGGCATCCCTCGCCGATTTTGCGCGAGGCGCTGATGGCGCGGGTACAGGAAAGCTGTCCTGATGTCCGCTGGCAAGCCAGCCATCACGAACCCGTCTTCGGAGCGCTGCTGCTGGCTTTGGAGCTGGCCGGGTGCGTCATCAGTCCGGCGCTGTTTGGGCGGCTGGAAGAAACCTGCCCGGATGACTCGCTGTTTTTGACTTGAATGACCTGCGTTCCCGCATCCCACTTCCTGAAAGGACACCGACTATGCCTACCCCTTCCGAGCCGCTCACCCTCAGCGCCCTCTACATTTACCCGGTCAAATCGGCCGGCGGCATTTCGCTCTCGACTTCGGCGGTGGGGCCGCGTGGCCTGATTCATGACCGGCGCTGGATGGTGGTAGACGCGTCGGGGCGGCTGGTGACGCAGCGCGAGGAGCCGCGCCTCAAGTTGGTGAAGGTCAGCTTGGAAGAGAGCGGCCTGCGACTCGGCGCACCGCAGATGCCCAGCTTAAGTGTGCCTTTTGAGCCGCAGGGCCAGCTCCTCACCGCCGACCTGTGGGGCCAAGCGCTGCCGAGCGTCTCGGTGTCGCCGGAGTGCGCCGAGTGGCTGAATCGGTACTTGGGCGGCCAGTTCGAGCTGGTTTATATGCCCGACGAAACGCAGCGCTTTCAACCAGATGACCGGCCTTATGGCTCGCAGCTCAGCTTCGTGGACGGCAGTCCATTTAACCTAATCAGCGTAGCGTCGCTGGCTGACCTTAACAGCCAACTCGCCCACCCGGTCAGCGCCGCCGATCTGCGCCCCAACTTTGTGATCAGCGGCGGGGCCGCGTACCAAGAAGACTTCTGGCGGCGCATCCGCATTGGCGCGGTGGGTTTTGAAGTGGTGGAAACCTGCGCCAGATGCAGCGTCATCAACGTGACCAAGGAAGCCCAGATGAGCGCCGAACCGCTCCGCACGCTGGCCCGCACCCGCAGACGCGGTCAGGACGTGCCGTTCGGACAAAATATGGTGCAAGACGCGCCCCTTAACGGGCGAACCGGACGCCTCAAAGTGGGCGACAAGCTGGAAGTGCTGGAAATTGCCGACACGCCGACACCGATTTACCACTGAGGCGGGCACTACTCTAAGGGTCTGGGTAGACCGAATCTCAGCGCACTCACCTCCAAGAGCGCTTATTGATATCGGCGGAAGTCGGTAACACCTCAAATCTGAAAAAGGCAACACAGCTCGGAGATAAGCTCATTCAGCGTCACGTCCAAAACCCCGGTTTTTCCAATCAAGTGCGAACTCTATATCTCCACGGAACCGCTCAGTGAAATCAATTTTCTTCAACGCCGCATACGTCGGCGGATCATCTTCCGAAGCCGACAGGATGCGGTTGCGAAGCTCATTCTGCGCTGCAATGACGCGACCAAGCATTTCGCCACAGCTAATGCCATATCCATCACAATAGGCCCGTAGTCGCTCCTCTCGATCAATCGGCGTTCCAAATCCCCGTTGGTAGGCACGGTCGTCATTCATCACGGGAACCATAAACCACGCGAGAATGCCTGAGTCGTACCCTGCTGGAGCTGGGCCTGCCAGGTCCCAATCGATGATGCCGCAAATTTCGCCGCGCTCACTGTCCCAAAGCAAATTCCATGGGCCAACGTCCCCATGCTGAATAGGGCCCTGAACGTGCGGTGTCGTCGGCAATTGCCAACGTGCGCTCTCAGTTGGCACATAGGCCGCAAGAGTCGATTCCAGCTTGCGCACAAAGGTGCCAGCGGCGCGTGCACCGTCTAGACTCTGGATGAAAGGGAGCAATGGCCAGCCTTGATCTGCTCCGTCAATAAATTGGAGGTACTCGAATCGTTCGTCGAGCCCTGCCGGCACCGGAGACAGACCAAAGCCGGCACTGCCGAGCCACTGCAAGAGATCGTAAACAGAAACGCTCCAATACCCTTTTGGTCTGCGGACGATCCCATCTGCAATATGAATCCCTCGATCAAATAGTCCAGCTCCAGAATGATCATTCATGGCGGTTCCTCTCAGTGATAGCTGTATGTTCACGAATCGTATCTGACTAGCTTTAATCAGCATAACTCCGTTTATTGATCTCGGTCAAAGTTGACAACGCTTTTTTGTAATTCGTTCGACTGACTCAGCAGGAATATTCTGCAGAGGCATCAACTCTTCTTTTCTCATCTTTCAGATCTCAGGTTTCACCGACTTCCGCCGGGATCAATAGACTTCGGGAAAGACAGTCATAAGGAAGCCGAGGAACACTTGCCGCCCGCCGTACTGGGCGGCTGGATCAGCGCTGGCGTGCTGGATTTCCTAATGCGGGGCATTTTATCAGCGGCTCATCAAAGCTCGGACAGTGTCGGGTAGAGGCAGATCACCGCTTCGGCAGGGCACGGCGGGGACATAAGCCGGGTCAAGGTGGAGCCGAGCGAAGTGAAAGTCGGAGCAAGCGAGATGCTCAGAGCCGTGCAAAATCAGCTGACTTGGGTACTGGAACTACGCCGGGGCGAGTGGAAAACCATCCAGAAACATACCTCCGCGCTTACCGACCTAGAGACGGCTCAAGTGATCCTCTCGGGAGCCTGACAACTCACGCTCAGAGGCGCTAGATTCAGAATCACCATGACCCAAACCCCCGTAACCCAGACCAACTCTCAGCCGCGCATCACCGTTTGGAACGAATACCGCCACGAAAAAGAAAACCCTAAAGTCAGCGCCGTTTACCCGGACGGCATCCACCAAGTGATCGCAGCGGGGCTGAGCACTCACGGCTTCGAGAACGTTCACACCGCCACGCTCGACGAGCCGGAACACGGCCTGACGGGCGAAGTGCTGGACAACACCGACGTGCTGATCTGGTGGGGCCACAAAGCGCACGGCGACGTGTCGAACGAGGCTGCTGCCAAAGTGGTGGCCCGCGTGCTGGACGGCATGGGCCTGATCGTGCTGCACTCAGGGCATTTCAGCAAAGTCTTCAAGGCACTGATGGGCACCGGCTGCGACCTCAAGTGGCGCGAGGCCAACGACAAAGAGCGGCTGTGGGTCATCAATCCGGCGCACCCGATTGCTCAGAACGTCGGTGAATACATCGAGCTGGAGGCCGAGGAAATGTACGGCGAACATTTTGATATCCCCGCGCCGGACGAGCTGGTGTTTGTCAGTTGGTTTTCCGGCGGCGAGGTGTTCAGAAGCGGCTGCACTTTCACGCGCGGCAGCGGCAAGATCTTTTACTTTCGGCCCGGTCACGAGACGTACCCGACCTACCATCACACCAAGATTCAGCAGGTCATCGCCAACGCCGCTTTGTGGGCACGCCCCACCGCCAGCGCCCCGCGCTCGTTCGGAAACCGGCCAGAGCCTTTAGAACCCTTGCACACCCAAACGGAACGGCAGTGACCTCTCCCCTGCTCAATGCCGCTCCACTGAACGTTGCCATCATCGGCGCGGGAGCCATTTCAGTGCGGCACTTTGAAGGCTACCGGGCAGCAGGCGCGAACGTGGTGGCGTTTGCCGAACCGAGCGAAGGCATGCGCCTGAGCCGCGAAACAGAGTGGAATGCACGCGGCTATCTCGACTTTACGGAAATGCTGGAGCGCGAACAGGTGCAGGCGCTCAGCATCTGCACGCCCAACGCTTTTCACGCGCCCGCCGCGCTGGCCGCCCTGAAGCGGGGCATCCACGTGCTGTGCGAAAAGCCGCTGTCGCTGGATTTGGCCGCTTGCAGCGAGATGATTGCGGCGGCGGCGGCCAGCGGAGCCATTTTGCAGACCAACCATCACCTGCGCTCCAGTCCGAATGTGCAAACCGCCAAGCGCTTGATCGAAGAAGGCCGGATTGGGCGCGTCACCTTTATGCGGCTGCGCCAAGCCCATGACTGGGGCGGCGCGGAGGAAGTGCGCGGCGCGTTCGGCAGCCTCAAGGCCAGCGGCGGCGGCAGCCTGCTCGACAACGGCTGTCACATGATGGATCTGGCGCGGCACTTCGGCGGCGACGTGCGCAGCATTTTTGCACGGCTGGCGACCCTCAAGTTTAACACTGAGGTGGAAGACACCAGCGTCGCCTCGCTCGAATTTGAAAGCGGAGCGCTTGGCAGCGTGGAAAACGCTTGGACGGCCACCGGCTGGGAGGAAAGCTTCGCGGTCTACGGCACGCACGGCGCACTCGAATGCAGCAACCGCCTCGGCAGGGCCAGACTGCGCTTTGTCAGCCGCACGGCGGGCACCGGCAGTTGGGACGACACCGACGAAACGTGGTACGACTTTGCCGCGCTGAATGAGCCGCATTACACCCACCTCGCCAGCGTCGTGGCTTTTGTCCGCAGCATCACGGGGGGCACGTCGGTCGTGTGCAGCGGCGAAGACGGGCGTGAGAGCGTGCGCTTGGTGCTGGGCGGCTACGAAAGCGCCCGTAGCGGAATGCCGGTTGGGATGCAGGCCACTCCGGGAGCGGGCCACGAAATCTAGAGAAAGCAGCAGCCTAGACGAAACTTGTCTTGAGGTGACCCACTGCCTTCAGCCCCGACATCCTCAAACTTGGAGATCCAGCGTCCTGACTTCCTGAGCGGCAAAGCGCTCGATGCTCAGCGGCGAGACATCAATGAACGGCGTTTCATTCAGCGCCAGTTGCGCCATGACCCGCCCGGTGGCCGCCGCCTGCATCACGCCGTGACCGGAGAAGCCGCAGGCGTTGAGCCAGCCCGGTGCGCCCGGCATCCGGCCCACCACCGGGAACTGGTCGGGCGTGAGTTCGTAATAGCCCCACCAGCTGGCTTTCTGGTCGAGTGAGGCGCTCTCCAAAAAGGGGAAGCGCTCCAGGGCCAGCATTAGAGTGGGTTCCAGCCAGCTCCAGCTCATGCCCTCGCGCCAGCCGGTATCCAGGGGGTCGGCCCGCCCAAAGATCAGCCGCTCGCCTTCCGAGCGCAGATAGACTCCGCTGGCGAGGTCGAAAGTCATCGGCACGGGTTTGGGCAGCTCAATGGAGGCTGTCGAAAAGACCATCCGGCGGGCGGGCTCGACCGGGATGTCCAGACCGGCCAGAGCGCCGATTTCGCCCGACCACGCGCCAGCGGCGTTGAGGAGTTGCGGGGCCTCGAAGGTGCCGCTGGGTGTGGTGACTCGCCAGCTTTTGCCCACCCGCTCAATGGCCGTCACGGGCGTGTCCAGCAGTATCCGCGCCCCCGCTTCGCGGGCCAGCCGCACATATTCATGGTTGAGACTGTGGGCGTCCACCTTGCCGTCGGTGGAGCAAAAGCTGCACCCGCCGAGGCCAGCCGTGTTGAAGGTGGTGTACTGCTGGGCTTCTTCAGGTGTCAGCGCCAGCGACGCAATGCCCAGACTCTGCTGCAAGGCCACCGCCTTTTGATGCGCGGCCCAGCCCGCTTCGGGAATCAGCATCAAGTAGCCTTCCGCTCGGTAACCCGACTCGGGCATGGCGGCGTACTCGGCGATGCTTTCACGCGACAGCAAAATATTGGTGGCGGAGTTGAACTGCGCCCGCACGCCCGCCACGCTCTTGCCGGTGGAGCCGCTGGCGGGGTGGTTTTTTTCGAGCACCGTGACCTTGAGGCCGCGCTGGGCCAGTCGGTAGGCACTGGCCGCACCGATGATTCCGGCTCCGATCACGAGGATGTCCGCCGTTTGATGGGTCACGCGAGGTCTGCCTCAACAATGGGAAAGCCCGAGACTGGAAAAGTGTCCACGTTGGCCGAGCGCTGCTGCACCAAGACGCCGCCGTCCACGCTGATGAGCTGGCCGGTGATGTAGGCCGCGTCATCGGAGGCCAGAAACAGCGCCGCGCCGGTCATGTCCTCGGCCACACCGTAGCGGCCCAGCGGCACGGTCTTTTCGCGCTCGCGCAACTCGGCTTCGGTCAGGCCGTAGGTGTTGATAAAGCCCGGCACCACGCCGCAGACCCGGACGCCGTAAGGAGCCAAATCCAGCGCCATCGAGCGGGTCATGGCCTCGATGCCGCCCTTGGTCGCGTCGTAGGCCACGTTGCCCCGGTGGGCGCGGGTCGCACCGCCGGACGAGGTGGTCAGGATGACGCCTTTGCGCCGTCTGACCATGATCTTGGCCGCCCGGTGCGAGCACAGAAACACGCTCTTGAGATTGACCTTCTGGATCTTATCCCACCACGTTTCGTCCCCTTCCAGAAAATGGCGGGCAGTGTCGATCAGTCCGGCGTTGTTGTACAGCACATCCACGTAGCCAAATTCGGCTTCCACTCGGCTGAACATGGTTTCGACCTGCCCGGCCTCGGACACGTCTGCGGGGACGGCCAGCGCTGATCCGCCCGCCGCTTTGATCTCGTCAACGACCGCCTGCACCATCTCAGCTTTGATGTCGTTGACGGCGACGTTTGCGCCCTCGGCAGCAAACCGCAGCGCCACCGCCCGCCCGATGCCGCCGCCCGCTCCGGTGATGAGGACGGTTTTGCCAGTAAAACGTGCTTGATTAAGGGTCATAAGTTCTCCTGTGTGTTGAGAAACCAGCGCCGCGCCCAGCTTTCGGGAGAGCCGGACAGCTCAGGCTTGAAGGATACGAGTTGGCCGGGCCGCAGTTGCGCCGCCAGCGGTAAATCGTGGGGGTGCAGGACGGCGGGTTTACTGTATCCGCCAATGCGGCCCCGGTCTGCCAGCAGCAAAATCGGCTCGCCCGCTGGCGTCACCTGCACCGCTCCCAGCGGCGTGGCCTCGCTGATGACTTGCCCGCCCGGCACGTCGGGGCCGCCCAATCCCACTCTACTTAGCCGCAGGCCCATCCGGTCTGAGCCGGTGACGCGGAAAGGAGCGCTGCCCAAACTCGCAAGCGCTTCCCGCGTCGCTTGCGGGCCAGGCAGCAGGCGCAAGGTGACACGCTCCGGCAAGTTAAGCGGCAAATTGGCAAAGCCGGAGAGGGCGGGTATCAGGCTCGCCAGCCCCAGCACGTCACCAGCCCGCAGGGGCCGCCCCACCCGCCCGATCAAATCGGTGCTGCTGCTGTCCAGAAACGGCAAGCTCTCAAAGCCGCCCGCCACCGCCAAGTAAGCCCGCGCTCCGAGGTGAGTGGAGGTGAAGCGCAACGTTTGACCCGCCCGCAACCGGAAACTCTGCTGCATCGGCTGGCTTTCAGGCCGCATCCCAAAGCCTGCCACACCCACCACCACGCTGCGCAGGGCGGTCAGAACCGGGCCTTTGAGGGTGAGTTCGAGGAGAGGCGCGTCGGGCGAGTTGCCCACCAAGCCGTTGGCGAAGCGGGCCGAGCGGCTGTCCAGCGGGCCGCTACGGGCAAGGCCCACCGCTGCTTGCCCAAAGCGTCCGGCATCTAAAAGCACATCCAGCAGGCCGGGCTTCTCGACTCGGAAGGCCGGAAAGCGGGGTTCGGCGGGCCACAATTCGCGCACGGCGGGCAGGGCAGGCGTGTCGCCCTCAGCGGGGATGAAACGCACCTTGTCGCCTGCCGCGATTAGAAACGGCTCGGCGCGGTTGGGATCGTAGATGGTCGTCAGGGCGGTGCCCAGCAAGTTCCAGCCCCCCGGCGAGGGCAGCGGGTAGACGCAAGTTTGGGCATTGGCCATCGCCACAGCGTTCGGGGGCACAGTGGGGCGTGGAGTGGCGCGGCGCGGCAAGCGCAAACTCGGCGGCACCTCACCCAGAAAAGGAAAACCCGGCGTGAAGCCCACCGCATAGACGTGGTACTCGGGAGCGCTGTGCTGGCGAATCACCTCAGCCTCGCTCAGGCCGGTGCGCTCAGCCACATCGGAGAGGTCGGAGCCGTCGTAGCGAACGGGAAGTTCAATCAAGCGGCACGCTGACGCCCTTCCTTGACTCAGATTTCGCAGGTGCCGCACCGCCCACGCCCGCACCGCTCCCGCGTCAATCAGCGCTTCGTCAAACTCCACATACAAGTTGACGTAACTGGGGCACAGATCGGTGATGCCCGGCAGCATGTCGGCCAGCAGAGCGCGGTGCAGGGCGTGCAGGCGGGCATTTTGGCGCAAATCGAGTTGTTCGGCCAACTGAATATAAAAGCCGCTGGGTTGGCTGGGCCGCCGCATTACAAGTCAGTCTTGGCAAAAGAGCGCACCGTCACGCCCACATCTTCCAGCGCATCCCGAATGGCGTGGGCGATCTGGACAGCGTTGGGATTGTCGCCGTGAATGCACAGCGAGTCCACTTTGTATTCAAAGAACCCGCCGTCAACCGCTTCCACGAGGCCTTCGAGCACCATCATCACGGCGCGGCGGGCGGCTTCCTGCGGGTCATGAATGCTGGAACCGGCCATGCTGCGTGGCGCGAGGCGGCCATCTTTCAGGTAAGCGCGTTCGGGAAAAGTTTCCAGCACCACCGGCACGCCCAGGGCGCGGGCCTGTATGTCCAGCTCGGTAGAGGGCAGCACCATCAGCGGTAGCCGTGAATCGAAGTCGCGGGTGGCCTGAGCGATGGCCTGAGCCGTCGGCGCATGCACACAAGCGCGGTTGGAGAGTGCGCCGTGGGCCTTGACGTGCTGCAAGCGGCTTCCGGCGGCCTGCGCCATGCCGGAGAGGGCCGAAATCTGGTAGAGGCAATCGGCATAAACTTGCTCTGGAGTGGCCTCCATGACGCGCCGCCCGAAGCCTGCCAAATCGGGGTAACTGGGATGTGCGCCGATACCCAAACCGTGCTGCCTGGCCAGCGCGACAGCGCTTTGCATAGTCAGCGGGTCGCCCGCGTGGAAGCCGCAAGCGATATTGACACTACTGAGAAGCGGAAAAAGCGCCGCGTCGTCGCCCAAAGTCCAAGCCCCGTAAGACTCGCCCGCATCGGCGTTGAGATCAATGGTTTTGCTCACGCTCTTACGTTAGCGGAAGTCAGACGTAGACGAGTCCAGAGGGCTTGACCTCCAGGTGTCTTACCGCCGCAACAAAGCCGTCAAGCTGCGGCGGGTCAGCTCAACCATCAAGCCGTAAGCAAGGTGTGATCCGGCTTCCCACAGCACGGCGGAGGGCGGCAGTTGCCAGGGCCAAGCCTGAAAACCAGTGGCGGGCACAGCGGTGGCGTGGGTCAGGCCGTACATCACCGCGCCTGCCGGAACGCCCGCGCCGCACGTCACCGCTGGACTGATTTCGGCCAGCGCTCCGTAAACCGCGCCGAGGCCCGCGCCCAGCGTGTAATGAATGGCTTGCTGAGCGGCCATCTTCTGGGGCCTACTGAGGTCGGTGCCCGCCGCATCCGCCGCCGCCTGTACCATCTCGGCGGGCGGCATATGGTCGGGCTGCCCGCTGATATCGGCCCCGATCATTTTTTTCTCGGCGGGCGTCGGGGGGAAAATTGACTCGGCCAAGGTTTGCAGCGGCGGCTCCACAAACGACTTGACATAAGCGCCGACCACACCCGACACCGCTCCGATAAGAATTCCACTGAGGATTTGAGGCTGTTTCATTTTGGCAGCATAAGGGCTGTTGGCTCTGCGATTGAAGCGGTTAAAGAGTCTCTCAAGCGCGGGAGACAGTCAGAAAGGAGATGGAGCTTAACGTTGACAGTTTGTACCCGATTGTTTACACTCATTGGAATGCCCGTTCCCGAAACGCCTGCCAATACTGTCAAAACGCGGCGTGAGGGCTTGGGACTGGGCGCTTCCGAGCTGGCCCGCCGCGCCGGAATGACCCGTCAGGCGCTGCACCGCATTGAGAGCAGGAGCGGCGCAGGCGGCGGCTACACGCCCAGCGTCACGGTGGCGCTTCAGCTGGCCCGCGCTCTGGGATGCCGAGTCGAAGATTTGTTTTCTCTGGCATCGGACGCGCCGCAGGCCGAGTTGGTGGGCGAGGCCGAGCCGGGGCAGCGCCTCCAACTGGCCCGCGTGGCAGGCAAACTGCTGGCTTACCCCCTGAGCGGAGTGGACGCCTTGAGGGGCAGCGCCGACGCTTTGATGATCGAAATGGCCGAAGGCCAGCAGGTACACCTTCAGTCCCTCACCTCGGCGCACATCTGGGACGACACGGCGGTGCTCTACGGCTGCGATCCGTCGCTGACTTTGCTGTGCCGCCACGCCGCTCCTGCTCAGGTGCTGCTGCGCCCCGCCGTCAGTGAGCGCTCGCTTGAGGCTTTGGTGCGCGGCGAGGCGCACGCGGCGGGACTGCACCTGTACGACATGGCCAGCGGCCAGTCCAATCTGCCATTCGTGGCGGCGGCCTTTCCCGAACAGGTGGTGCAGGTCTACTCCCTGTGGAGTTGGGAGCAGGGCTTGATGGTGCGGGCGGGCAATCCTGAGAACATCACGGCGGTGGGCGACTTGGGACGGCGCGGGGTGCGGCTGATCAACCGCCCAGCGGGAGCGGGGTCGCGCAGACTGCTGGACGACTGGCTGCGGGAAGCAGGCTTAGCCGCACGCACCATCAGCGGTTACGACGTGGAAGCGCCCACCCCGCTCGACTCTGCTGAGGCCATCGCGCACGGCAGGGCCGATGTGGGCGTGGGGCCGCGTTCGGCGGCGCAGGCCCACGGGCTGGATTTTGTGCCGCTGCTGCGCGAGCGCTTCGATCTGGTGGTGCCGGAGACGCATCTGACGCACCCCGGCGTTCAGGCGCTGCTGCAAGCGGCCCGCTCGCCTGCGCTGCGTGCCGAACTCACCTCGCTCGGCGGCTACGATCCTGCCGAGTCGGGGCGGCTCATTTCTATTCTCTCGCCCAAAAGGAGCGCTTAAATGATCTTCAAAACGTTCAAACCCCTGCTGCTTACCTGCCTCGCCCTCGGTCTGTCCAGCGCTTCGGCAGCCAAAGTCACGGTGTTCGCGGCGGCCAGCCTCACCGACGCCTTCAGCGAGATCGGCCAGCAGTTCGACGCCAAAACCGGCAACACCACCACCTTTCAGTTCGCCGGCTCTCAGGCGCTGCGTACTCAGCTCGAACAGGGCGCAAAGGCCGACGTGTTCGCCAGCGCCAACTCTACTCAGTTTGATCCGCTGGTCAAGTCCGGCTCGCTCGGCGCGGGCCAAACCTTTGCCCGCAACCGCTTGGTGGTCATCGCGCCCAGGGGCAACGCAGCAGTGGGCAAGCTCGCTGATCTGGCGCGTCCGGGTGTCAAGCTGGTGCTGGCCGATAAGAGCGTGCCGGTGGGCGACTACAGCCGCAAAACGCTCGACCTGATCTCGAAAGCCGGAACATATGGCACGGACTTCAGCACCCGCGTTCTCAAAAACGTGGTCAGCGAGGAACCCAACGTGCGGCAGGTGGCCGTCAAAATTCAGCTCGGGCAAGGCGACGCGGCCATCGTCTACGTCAGCGACGTGACGCCCAGCCTCAAATCGGATGTCCGGACTATCGGTTTGCCTACCCGCTTCAATCCGCTGGCCAGCTACCCGATTGGCGTGCTGAAGGGCGGCAACACGGCGGAGGGTCAGGCTTTCGTGGACTACGTGCTCTCGAATGCTGGGCAGGCCATCTTGAAAAAGTGGGGCTTCGTCGGCGCGAAATAACTGTTGCCGCTTCGCCAACCCTTCGCCAGAACAAAACGCAGGAGACACCCCATGAAAATAAGCGCCCATAACCAACTGTCCGGCACCATCAGCGCCATCAAGCTAGGCGAGGTGGCCGCCGAGATCACGCTGGACGTGGCTCCCGGCACCTCCATCACCGCCACGATCACCCGCTCCTCCGCCGAGCGATTGGGCCTCAAGGTCGGTCAGACGGCCAATGCCGTCATCAAGGCCAGCGACGTGATGATCGGAGTGGAAGACTGATGAGTCAGCGCTTTGGGATCAAGGCTTTGGCGGGGCTGCTGCTGAGCGCTGCGTTGTCTGGAACGGTCAATGCCCAGAGTACGGTGGCCGATCCAAGCACGGTCGGCGCGGCGCAGACGGTGATGGTGACAGGAGCGGTGGTACAGCCGATGACGCTGACACTCGAAGCGGTGCGTGCCCTGCCCGCCCAGAGTGTCACGCTGATGGCCACGGCGGCGGGCAAGCCAATCCAGCACGTCTACAAAGGAGCGCTGCTGAGTGACGTTTTGAAGTCGGCGCAGCCCAAGTTCCGGCCCGAGATCAAAAACGACGCGCTGCGCTACGCCCTGCTGGCCAGCGGGCGTGACGGTTACGCCGCCGTGTTTTCGTGGGGCGAACTCGATCCGGGCTTTGGCAACCGCGCCGTGCTGATCGCCTACGAGCAAGATGGGCAGCCGCTCTCGGCTTTGGACGGGCCACTGCGCCTCATCGTGCCGGGTGACGGCAAAGCGGGGCGCTACGTCAGCGGACTGTCGCGCTTGTTCCTGCTCAGAATCGGACAATAGGTTCGTTGACCCGCGCCGCCGCCCACCCTCTTCCCATTCTGATCAGCGCAGTGCTGGCCGCTTTTTTGCTGCTACCCACCCTGACCCTGCTGCTGCGCGGCCTCAGCGCCGACTTTTTGCCCACGCTGCTCAGCCCCGCCGTGATGGACGCCCTGCGGGTCAGTGTCCTGACCTCGGCGGCCAGCCTGGGGCTGACCATCTTCTTTGGCACGCCCGCCGCCTGGCTGCTCTCGCGGCGGCGCTTTTGGGGCCACGCCCTGCTCGAAAGCCTGCTGGATTTGCCGATCACTTTGCCTCCGGTGGTGGCGGGAGTGGCGCTGCTGCTGGCGTTTGGCTCGCGGGGCGTGCTGGGCCGCCCGCTCGAACTGGCGGGCATCGATCTGGCCTTCAGTCCGGCGGCGGTGGTGCTGGCCCTGCTGTTTACCAGCGCTCCTTTTTATATCCGCACCGTCAAAGCGGGGTTCTCGGCTTATGATCCCGACACTGAGGCGGCAGCGCGGGTGGACGGTGCGGGTGAGCGCGGGGTGTTTTTCCAGGTTACTCTGCCGCTGGCCCTGCCCTTTTTGTTGGAAGGCTTGGTGCTGGCTTGGGCGAGATCGCTGGGCGAGTTCGGGGCCACCATCTTGTTTGCCGGATCACTGCAAGGCTCGACCCGCACCATTCCGCTGGCGATTTACAGCGCCATTGAAAGCGACTTGCGACCCGCGCTGGTGCTGAGCGCCATCATGGTGGTGTTCGCCTTCGGGCTGCTGCTGGTGCTGCGCCTGCTCTCGGCGCGGCGCGGAATGTGAGGCGCAGGCCCGCACCATCAAGAAACCCCAGCTCAAAACTGGGGCTTTTCGTTTGCACACTGGACAGTTCAGGAGTTGGTGGGCGGCGCGAACTCGCTGAGCTTGACGCTGAGTTCCGTCACCTTGCCGCCTCGCTTGATGCTCAGCTTGACGCTGTCACCTAGGCTCAGGCCAAAGATGGCCGACTGCAAGCTGTTGTTCTGGCCGATCAGCTTGCCGTTGACCGAGAGGATCACGTCGCCGCCGAGGGTCAGCGGCGTGCCGTCTTGCAAGGTGATTTTCTGGGTTCCGGCTTTGAGTCCGGCTTTGGCGGCGGGGCTGCCTGGAAGCACTTCTTGCACCAGCGCCCCCGAAGACGGCAAGTTGAGGGCTTTGAGGGCCGCCGAGTCGAGGCTGGCAAGGTCAGCGTAGCGCAGGCCCAGCACCGGCGTGGTGATCTTGCTGCCCGCTTCCAGGCGCGGCAGTAAGCTCTTGGCAGTATTGATCGGGATGGCGAAGCCCACGCCCGCGTTCTGATCGCTGCCGCCACTCAGAATCTGGGTGTTGATGCCGATGACCTGCCCAGAGCTGTCGAGCAGCGGGCCGCCGCTGTTGCCGGGATTGATGGCCGCGTCGGTTTGAATGACCGATTGGTTCACGTCGCGTGTACCCACCGGAATGGTGCGGGCATTCGAGCTGATGATGCCTTCAGTGACGCTGAAATCGAGGTCGAACGGTGCGCCCAGCGCGATGGCCTTCAGACCCGGCTCTAGGCCGTCGCTGTTGCCAAGCGGAATTGGCTTGATCAGATTCTTGGGCAGGCCGTCGGCCCGGATCAGCGCCAAGTCGTAGTCGGGGGCGGTGCCGATGACTTTGGCGGTGTACGTTTCGGGGTGGTTGTGAACCCGGATGGTGATGGTGTCGGCTCCGTCCACCACGTGGTAATTGGTGAGGATGTCGCCCTTAGCGTCCACGAAAAAGCCGCTGCCAGTGCCGCGCTGCGGGCCTTGCGGAGTACCGGATGAGCCGCCATCTTGGCCGCCTTGACCGAACGGCATGCCCTGAAACGGTGTTCCGGCGAATGGATCGGCCTGACCGCTGCCCTGACTGCCACCCTGCTGGCCCTTGCCAGAGTTGCCAGAGCCTTTTGGCGGCGCAGTGGCCGTCTTGGTGCCGCTTTGCACGCTGACATACACCAAGCCGTCCTGGGCGGCCCGCACCACGTCGACGGTGTTGCGCTCGTTTTCCGTTTTAGCGTGGACGGGGTTGAAGACGGGCACCGCTGACTTGGCCGGAACCGCCTGAGCCAAACTCGCTTCGACGAGGGTCGTCTGACCGCTTTGGGTTTGAGCCGTTTGGCTGGGTGAACTGTTGTGTTCGTACAACGCTACGCCGCCAATGCCGAGAGCCAAAGCGGCCGAAACCGCCAGAACTGCTTTTTTAGTTTTTGACGAACCGGTTGACATGGTTAAAATCTCCTCAATCGTTGAGAATTTAGGGGTGAAATGCTGATATTTGCCACATTCGGGAGATGCCGCACACGCTCTTATTCATAGATAGTGCTTATTGATAACAGCTAAATGAATGTAATGAGGAGTCGGATCATAAAAGAACAGATCATGAAACAAAACCTGATATCCACAACGGAATCGGTTTAAATGCAGGAGGATTGAAAGTGTAACAAATCCCTCTTTAGTACAGAAACGCGAACACAGCAACTTCTAGAATTATGAGGCCATAAAATGAAAAGATGTATCGAATATTTTGAGGAGTTTAGGATTCTTCTGAAGAACGTTTTGTGAGTGTTATGAAGCGCTTGAGTCCGGCGTCCTTTCCAACAAGACGTAGCTCAGCGTCACGTCTTCCAGCACTTCGGCCTGATGAAGCTCGCCAGCCGGAATAAAGCTCACATCGCCGCCGTGCAAGGTCGCTGCTTGCCCGCCGCTGACGGCCCGCAGCACGCCGCTGTGAATAAACGAAATCTCGTCTTGGGCATGGCTGGTTGGAGGCAACACGGTGCCCGCCGCAAAAAAGAGCGTGCCGACCTGAGCAGGAAGGGCGGCGAAGTGGCCGGTATTGGCAGCGGCGGTTAGGCTAATTTTTTCCATATTAACCTTATTAAACCGCGTTGGGAGCAGTCAAGTTCGCGGGCGCTGTCTAAGGACGGCCCGCCGAGTGCTGCGCCGAGCGGCTTCCTGATCCAGCCCGGCTTGGTCTTCTACCCGCCTCAAAGCCGGGTTAAAGAGTTGCCCCACGCAAAAGACGATCAGCACGGCGGCGAGAGCCATGACCACCCAGCCCACCGGAAACGCCGCCGCTGCGAAGCTGGCCAGCGCAATAGACAGCGGCCCAGTGAACTGCGCGATCAAGCGCCGCACGCTGAAGACGCGGCCTTGGAGGGCGGGCGGCACTTGGCCCTGCCAGATGCTCTGCGAGTGGGCGTTGAGGAAGGGTACGGTCAGCCCGAACAGCAACAGCGCCGCGCCGCTGAGATACAAAGAACGCGAGGCCCCGAATAACAGTTGGGCCGCGCCCAGCAAGATCATCGGCACCAGCACGCCCAGCACCCGCCGCCGCTTGAGGCCGCCCCAAGCGCTGATGACGACGCCGCCCAGCACGCCGCCCACGCTGCCGAGGGTAGTCAGCAGGGCCAGCGCCGGAGCAAAACTGTAGCCCCGCGCTTGCCAGTCAGGAGCGAGTTGGTATTTGGTCAGCAGCGTTTCAAAGATACCCAGCGGCCCAGACACGAAATTGACCAGCGCAAAGGTGAGCAGCAGCCACAGCAGCGGGCGGCGGTCAAGGATATAGCGCCAGCCGAAGCCGATCTCACTCAGGATGCTGCGCTTCTCGCCAGTTTCAGTCGGTGCGTAAGCGGCGGGCGAAGGAATACGCAGGCGGGTCAGCACCAGTGCGGCCACAGAAAAACTGACAGCGTCCAGCAAAAAAGCCAGCGGCACGCCACTTTCCAGACCTGAGAGCCAGGTGTCTTGACCACCCTTGCGGGCCAGCGCGGGCAGCGCCACGAGCAGAGCGGCGATGGCGGGCGAGGCCAGGCCCGAAAGCGACTGAATGGTCTGCATCATGCCGTTGGCACGCGGCAATTGGGCTGAACTGACCAGCGTGGCGTAACTGGTGTCAAAAGCGCTCATGTGAAAGCTGCCGACCAGTCCGGTCAGGGCCACCAGCGGCAACAGCGACCAGAAGGAAGGATGCCAGAGCAGCAGCAGCAGGCCAATGCTGAGCGCCAAAGCCGCGCTGATCAGGTCGCAGCCGAGCATGGTGGCGCGGCGGTCACGGCGGTCTGCCCAGACGCCGGCCAGGGGAGCGCCGAGCATGGCGGTGAAGGTAAACGCCAGCGCCGTCACCGAGAGGGCCAGCGCCAGTTGGGGCTTTTGCGATTCCAGCGGAAAAACCGTTTGGGCCAGGTAAATGTTGAAGGCGAAGGCCGAGAGTGCCGAGCCCAGCACCGACACCGATTGACTGGCCCACAAAATGCTGAAGGTGCGAAAACCGTTGGGCGGCGGGTCAGCGGCGAGGTGGCTCACCCTTTAAGTGTAATGCGACTTTAAGGTTTGGCCTCCTGCACAAAGCAGGCTTTGGCCGCGCCCGGAACCGGATCTGAGCCCCATTCGGCCACCGTGCAGTTAAAGCCGTCGCTGGTCAGGCCCGACAAATAGCGCCCCGCCGCGCCGAAAGCCACCTGCTTCTCGCCGCTGAAGGTACAGCGCTGGCCTTCCGGCACGCAGAAGATGTACCCGTTCGGCCCCACCACTGGCGCTTGGGCTTTGGGCGGCGCGGCAACGCTGACACCCAACTTGGCGAGCGCGGCGGGCAAGTTGATCAGGCCGTAGCCGCTGTCGTTGTTCTTCTGACCATTGTTGGAAGCGCTGGAATACAGCGCCTGCTTGATGTCGTCCACGCTGCTGCCCGGTTTGGCTCCCAACATCACCGCCACCGCGCCCGCCACCAGCGGCGCAGCCTGCGAAGTGCCGGAGAGGACGCCGTAGCCTTTGCCGGGAAAGCTGCTGCGAATGCCCACGCCGGGGGCCACCACATCCGGCTTGATGAAGCTGCCGCTGTAAGCCCCTGTCCAGATCGCCGGGCCACGGCTGCTGAACGGGGCGACGCTGCCGCTTTGATCCACCGCGCCCACCCCGATCACGTTGGGAATGTTGCCGGGACTGGCGGTGGTCTGGGGATCGGGGCCGTAGTTGCCAATCGCAAAGACCGGCACCACGCCCGCCCTGAGCATGTTCTGCACCGGCAACACGAAGGCCTGCTGATCCTGGCTGCTGGGCACACCGAGGCTGAGGCTGACCACATTCGCGCCGTCGTCAGTGTCGGCGTTGTTGTCGGGGTCAAGCACCCACTGCATTCCGGCGATCACCTGGGCGAAGGTGCCCTCGCCGCCGGGCAGCACCAGAGCGCTGATGAGTTTGGCGTCGGGGGCCGCGCCCAGCGTGTTGCCAACCAGCAGGCCCGCCGTGTGGGTGCCGTGCTGGGCGCTGTCGTGCGGCTTGCTGCTGATCCGTTTACCTGCCGGACCAAATTCGGCAAAGGCCACCACCTTGCCCTGCAATTCGGGGTGGAAGATGTCCACGCCGGTATCCAGATGCCCGATGCGGACGCCCTGCCCGCGCAGGCCCACCGCCCGCGTTGCATCAGCGCCGATCATTTGCAGCGGGTCAAAATTGGGATTCTCGCTGCTGGCCTCGCCCAGACTCCCGGTATCCAGCGCCTGAACTTTGGGGATCTTGACTTTGAAGTTCTCAAACACCTCGTCCACAATCGGCAAGCTGGAGAGGGTCAGCGCCTGAAGCGGCGTCAGCTTGAGGGCAATGGACTGATACAGCCACAATTCGGTGCCGCCGTTTTGCATCGACGAATCGACGAAGCCCGACGCCTTGCCCAGTTGAGCGCGACTTTGTTTCAGTTGCTGACGCAGCGACTTAAACAGCGCCCTGCCCTGATCATTCTTGTCAAAGCGGAAGCGCACGATCACGCTGACAGGTTTATTTTCGTGAGCGCTGAGCTTGGCGAGGAGCTCCGGCGAGAGCTGACCCGCTGAGGCCCTGCTGAAGCAGACCGAGGCAAGCGCCGCCGCTAAGCAAAGTGATGCACGTTTCATATCCTGCCAGCCTAGGAGCTGGCCGCTGACGTGCCCTGAATCCTGAATGAGAGCGGCTTAAGAAGGCGTCAGGAGTGAGTCAGGCTGGATGGATGGGCGAGGAGAGCGCAAGGCAAGTTCGCTTTGCTCTCTCCTCACTCCACAAAAGGCCGCGACAACTTTCCGGCGATCACGGCGTGCCGCGCCCCCGTCGTGTGCGGCAGGGTGTTGCGCCAGCCTTGATAAGCGTAGTAGCCCAGCACGGCAAAGGCGGCGGCTTCGCGGGCGGCAGAATTCCAGCCGCGTTCCTCGAAGGTCAAAACCGGAATCGGCGCGAGGGCGGCCCTGAGCTGCGCCATCAAAGTGGGGTTAAAGGCTCCGCCGCCCGCCACCACGATCTCGTCTAGGCCCAGCGGCAGCACGAAACGGCGGTATGCCTGAGCGATACTCTGGACGCTGAACGCCGTGACGGTGGCGGCAATGTCCTTGGCATCAAGTTCAAACACGCCGGGGAGTTGCTGCAAGTTCCATCTCTCGCGGCCGGTGGATTTGGGCGGCGTGGCGTTCAGATACGGGTCATCCAACCAGGCGTTGACCAGACTCTCGGCCACGTGACCGCCCGCCCCAAGCCGCCCGCCTTCGTCAAAACGTTTGCCGACCAGCTCGGCAGCCTCATCGATCAGCGCGTTGGCGGGGCCGGTGTCGAAGGCCAGTACGCCTGCTTCGTCTAACCCCGGCAAGTAAGTCAGGTTGCTGATGCCGCCGAGATTGTGAACCGCCCGCCGCACGCCCGCTTCGGCGTAGATGATCCGGTCGGCGAACGGCACCAGCGGCGCGGCCTGCCCGCCTGCCGCCAAGTCAGGAGGCCGAAAATCGGAGATGACCGGCTTGCCGGTGCGCTCCACGATCACGGCGGCCTCCCCAATTTGGAGGGTGGAACGGGTGTGCCAGCCTCTTGAAGCGTCAAGGTACGGAATGTGATGCACCGTCTGGCCATGACTGGCGATCAGGTCGGCGCTCACGGCGAGGTCTGCTGCCGCGTCGGCCAGCGCTTCGCCCAGCCAAAAATTGAGCTGGGTGATCTGGCTGGTGGTGGTTTCGTCGCGGCCAGCCGCCAGCAGCGCAGCCCGCAGGTCGTCTGCGAACGGCACGGCGCGGTGTTCCAAAATCTCGAAACGTGGTGCGGGGCCACTGAGTTCGGGAACCTGGATGTTCGTTCCCAGCCTCGGATAGCCGCTGAGCTCCAGCAGTACCGCGTCAATGCCGTCCACACTGGTGCCACTCATCAAACCGAGAACTCTCGGCGGGCGGGCGTCTGGCGGAGTATTCATGGGTACGAATAATACCACTTGCATACCACCGCTTGTCCAAAAGCCTCGCTGCCGTTTCTGGGCCTCGGTATTCATCCACCCAGCCGCCCACCAGCTTGGGGCCTGATGCTCTCCGGGCCGCGTACCTTCCCGACTTTGTAACCTTAGCTGGCTGAGCCATTCTGCTGGCCTCTTTGAACTTTGGTTTGTTGGGGTAGCCTCACCTGCGCGGATACGACTGAGCGCCAGCTTACGGATGACTGGAGCAACTGAGACGATTTCAAAATGAGTCAGCGGCAATTTACCATCGCCCGCACCTCTGCGGCGCATACTAGCGGGCGAAATGACGCCGCCCCAGGTCACGCCGAATGCTACTGCTGCTACACTGCCCCCCGTTCCCTCAGCGTTCAAACGCTGGCTCCTCGAAGGCTCCAGTTCCAATCCTGACCGCGAAGGCTTTTATGAAGACGAGCGCGGCGTACAGGCCGGGCATCACACCCACCCGTGGTGGAAAGTCATGTGCCTGACCGGAGTGGATTACTTTTCCACGCTGGGCTACCAACCTGGCATCGCTGCGCTGGCCGCCGGTGCGCTGTCGCCGTTTGCCACCCTCGTGTTGGTGCTCGTTACGCTGTTCGGGGCGCTGCCGATGTACCGCCGGGTTGCCGAGGAAAGCCCGCACGGCGACGGCTCGATCAGTATGCTTGAGCGGCTGCTCAGCTTCTGGCCCGGCAAATTCCTGGTGCTGGCCCTGATCGGCTTTGTGGCCACCGGCTTTGTCATTACCATCACGCTGTCGGCTGCCGACGCCGCCGCCCACCTCACCGAAAACCCGCTGCTCAAATCTGTTCTGGGCGGCGCACAGGTTCCGGTGACGCTTTGCTTGCTGGCGCTGTTGGGGGCCGTTTTCCTCAAAGGTTTTAACGAGGCCATCGGCATCGCCGTGGTGCTGGTGATCGTGTACCTGGCGCTTAGCGGCGTGGTGGTCGTGGACGGCCTGTGGCTGGTGGCGCACCGCCCTCAAGTTTTTCCGGACTGGATCGCCAGCTTGCGGCAAGGCTACGCTTCACCGCTCTCGCTGATTGGTGGGGCGCTGCTGGTGTTTCCCAGATTGGCGCTGGGGCTGTCGGGCTTTGAGACCGGCGTGGTGGTCATGCCGCTGATCAAAGGCGACGCAGATGACACCGAAACTAAACCGGCGGGCCGAATCCGCAACGGCAAAAAACTGCTGACCACCGCCGCGCTGATTATGAGCGTCTTTTTGCTGACCAGCAGTCTGGTCACCACCCTGCTGATTCCCGCCGCCGACTTTCAAGCGGGCGGGCCAGCCAACGGGCGGGCGCTGGCGTACCTGGCCCACCGCCACCTCGGCGAAACCTTCGGCACTTTCTATGACCTCTCCACCATTCTGATCTTGTGGTTCGCGGGCGCGTCGGCGATGGCCGGGCTGCTCAACATCGTGCCGCGCTACTTGCCCCGCTACGGCATGGCACCGGACTGGACACGGGCCAACCGCCCCCTGGTGCTGGTGTTCGTGGGGATTTCCATTCTGGTGACGCTGGCCTTCCGCGCCAACGTGGACGCGCAGGCGGGCGCTTACGCCACTGGCGTGCTGGCGCTGATGACCTCGGCGGCGGTGGCGGTCACGCTCTCGGCCTTCCGGCATCAGCAGCGGCCCCTGGGGTACGCCTTCGGGTTCATCAGCCTGATTTTTATCTACACCATCAGCGTCACGGTGATCGGCAACCCGGAAGGCCTGTTTATTGCGCTGCTGTTTATCGCGGCGGTACTGGCCATCAGCATTTATTCGCGGGTCCAGCGCTCGTTCGAATTGCGGGTCAGCAGCGTGGTGCTCGACGAATCGGCAATGAAACTCATCAAGTCCTTCCCGATTCGCCCGCTCAGGCTGGTGGCCCACCGCCCCGGCCCCTTTACCCAGGCCGAGTATCAGAAAAAAGAACTCCGCACCCGCCAGATGGCCCACCTGCCCGACGACGCGCCGTTTGTGTTTCTGGAAGTGGAGGTAGACGACGCCTCGGATTTCAGCGATGTGGTGGAAGTCAGCGCGGTGATGGTCGGACCATACGGCATCCTCAAGGCCAGAGGTTCGAGCGTGCCCAACACCATCGCGGCGCTGATGCTGCACCTGCGCGGCAAGGGAGCGCCGCCGCAGGTTTACATGCGCTGGAGCGAGGACAGCCCGCTGCATCTGGCCCTCAAATTCCTGATTGAGGGCGAGGGCGACGTGCCGCCCCTGACCCATGAGATCCTGCGCCGCGCTGAGAAAGACCGCGACCGCAGGCCGATTGTGCATGTGGGGGGTTAGCGGGCTGAGCCATCTCCGCTGACACAGAACGCCCCCCTTCCATTTGCGAAGGGGGGCGTACTTTTTGGAGCAGAATCCAGAACCAGCCCTCAAACCCCCAAGTACACCCGCCGAATTTCGGGGTCGTCCAGTAGATCGGCGCTTGGCCCCTCGCGCACCACTGCGCCGAGTTCCAGCACGTAGGAGCGGTCCGTCACCTTGAGGACTTGCCGCACATTCTGCTCGACCAGCAGCACGGTAAGGCCGAGTTGACGCAGGGAAGCGATCACCCGCATGACTTCTTTGACCACCAGCGGCGCAAGGCCCAGACTCGGCTCGTCCATGAGGAGCACTTCCGGCTCGCTCATCAGCGCCCGGCCAATTGCCACCATCTGCTGCTCACCGCCGGAGAGGGCGGCAGCGGGAAAGGTGCGTTTCTCGCGCAGGCGGGGGAAAAAGTCGTAGACGCGCTGCAAGTTCTGCGGCCTGCGCTCACGGGTGCGCGGCAGGTAAGCACCCATCAGCAGGTTTTCTTCCACCGTCATCTGCCCGAACAGTTGGCGGCCCATCGGCACATGCGCCACGCCCAGCCCGGTGATCTGGTGAGGCGCTACCCCGTTGAGATTGTGCTGGCGGTACAGCGCTTCCCCACTCCGCGCCTTGAGCATCCCCGACAGCACCCGTAAGATGGTGCTCTTGCCGCTGCCGTTGCCGCCGACCAGCCCGACCAGTTCACCCTTGGCGACGTGCAGCGAGACGCCAAACACCACCTGCACCTCGCCGTAAGCCACCTCCAGGTTGTTGACCTTGAGGACATGCTCAGCCTGGCTCAGATCGGGATTTGCTTTCACTGCCGTGCGCGGCCCACCCGTCAGTTCAGTCATCATCTTCTCCCAGATAGGCCCGAATCACGTCCGGATGGTGGGCCACCGTTTCGGGGTCTCCCTCGGCCAGCAGCTCGCCAAAGGCCATGCAGATGACGTGGTTGGACAGTCCCATGATGACGTGCATGATGTGCTCGACCATCACGATGCCTAAGCCCGACGCGGCCAGTTCGCGGATCAGTCCCACCATCTCGGCCTGCGCGGGCGGGTTGAGTCCGGCAATCGACTCGTCCAGAAACAGCATCTTGGGTTCGAGAGCCAGCACCTTGGCGAGTTCCAGGCGGCGGCGGCGGGCCAGATTGAGTTCGCTGGCGGGCTGGGCAGCCCTATCCGCCAGGCCGACCCGTTCCAGCACGGCGTAAGCGCTGTCCTCGGCTTTTCTACCGCTGTGGCGCAAAAAGGCCGCCACCAGCACGTTTTCCAGCACACTGAGGTCTTCGAAGGGCCGCTCGACCTGAAAGGTGCGGGCCATTCCGAGGCGGGCGCGAGCCTGCGGCGATTGTTTGGTGATGTCGCGCCCCGAGAGCAGCACCCGCCCGCTGCTGGGCGTCACGAAGCCGGTCAGCGCGTTAAAGAGGGTGGTTTTGCCCGCTCCATTCGGCCCGATCAGGCCCACGATTTCGCCAGGGCGCACCTTGAGGCTGATGTCCTTGACCGCCGTGAGGCCACCGAACGTGACGGTGATGCCTTGCGCCTCGAACAGCGGGGTGGCGTTGCTGGCTGCTTGAGACTGAACAGCGGGGGCGCTCATCGATTGACCCCCAGTTTGCTGCCACGCCGCTTGAACAGGCCCACCAGACCGTCGGGCGCGAACAGGGTCACGGCCAGAATCAGCACGCCATAGATCAGCAGATTGGCGTTGGCGAAGATGTTGCGGAAGACCTCGCCGAAAATTGCCAGCAGCAGCGCTCCTATAATTGGTCCCTGAATGCTGCTGCGCCCGCCGATAATCGCCATCAGCGCGATCTGGACACTCAGCGGGAGTTCGAGGAGGGTGTGCGGCTCGAAGGCTTGCAGGTAGATAGCATAGATTGAGCCGCCCAGCGCGGTCAGCATCGCCGAGATGACGAAGGCCGCCAGCTTCATGCGCCGGGGATCGATGCCCAGTGCCCGTGCTCCGTCCTCGTCCTCGCGCACAGCCTGGAGAGCGTAGCCCAGCCGCGAGCGGCGCAGCATATGCGTGACCAGCAGGGTAAGCGCCACAAAGAAGAAGGCCAGGCCGTATTCCACCTTGCGGTCAAACAAATCGAGGCCGAACAACTTGGGCAAGTCCGGCATGAACAGCCCTTCCGCGCCGCCGCCGAAGTCCTCGTTGATGACCACCAAGCGGATAATCAGGGCGACGGCGATGCTGGAGAGCACGAAGTAACTGCCGCGCAGCCCGAAGGTGAGCCAGCCCCACACCAGCGCCAGCAGCGCGGCCAAGCCCATCCCGATCAGGGTTCCCCACCAGGGCGCGACCGGGCCAGCCAGTCCCAGCCAGGCCGGAGCGCGTTCGGGAATGGCAAACAGCGTCACCGTATAAGCGCCGATGCCTAACAGCGCCGCGTGGCCTAAGCTAAGTTGCCCGGCCCAGCCGCCCAGAATGTTCCAGCTCATGGCGAAGCCCGCCAGCAGCAGGGTGCTGACGCCGAAATTCATGCTCTTGCCGAAGACGAAGGGGTAAAGGGCCATTACCGCCAGCAGGATGACGCTCAGCCAGACGTTGCCGTAGGTGAGGGCGCGGGGACGGGAGATCACGGCAGCGCTCATACGCGTTTCACCGTGCGGCCAAACAGTCCCTCGGGACGCAGCAACAGCACCACCAGAAAGACGACCAGGCCGTAAGCGTCGCGGTAATTGTTGCTGAGATAGTACGCGCCCAGCGACTCGATGATGCCCAGAATCAGGCCGCCCGCGATGGCCCCCGGCAAGTTGCCCAGGCCGCCCAGCACCGTGACCACGAAGGCCTTGAGGGTGTAGTTCTCGCCCACGGTGGGGAAGGCGTAAAGCAGCGGCAAGAGCAGCACGCCCGCCACTACCGCGAAAGCCACGCCCAGTCCAAAGACGACGGCCTGTACCCAATTGGTATTGACGCCCTGGAGCTCGGCTCCCAGCGGGTTCTGGGCGGTGGCGCGAACGGCGCGGCCCAGCTCGGTGCGGTACAAAAACAGATTGAGCAGCACGATAGCCAGCACCGTGCCGAGTCCGGCTATCAGCAGCGGCAGGCTGATCTGGATGCCGCCCAGCGCAAAGGTCTTGGTGGCGTAGGCGACGTTGATGCTCTGCGGCTGCGCTCCGAACCCCAGCAGCAGGCCGTTGCTGATAATCAGGCCGATGCCCAGCGTGGCCAGCATCGAACTGCTCTCCAGCCGGTCTCCCAGCCGGGCCAGCAAGAAGCGCTGCACCAGATACCCCAGCCCGAACCCGATGGGCGCGGCGATCAGCAAACTGAGGTAGGGGTCGAGGTGCAGGCGCTGAAACAGGAACAGGGCAATGAACATGCCGACGGCCAGAAAGTCGCCGTGCGCGAAATTGATGACCCGCATCACGCCGAAGATCAGACTCAGGCCAGTGCCGATCAGGGCGTAGATGCCGCCGGTCAGCAGCCCCTGGGCGAGGGTTTGGACGAGGGCCAGGGTATTTGGGTCCACTTAGTTCTCCTTCGACCAAGGAAGCGGGGTCGGTCCGTAGCTGAGTGCCCGATCAACGACTTCCTCAGCACTGATCTCGCTTTCAGGCCAATAAATGTAGTCGCTAATTTTTGGGTCGGGCGATAATTCCAGCAGTTCATCTAACAAATCGTCTTCGTCACTTGATGGATGCCCAGTCATCAGCTTGCCGACAATGAGCAACATCTTTTCTCTCAGTTCACTGTTCAATCTGACCTTTTGCCAAGGCAAGATGCCAGAGATCAAGAGAATCTCTGTGAAGTCGCATCATCCTCACTTCTTCGACATCATCAGCTTGCCCTTGGCCGCCGTCGCGGGGGCAACGGTCACGAATTTGCCGCCCTGCACCTGCGTGACCAGGCCGACCACGGCGTTTTGATTCTGGTAGCCGCCGTAATCGCGGAACTTCACCGGGCCGAAAGCGGTATTGATATTGATTTTGGTCAGCGCCTCGCGGACTTTCTCGGGGTCGGTACCGCCCTGCTTGATGGCGGCGGCAGCGGCCAGCATCGCGGCATAACTCTGCGCGGCGTGCTGGCTGGGTTCCTCACCGCCCAGCGCTTTCTTGAGGCGGACATACAGATTCTGCGCCCCAGGATAGGTCACGTCGGGATTCCAGACCATCGCCACCAGCATGTTGTCGGCGGCGCTGCCTGCTCCGTCCAGAAAGTTGGGGAGCGCGAAGCCGGTGGCAATGCCCGCGATCACCTTGGGCGCGAGGCCCACTTCCTTGACCTGCTTGGCCACCGCCACCGCGTCCTGTTCGTAGCTGGCGATCAGCACGGCGTCGGGGCTGAGGGCTTTGTAACGGTTGAGAATGGGCCGGAAATCGGTCAGGCCCTGATCGTAGGTGTCCTTGGAAACGACCTGATAGCCCGCCTTGGTAAACAGGGTGGTGATGTCGGTGTAAACACTCTTGCCGAAGGCGTCGTTGCTGGTCAGCACCGCTACCGTTTTGATGGTGCCCGCCTTGCTGTCGTTCATCCGCTTGAACAGATCGAGCAGGCTGCGCGAATACACGCTCGACTGATTGTTGACCCGGAAGGTGTAGGCGTTACCGGGCTTAGTGATGGTTTCGTCCACGGCGGTAGCAACCAGCAGCGGCACTTTCTGGCGGGCCATGTACTGCGACAAAGGCTTGGTGATGCCGCTAGAATACGAGCCGATAATCAGCGGCACTTTCTGGTTGAGCAGCGACTCGGCGGCGGCCAGTGCTTTGTTGGTGTCGCTGGCGTCGTCTTCGAGCAGCAGAGCCAGCTTGTTGCCGCTGACGCCGCCCGCCGCGTTGATCTCGTCGATGGCCACCTGAAATCCAGCTTTCTGCATTTTTCCGAAGGTGGCAAAGCGCCCGGTCAGCGAGGTGATTGCGCCGACGTTGATGGTTTCGGCGAAGGCCGCGCCCGTGAGCAGCAGGGCCGTGAGGCTGAGCAAAGTCCGTTTCATGAAAGCTCCCATAAGTTAGGAAATGAAGATGAAGAAGGAAAGAGGGGCGCACCGTCCGGACGCCCCCCACGCGGCTCAGCGCTCGAATTTGATTTTCAGGGGCGAGGCCGACTTGGGGTAGACCGGCACGAATTTGCCGCCCTGCACCTGCTCGGCGACCATGGCAATCGGGTTCTGGTTCTTGAAGCCTTCAAAGTCCTTGAAGACAATCGGGCCGAAAGCGGTCTGCATGTTGGTGGTATTCAGCGCCGCTTTGACTTTCTCGCGGTCGGTGCTGCCCGCCCGCTTGATGGCGTCGGCGGCCACCAGCACGCCCGCGTAGGCCTGGGCGGCATGGTAGCTCGGCTCCGCTCCGCCCAGCGCCTTGACCAGATCGACGTGCAGCTTCTGGGTGCCGGGGTAGCGCAGTTCCTTGATCCAGGCGGTGGCGACCAGCACGTTGTCGGCGGCGCTGCCACCATCTTTGATGAAGTCGGGCAGCGCAAAGCCTGCCGCTCCGCCCGCGAACAATTTGGGTTTGACGCCCACCTCGCGGGCCTGACGCATCAGTGCCACCGAGTCCTCGGCGTAGCTGACCATGAACAGCGCGTCGGGATTCTTGGCCTTGATGCGGTTGAGGACGGGCCGGAAGTCGGTCAGGCCTTTGTCGTAGCTCTGATCTTCCACCAGCGTCATGCCGTATTCCTTGGCAAAGCCCCGCGCCGCGTCGGCCACCGACTTCTCGAAGGCCCCGGTGCCGGTAATCATCGCCACGGTCTTGAATTTGTTGTCGCGGAAGATATTGAACAGCACACGGGCGTACTCGGTGGCCGGTTGGTTGAGCCGGAAGATGTAGTCGTTGCCGGGGTTGGTGATGTCGTCGCCGCTGCTGGTGACCACCAGAGCCGGAACTTTCTGACGGGCCAAGTACTGCGCCTGCGCTTTGACCAGACTGCTGGAGTACTCGCAGATCACCAGCGGCACACCCGCGTTGACCAGTTTCTCGGCAGCAGAGAGGCCCTTGTTCACGTCGCTGGCATTGTCCTCAACCTGCAACTCGATTTTCTGGCCGTTGATGCCGCCCTTGCGGTTGATCTCGTCCACGGCGACTTTAAAGCCTGCCATCTGCTGCTTGCCGAACTCGGCGAAGCGGCCCGTCAGCGAGGTAATGGCCCCGATTTTGATGGTGGTCTGGGCCTGGGCGGCTCCCAGCAGAGAAAGGCCGAGGGCCAGCGTGCAAAGCGTGTTCTTCCTGTTCATGATGTTCCTCCAAGCGGTGAGTGGTCGAGAATAGAGTTGGCGGTCGAATTAGAAAAGATGGTTTGCGGCGCTGTTTGAGGCGGTTCTGGGCCGCTCAGCACCTGACTCTGGGCGGCGACTTTGGCCTGCACCGCTCCCGAAACCCGCGCCAGATGCTCACGCATGGCTCGCTCGGCTTCGTCAGGGCGGCGCTCGATCAGAGCAGCCACGATGCGGCGGTGTTCGGTGTGGCTGGCCCGCAGATGCTCGGCGCTGTCGGCCATCAGGCGGGTCGCCAAACTCAGCTCGGCGGTAAGTTGCTCGGCGCTCTTGGCCAGCCGCGAGTTGCCACAACTCTGCACGATGATCTGGTGGAAACGTAAATCGAGTTCACGGTAGCCTGCCACGTCGCCGCTGACGGCGGGTGCGCCCTGAGCGTCCAGCACGCCGCGCAGGGCGGTGAGGTCAGCGGCGCTCATCGACTCGGCACACAACTGAGCGGCCAGACCCTCCAGCGCCGCGCGAACCGCGTAGATTTCGAGCAGGTCGCTCAGATTAACGCGGGCCACTTCCGCGCCGCGCCGCGAATGCTCGACGGCCAGCCCTTCGGCCACCAAGTGCAGCACCGCCTCACGAATCGGGCTGCGCGAAACATCAAGCCGACGCGCCAGATCCGGCACGCTCAGCCGCGCTCCCGGCGGCAGTTCGCCAGTCAGAATGGCCTGCCGAATGCGCTGATGCACGGCGTCCACCACGCGAATTGAAGGAACAGGACGGAGCAGGTTCAAGGCGAAGACCTCGCAGAGAAGGTAAGAGGTAGGAGCGGAAATCTGAGTAAGATGAATTGAGGGTAAAAACATGTTACATGTAAAATGGTGTTTGCGCAAGCGTGAACGAACGCGGCGGCTCAGCAATATCGTTCGGTGAAATTGGCCTCTAGAATGAGCGGCATCAGGGGGAATTGATGCGAATTCTGTTTATCGGCGGCACCGGCATTATCAGCTCCGCTTGCTCACAACTCGCCCTGGAGCGCGGCTATGAGCTCTATCTGCTCAACCGGGGCCAGTCCAGCCGCCCTATCCAAGCGGGCGCAAAGGAACTGCACGGCGACGTCCGCGACCCTGCCAGCGTGCGGGCCGCGCTGGGCGACCTCACTTTCGACGCGGTGGTCAACTGGGTGGCCTTCACGCCTCAGCACATCGAAACCGACTTAGAGTTGTTCAGGGGCCGCACCCGGCAATACGTTTTTATCAGCTCGGCCTCGGCATACCAAAAGCCAGTCGGCCACCTGCCCATCACCGAGTCCACGCCTCTGCACAATCCGTTCTGGAAGTATTCCCGCGACAAGATCGCCTGCGAGGAACGACTGACGCGGGCCTACCGCGAGGACGGCTTTCCGGTGAGTATTATTCGGCCCTCGCACACCTACGACCAGACCTTGCTGCCGATGGACGGCGGCTACACCGTGGTCGACCGGATGCGGCGGGGCCAACCGGTGATCGTTCACGGCGACGGCACCTCACTGTGGACACTGACCCACCACCGCGACTTTGCTGTGGGCTTCGTCGGCTTGTTGGGCAGAGAACAGGTCATAGGCGACTCAGTTCAGATTACTGGTGACGAATGGCTGACCTGGAACCAGATTTTTGGGGAAGTGGCGCGGGCCGCCGGAACCACTGCCGAAATCGTGCACGTACCCTCCGAGGTGATCGCCACCTTCGATGCCCAGTGGGGCGCGGGGCTGCTGGGCGACAAGTCCCACAGCGTCATTTTTGACAACACCAAGCTCAAACGGTTAGTGCCGGAGTACCGGGCCAGCATTCCCTTCGCACGCGGCATAGAGGAAGTGATGGCCTGGTACGACGCCGACCCGGCGCGGCAAGTGGTCAACGCCGAGCTGAACCGGACGATGGACGCCATCATCGAGCAGATTCAGCGGGTGCGGCCCTGAAAGTTGAGGTAGGCTAGCTTAAGCTAACATCAAGGCCCACGCGCTGTTCGCACCCGTTCCCGCTCAAGTTGACCGGAGGCCCCATGCCAGATCTGTCCATCAATTTTGCCGGTATTCGCGCTCCCAATCCGTTCTGGCTGGCCTCCGCGCCGCCGACCAATTCCGGCTATCAGGTCAGTAAGGCCTTTGAATACGGCTGGGGTGGAGCCGTCTGGAAGACCATCGGCCCGCCCGTGCTGAACATCTCGAATCGCTACGGTGGTTTGAGCATCGGCAGTCAGCGGTTACTCGCCATCAACAACGTGGAACTGATTTCAGACCGCCCACTAGAAGTCAACTTGCGCGAAATTGCCGAGGTTAAGCGGCTGTGGCCTGACCGCGCCGTGATCGTCAGTGCAATGGTGGACGCTCTGCCCGAAGCGTGGCGCGACATCGTGATGAAGATCGAGGACACTGGCGCAGACGGGATCGAACTCAATTACGGCTGCCCTCAGGGCATGAGCGAGCGCGGGATGGGCGCGGCGGTCGGCCAGGTGCCGGAGATGTGCGAACTCAATACCCAGTGGGTCACGTCCATCACACGACTGCCAGTCATCGTCAAGCTGACACCCAATATCACCCACATCGTCGAACCGGCCCACGCGGCGCTTAAGGGCGGGGCCAACGCCTTATCGCTCATCAACACCATCAATTCGGTGATGAGCGTCAACCTCGACACGCTGATGGTCACGCCCAATATCGGCGGGCGCGGCACCCACGGCGGCTACGCGGGGCCAGCCGTCAAACCGATTGCTCTGAACCTGCTGACCGAACTGATGACCGACGCGGGCGTACTGAGAAGCGGCGTGCCGATCTGCGGCATGGGCGGCATCGTGACCTGGAAGGACGCCGCCGAATTCATGCTGTTGGGCGCGAGTGCCGTGCAAATCTGCACTGCCGTTATGCACTACGGCTACCGCATCGTGGAAGACATGATCGACGGCCTGAGCAACTGGATGGAAGACAAGGGGTTTGAAACGATCTACGACTTTTCCGGTAAATCGCTGGAGCAGTTCAGCACTTTTGGGCAGCTTGATTTGAGTTATCAAGCGGTGGCGAGAATTGACCCGGACAAGTGTATTCAGTGCAACCTATGTTATGTGGCCTGCAATGATACGGCCCACCAGTGCATTGATCTTTACTCGCCGGACGGATTGAGAGTCGATCCGGGCTTTGATCCGCGCGTCAGCGGCAAGCAGGTGGCCGACAGCCGCTCGACACCTGTTGTGCGTGAACCCGATTGCGTGGGCTGTGCGCTGTGCGCTAACGTCTGTCCGGTGGATGGCTGCATCGAGATGGTCAGCGTGCCGAGTGGCCGAGAAAGTGTGACCTGGGATCAGCTCAGCGCCGAGCGACCCTTGGTCACGCAGGATTGGAGCGCGATGGAAGCGTATCGGAAGGAAGCGGGGATTGAGATTCACTGAGATGGGATTAGACGCGCAGATCATTGCTATCGGGCCGTTCAGTCACGCAATTGCAAGTTGCTTGGAATACGGCCCCGATCTTTACGAGAACGTCGAAGAGGGAACAACCGTTGTCAGTAATGTCTTCCTAGCTGGCACTTCTTCGTCAAGTTATTTTCTGGCGAAATGTTTCGGGGTAGGCGGGTGGGATGTCGGTAAGCATGAGTTGAATCCAGAACTTGCAGATATTGAAGCCCTACTCGATTCCGACTTTGCCGATGCTATTCCTAAATTTACCGAACTTAGGAAGGCCAGCTTCAAATTCTATTATCTGCCGAATGGCTGAAGAGTGATCAAAGCTGAATGGAGGTTGCATGACCCTACTCATCCAAAATGGTGAAATCGTTTCCGACGGCCAGCGCTACCGGGCCGACATTCTGGTGAAAGGCGAGACCATTACCCAGATTGGCGAGCAGCTCAGCGCCCCGGCAGATGCAAGGGTGATAGACGCCAGCGGCAAATACATTTTCCCCGGCTTTATTGATCCGCACGTGCATATCCATTTGCCGTTCATGGGCACCTTCGCCAAAGACACCCACACCACCGGTTCCATCGCCGCACTGATGGGTGGAACCACCACTTATATAGAGATGCTGGCCCCCGCCGGAAGCGAACGGCTCTCGGCAGGCTGGAAAACCTGGACGGATCTGGCCGAGGGCAAGAGCGCTTGCGATTACAGCTTTCACATTGGCGTGACCCGCTGGGACAAGACCACCGAAGCCACCTTGCGGAAGCTGGTGGCGCAGGGGATGAAGTCCTTCAAAGTGTTTCTGGCCTATAAGGGCGCGTTCGGGATTGACGACAACGCGCTTTATCAGGTGTGCAAACTGGCCGCCGAACTCGGCGTGATCGTCACCGCCCACTGCGAGAATGCCGATCTGGTGTCTCAGCTTCAGCAGAAATTACTGGCGGAGGGCAAAACCGGTTCCGAGTGGCATGAGCCGAGCCGCCCGGAGGGTGTGGAAGCCGAGGGCACCGCCCACTTCGCCACCTTCATCGAGATGACCGGCGCACGCGGCTACGTCGTTCACCTGTCCAACGCTCGCTCGCTGGAAGCCGCGCTGGAGGCCAAGGAACGCGGAGTCGATCTGGCCGTTGAAGTGGTGATTCCCCACCTGCTGCTCGATAAAACCTATGCCGAGCGGGAGGGCGTGGAGGGAGCCAAGTACGTGATGTCGCCGCCGCTGCGTGACCGGGGCAACCACCGCGCCCTGTGGGAAGCCCTGGAACGCGGGCAAATTGACACCGTTGCCACCGACCACTGTCCCTTTGACGTAGCCCAGAAACACATGGGCGACGACGATTTCACCAAGATTCCCAACGGCATTCCCGCCATCGAGGACCGCGCCAATCTGCTGTATACCTACGGCGTTAGCCGCAGCCGCCTCAGTCTGGAGCGCTTCGTGGACGCCGTGAGTACGCGGGCCGCGCAACTGTTCGGCCTCTACCCGCGCAAGGGCACCGTCTCGGTGGGCAGCGACGCTGATCTGGTGATTTACGATCCGCACTACCGGGGTACCATCAGCGCCGCCACCTCACACATGAACAATGATTACAGCGGCTTCGAGGGCTTTGAACTCGATGGCAGGCCCGAAATCGTGACGGTGCGCGGCGAGGTGGCGGTGGAAAACGGAGAATTTGTAGGTACGGTCGGGCGCGGGGAATTGCTGCGGCGCTGAGCCTTCACTGTGTATCTCGTCTTCCTGCCTTGAGGTGAAAAAGTGACCCAGACCGCCACAACCACTCCCATCGTCTCTGTCCGCGATCTCAGTATGATTTTTCCGGTTCCGGGCGGGCAAACCGTCGCGCTCCAAGACGCCAATTTGCAGATCATGCCGAGCGAGTTCATCAGCTTGATCGGGCCTTCGGGCTGCGGCAAAACAACCTTGCTGCGCCTCATGGCCGATTTGATTACCCCAACGGGCGGGGAGCTGACCGTCAGCGGCGGCACACCCCGCGCCGCCCGTGAGAACCGCGCTTACGGTTACGTCTTTCAGGCTCCGGCCTTGATGGAGTGGCGCAACGTGCTGGGCAACGTCAAATTGCCGCTGGAAGTCATGAACTTGCCGCGTGAAGGCCGCGACGCCCGCGCCCGCGAGATGCTGAAACTGGTCGGGCTGGAGAAGTTCGAGCGCTCATATCCCTGGCAACTCTCCGGCGGAATGCAGCAGCGCGTCAGTATTGCCCGCGCCCTGGCCTTCGATCCGGCCATTTTGCTGATGGACGAGCCGTTCGGAGCGCTGGACGAAATTACCCGCGAGAATCTGAATCTGGAACTCCTGCGGCTGTGGCGCGAAACTGGCAAGACGGTGGTGTTCGTCACTCACTCCATCAGCGAGGCGGTGTTTCTCAGCACCCGCGTGGTGGTGATGACCGCCCGGCCCGGCAAGATCGAGGGCGTGGTCAACATCGATTTGCCCCAGCCCCGAAGTGACGACAGCCGCGAAGACCCGCGCTTTTTTGAGTACGCGACCCAGATTCGGGAGTTGCTGCGCAAGGGGCACGCTTGAATTGGGGTAACCGACTTACAAATTTGCCTCTATATTTGATCTTGACTACAGTATTTATGAGCTATAGTGGTGCTAATGCCGGATTTCAGAATCACGTCAATGCCCTAAAAGGTATGAATATTTGTCAATATCCTAGTCTTCTAACTGATGACAAGAACATCGATATAATTAGAGTAAACCAGTACATTAGTAATAGGATTGTGACATATTCAATAACAAAGTCTCCGGGTGATGTCTTATCATGTCAGCTTCAGAAATTCTCAGCAGGAAATGTAAATTTCTTTTTATCAATAGATTACACTCAAGTTAAATCCAGTATATTCGCAGCGACAATTTACCTTGATGGTATTCAATTTAGCAGCAGTTTATATCCTGATCGGTATTTACCGGTTTGGCTGGGTGTACGCACAGTATTACTTGATTCAGATCAACAGCAGGATCAATTTTTGGTACAAGCTTCTATTGGTGAATTGCTTGATGAAATGGTCGCCAACTTCAAATTGAGTAATCCAGGGAAGTGAATATGACCATTTCAGCTAAAGGTACATCCAATCTCCTGCCCATGCTCGCGGTCGCTCTCGTTGCCGTCCTCATTTACTGGCCGCTGATGCTGTGGGCCAACGTGGGGCAGGCGGCCAGGTCGCTGGCCAGCGGGGCCGATCTGGGGTGCGGGACGGCCTTGCAGTGCGCCACTCAACTTCGCAATCCGGTGATTCCTGCGCCACAGCAGTTCGCCACTGGCTTTCAGAATCTCAGTGTGCCGCCGCTGGCCGCGACGAGTGCGCCGTATAACGCGCTGGTCACGGGCGGCGAGACCTTGCTCGGTCTGGCGCTGGCCTCGGTGCTGGGCCTCGTGCTGGCCACCTTGCTGGTTCGCAGCCGCAGCTTCGAGCGGGCCACCTTGCCCTGGCTGGTCGCCTCGCAAACCGTGCCAATTGTCGCGCTCGCGCCGATGCTGGCCGTGCTGCTGGGACAATTCGGGGTTCAGGGATTTTTCCCCAAAGCCATTATCGCCGCCTACATCGCCTTCTTTCCCATCGCTATTGGCATGGCGCAGGGGTTACGCAGCCCCGATCCCCTGCAACTCGATCTGATGCGAACGTACCGCGCCTCGCCTGCCCAGACGTTCAGGCTGCTACAAATTCCGGCCAGCCTGCCGTACCTGTTTACCTCGCTGAAAGTCGCGGCGACGGCGGCGCTGGTCGGCAGTATCGTGGCCGAGATCAGCACCATTTCGTTCAGCGGCCTGGGCAAGATGCTGGCCGAAAACTCGCGGGCCTCCGATACGGTGGCGCTGTGGGTCATCATGATTTACGGTGCGGCACTGGGCATCGCACTGGTGGCGCTGATCGGCTTGCTGGAGAGGCTGGTGACCGGATGGCGGCGACCAGTGTGAGTTTGAGAGCGCCCGCTTCCCGCTCAGTTTCTGGCTGGCCGCTGCTGCTGCTCTCGGCGCTGGGCTTGCTGGCCCTGAGTTTTGTTCTGGCTGGCCGCGCCGCGCCGCCCGACTCGGCTCTGGTGTGGCTGCTGGGTGTGCTGGCCCTGCTGCTGCTGGGCGTCTTCGGCATCCGGCAAAGCGCTCAGGGTCAGACGCTGGCCGCCCGAATTGTTCCCGCTGCCGCCACCCTGATTCTGCTGGTGCTGGCTGCCGAAGCCCTGCTCCGCGCTTACGGCGTGCCGACGGGCCTGATTCCCACGCCCAGCAAAGTCGCTCTCTCGCTGTGGGCCGCCCGCGTGGTGCTGCTGCAAGACGCCTATTACACCTTTGTGCTGGAAGCGCTGCTGGGCTTCGTCATCGGCACATTGGCGGGCCTGCTGCTGGCGCTGGCGGCGGTACGCTTCCGCTTTCTGGAGCGCGGCGTGCTGCCTTACGCGGCGCTGCTCTCCAGCGTACCGATTGTGGCGCTGGCCCCGGTGGTCATCAAAGCAGTGGGCCTGGGCTGGTCGTCCAAGACCATCATCGTGGCCGTCACGGTGCTGTTCCCGGTGGTCATCAACGCGGTGCGCGGCCTGCAAAGTGCCCAGCCGATGCACCTTGACCTGATGCACTCCTACGCCGCCTCGCCCACCCAGGTCTTCCGCGAGGTGCGCTGGCCGTCCGCCCTGCCGTTCGTCTTCACTGCCCTGCGCGTCAGCTCCACGCTGGCCCTGATCAACGCCATCGTGGCCGAGTTTTTCGGCACCGAGGGGCACGGTCTGGGCTTCCGCATTCAGATCGAAGTCGGCAGGTTTGGACTTGACATCGTTTGGGCCGCTATTGTGGTGGCGTCGGTCATCGGCGTTTCCTTTTATTTGCTGATCTCGGCGGCTGAGCGGCTCATGTTGCCAGGACGAACCTGATTCCGAGTTCCAAGTCTTTCTCCATCCCACTTCCACACCGGAGGTTCCAAATGAAGAAACTCGCGCTGCTGTCCGCCCTGCTCACCCTCGCTCTGCCCACTGCCGCCCAGGCACAAACGCCCGCCAAGCCCGTGACTGTCAGACTCCAGCTCAAGTGGTTTCCGCAGGCCCAGTTCGCGGGATTTTTCGTGGCGCAGGCCAAAGGCTATTTCAAGGACGAGGGCTTGGACGTTCAGCTACTCCCAATTGGTGATCAGTCGCCGATTCAAACGGTGGCCACCGGAGCCGCCGACTTCGGCACCACCTGGATCACCGACCTGTTGACCGCTCGCCAGCAAGGCATTCAGGTGGTTCACATCGCCCAGATCTTCCAGAAATCCGGCTTCACCTTGGTGGCGCTCAAGTCCAGCGGCATCAATAAGCCCGCCGACTTCAAAGGCAAACGGGTGGGTTTGTGGCCCAGCGGCAACGAATACCCCGCTGTGGCGCTGATGAAAAAGTACGGCCTGACCAGCAGCCTGGACAGCACGGTGGCCAATCCCAGCGTGCAGGCCGTCACCTATCCGTTCGATCCCAGCATTGTTTTCCCCGACAAAGTCGATCTGGTCTCGGCCATGACTTACAACGAAATCGATCAGATCATCGGGCTGGGATACAGCATGGACAAGCTCAAAATCTTCAAAGCGCCAGATTACGGTGTCAATTTGCTGGAAGACTTGATGTTCACCTCGCAGAAAGTGCTGGATGACAAGAACTTCAAAGGCAGCGGGATGAGCGGCAAGGAAATCGCTGCCCGTCTGGTTCGCGCTTCTATCAAGGGCTGGGATTACGCGGTCAAGCACAAAGCTGAAGCGGTCAATATCGTCTTGCCGCTGTGCGGAAACACCTGCAAGGGTTCCGGCACCCGCTCGGACGCCAAAGAGCACCAGACTTGGCAGATGAACGAAGTCGCCAAGCTCTACAACGCTGGCCCGACCATGCAGGGCCGCGCCGGATACCTTGACCCGGCTCTTTATAAATCGAACGTCGCTTTGCTTAAAGATCTCGGCATTCTCAAAGCTGACCCATCGGCGGGCGCAGTCGATTACAGCGTTTGGCAAATGGCAACCGGTAAGAAGTAAACAGTCAGCAAATGGTCGGGCGTGTAGACTTTTGTTCTTACGCCCGCTTTCCGATTTAAGGGAGCCAACATGAATAAACTCATTCGAGCTGCCGTCTTCGCCTCGCTCAGTTTTTCTGTCTCAGCCCAAACTGTGGATATGAGCACACTGAACATTTCCGGTATGGGCAGGATCGTGGCGGGCGATCAAACCAAACAAACACTTGCCTGTAAGAATGACAGCGTCTCAGTAGCAGGCGACGGAAACACCATTATCTTGACTGGAAATTGCACGCAGGTCATTATTGCGGGCAGCAAAAATAAAGTCAGCATGTCAGTGGTGGGCGAGATCGTGCTAAGCGGTGATGGCAATACGGTGACCTGGCACAAAGCGCTCAAAGGAACCAAACCGAGAATGCTGCTGACCGGTAAAGCCAATACCGTCAGCAAAAAGTAAAGTGACCTGATCCAGCCCACTCATTTGTAAAGCTTAGACTGAGGGCATGAACAGTTTTCTCAAATTGGCTTGCCTTTTCGGGTTGCTGGGAGCACAAGCCAGCGCCCAGAGTCTGAATATCAATTCGAGCGGCATTCGCTTCGAGTCCGCGCCAGCCACGCCTGGACAGCCCTCGGTCAGCGTCCGGCTCGGTGAATCTGGCCTGAGCATTTCATCTACGCCCGTGCAAACTCGGCGGGTGCGGGTGCAGCCCACCCAAACAAATCGCACGCTCAGATGCAATGGGGGCAATTTGAACCTCCGTGGCAGTGGGCAGCGCCTCACCATTTTGGGCAACTGCGCGGCGGTCAATATCACCGGCAGCCGCAATGTCCTGAGCGTGGAGCGGGTCGGCCAAATCAGCATTCAGGGCAGCGGCAACCGTGTGACTTGGAAAGCCGCCCTCAGCGGCGCGAAACCGCTGTTGCGGGTGTCGGGTACCGGCAATACCGTGCTGAGCACTGCCCGCCCGATTGCCGCTCCTGCCCAACCGAAGCCCGCTCCTAAGCCCATACAGCAGCCGTCCAAAACAGCTACCCGTCTTTAAGAGACGTAAAAACCAAATAACGCTTCAATCAATTCAGAGCGGCTACACATCCAAATCGGAGGCTCTATGTCCAATTCTTCAGCTCTTGACCCTCAGCGCACCGTGGACGAACTCAAGGCCCTGCGAACGCTCACAGGCGACGACAACGGCGCTCAGCGGGTGGCTTTTACCAACAAATGGATGGAGGCCCGCGCTTTTCTCAAAGAGAAGTTGCTGGAACTGCCGGTGGAAGTCATCACCGATCCGGCGGGTAATTTGT
Organism: Deinococcus detaillensis; assembly: GCF_007280555.1. NCBI lineage: Bacteria > Thermotogati > Deinococcota > Deinococci > Deinococcales > Deinococcaceae > Deinococcus > Deinococcus detaillensis. Next base: position 175,417 of record NZ_VKDB01000002.1, on the reverse strand, counting down.
GGGCGACCCTCAGGGGCGAGTCTGAGAAAGAGCTGCTGATCGGCGGCCACCTCGACAGCGTGCCCAACGGCGGTTGGCTGGACGGCTCGCTCAATGTGCTGGCGGGCTTGGAAGTGCTGCGCCGCCTGAGTGCTCAGTACGGTGCTGATGGAGGCAAACCCCCTGTTACCGTGCGGCTGGTGGACTGGGCCGACGAGGAAGGCGCACGCTTTGGCCGCAGCCTCTACGGGTCTAGCGCGGCGAGTGGGCACTTGAGTGTGCATGAAGCGGCGCAACTGCACGACAAGGACGGCGTGAGTTTAGGCGACGCGCTGATGAATGTGGGCGTGCTGCTGGCCGACGCGCCCAAGGCCAGCGAGCAGCTTCAGAACGCCGCCGCTTATTTGGAACTTCACATCGAACAGGGGCCAGTCTTGGAAGGCATGGACTTGCCACTGGGTGCAGTGCTGGGCACCTTCGGGGTGGAGCGCCACACCATTACTTTTCACGGACAGGCGGCGCATTCCGGCAGCACGCCGATGAATGTCCGCAAAGACGCTTTGCTGGCGGCGGGCAAGCTGAGTGCGGAGATCTACGCCATTGCCGAGCGGCACGGCGGGGTGTGTACCATCGGCAGCGTCAAAACCTGGCCGGGCATCGTCACCAGCGTGGTGGAAAAGTGCGAGATCACTTTAGACCAGCGCAACTTGGACGCCGACAATCTGGCCGCCATGTGGCAAGGCGCTCAGGACGCGGCCCAGAGGTTTGCTGAAGAAGGCGGCTGCACGGTGGAGTTCGGGCATCTGTGGAATATCGAGCCGATTCCCTTTCATGCCGAGCTGATCGAAGCCTGCGACGCCGCCATTCTGGAAGTGACGCCCACCAGTCACCGCCTGCCCAGCGGCCCGCTCCACGACGCGGCGGAAGTCGCCCGTGCTGGTGTGCCGACCGCGATGCTGTTCGTGCAGAGCTTGTACGGCATCAGCCACAACAAAATAGAAGACACCAAGGAAGAACACATCAAGTTGAGTGTGGAAGCGCTGGACAAGTTAACGGATAAGGCAATTGCATGGATTCAGCAGCACTAAGCGCCGCCGACCAAACCCTGATTGACTACGCCAAAGCCCTCATCGCCTCCTTACCCGAAAACGAAAACCACACCGTGGTCGCCGTGGCCCGCGACATGAACGGACGGCTGTTTGAGGGCGTCAACCTTTATCACTTCACGGGCGGCCCCTGCGCCGAGCCAGTGGCTTTGGCCGTGGCGGCGGCTCAGCAGGCGGGAGCGCTGGAATTGATCGTGGCCGCCGGCAACCGTGGGCGCGGCGTGCTGGCTCCATGCGGACGGTGCAGGCAAATTCTGTTTGATTACCACCCCGGCATTGCCGTATTGGTGCCGGACGGTCAGCAGGTGCGGCGGGTGGGCATCCGTGAATTGCTGCCCTACACCTACGACTGGCACGCCGAACAGGGCGACTAAGCTCTCTGTCCCCCCAGCCGCACGGTAATCTCCCGCGCTGCGGCCTGCAAGGTGGCGGCCAGTTCGCCCACCCGCTCATCACCGAGCCGCGAGGCTGGAGCCGATAAGCTCATGGCCGCTGTAACCGTGCCGCCCGCACCGTAAATCGGCACCGCCACGCAGCGCACGCCGTCTTCGCGCTCCTCATTGTCGAGCGCGTAACCGAGCTGGCGAACCTCAGCGAGTTCGGCTTGATAGGCCGCCAAGCTGGTCAGGGTGCGCTCGGTGAAGGCTGGATACGGCCCCGCACCGACCAAATCCGCCACATCGCCTTTGTCGCGCCAAGCCAGCAGCGCTTTGCCCGCTCCAGTGCAGTACAGCGGCGAACGCGCTCCGATCTGGGTAAACATCCGCATCAGGCCGCGCCCTTCCACCTGATGCACGTACATCACGTCGGGGGCTTGCAGCACCGCCAGATTCACGGTTTCGCCGGTTTCAGCGACCAGGCTTTCCATCTGACGCTTGGCCGTCGCCACCAGGCCGTCCAGCTCAGCGTAGGCGCGGCCCGTCACGAAGGTCTGAATACCGACTTGCCAGATGCCGGCTTCCTCGTGGGCAAAGCCTTGCTGGCGCAGGGTTTGCAGCAGGCGGTAGGTGGTGCTGGCCGACAACCCAGCAAAGCGGGCCACCTCGCTGAGCGTCGCGGCGCTTTGCTCGCCCAGCACCCGCAAGACGATCAAGCCGCGCTCCAGCGTCCGCACCGCTTCCGGCTCGGCGCTGCGCGTTCGGCCCGGACGCTTGCGGGGTTCGTCGGCTTTACTCATCATGGATCATACGGCCATCACGACAGCTCGCGGTAACCGCTGAGGGTCAGGAAATCCACCAGGGGGCGCTGGGTGGCCACTTCGTGAAACAGCGCGGCGGCCTTGGCGTGATCCTCGCGGCCCAGAGCGTCCAATTCTTCATTGAGCAGGCGCTCGACGAGTTCAGCGGTGACGGTTTCGCCGCCTTCCAACTTCGCGCCGTGACGGAGCCACTGCCAGATTTGCGCCCGCGAGATTTCAGCGGTGGCGGCGTCTTCCATCAGGTTGTGAATCGGCACCGCGCCGGAACCATTCAGCCACGCCCGCAGATATTGCAAGGCCACGTTGATGTTCATCCGCAGGCCGTCCTCATTGATCTGGCCCACTGGGACTTGCAGCAAATCGGCGGCGCTCACTTCAAAGTCCATCTGCTTGCCAGAGTCAATCTGGTTGGGCGTCGGCATCAATTCGTCAAAGACTTCGGTGGCAAGCCCCACCATGCCAGGATGAGCGACCCAGGTGCCGTCGTGGCCGTTCTTGGCTTCGCGCTCTTTGTCGCGGCGGACTTGCTCGAAGGCCCGCGTGTTGGCGGCCTCGTCATTTTTGACCGGAATGAAGGCGCTCATGCCGCCAATGGCGTGCGCACCGCGCTTGTGGCAGGTCTTGACTGCCAAGCGGCTGTAGCTGCTCATCATGTGGGCTTCCATCGTCACCTGGGCGCGGTTGGGCAAAATCATGGCGGGATCTTCGCGGAACTTTTTGATGATGCTGAAAATGTAATCCCAGCGCCCACAGTTGAGGCCCGCCGAGTGCTCGCGCAGCTCATACAGGATTTCGTCCATCTCGAACGTCGCCAGAATCGTTTCGATCAGCACGGTGGCGCGGATACTGCTGCGCGGCACGTCCAGTGTGTCTTCGGCAAAGTTGAAGATGTCGTTCCAGAGGCGGGCTTCGAGGTGCGACTCCAGTTTGGGCAAATAAAAGTAAGGGCCGCTGCCGCGTGAGAGCAGTTCTTTAGCGTTGTGGAAGAAGTACAGGCCGGAGTCGAACAGGCTACCACTCATGGTTTCGCCGTCCACCGAGACGTGTTTTTCGGGCAGGTGCCAGCCGCGTGGGCGAACCAGCAGGGTGGCGGTCTTTTCATTGAGCTGGTAGCTTTTTGCGCCCTGCTCGAAGGTGATGGTGCGGCGCACCGCGTCGGCCAAGTTCTGCTGGCCCATCACCATATTGTCCCAACTGGGGCTGGAGGCGTCCTCAAAATCGGCCATAAAGACTTTCGCGCCGGAATTGAGCGCGTTAATGACCATTTTGCGGTCAACTGGGCCTGTGATTTCGACTCGGCGGTCAGTGAGATCGGCTTTGGGAGGCACCACTTTCCAGTCACCTTCCCGTACACTCTTGGTTTCAGCCAAAAAGTCCGGCTTCTCGCCCGCGTCCAGCCGCGCCTGACGCTCCTCACGGGCCGAGAGCAGTTCCAAGCGGCGCGGGTTGAAACGGCGGTGCAACTCCACGACGAATTCCAAGGCTGCGGGCGTCAAGACTTTGGCGTGCGCTTCGGTAAGCGCCGCCGCGAGCTTGAGGCCGCTAGGCAGGACGGGCTGAGCTGAATTGGGCTGGGTCATGGTGGGTGCCTCCGAAGAAAGTGAGAGTAGGGTCTGGTCGGGGAATTTTTTACTGGCTGAAGTTTGATTTTCACTCAGTAATTTACCGTCTGAGCTTACCGCAAATTTTTGGGGTGTTACCCAGACAGACACAACTTTGAATTTCCCCGCCCTATTCCACCAAAATAATCCGCAAGTCGTTCAGGTTATGCCCGCTCGGTCCCGTCTGCAAAGTATCGCCCAGTGCGGCGAAGAAGGTGCCGGAATCGTTGTCGGTCAGCGCCTCACGCCCATTCAGATTCAGTTGCTGCGCCCGTGCTGAGCTGTCGGGTGTCAGGAACGCGCCCGCCGCTGGCGAGGAACCGTCCACGCCGTCTGAGCCTGCCGAGAGCGCCCAGACGCCGCGCTGACCTGAAAGTTGGCCCAGGTGCAGCAGCAGCGCCAGAGCAAACTCGTGGTTGCGTCCGCCCATGCCTTTGCCGCGCAGGGTCACGGTGGCTTCCCCGCCGGAAATCAGGGCCACTGGAGCGCTGACGGGAGTGCTGAACTCCTGCACGCTGCGGACAATGGCAGCGTGAGCAGCGGCCATTTCCTTAGCTTCGCCGCCGAAGGTGTCGCCCAGAATGACGGCCCGCACGCCCTGACTTTCCAGATAACTGGCCGCCGCGTCTAGTAGCAAGCGGTTGGAGCCGATGACTTGCGTATGAACGTTATCTAGCGTTTTGGGTGTATCGTCCAGCTCACCGCTTACGCCACGCTGCAAATGCGCCCGCGCCGCCTCGTGCTGCACGCCGTAGCGATCAAGCACAGTCAGCGCGTCGGCAAAGCTGCTGGGGTCAGGCACGGTGGGGCCGGAGGCGATAGCGCTGGGGTCATCACCGATCACGTCCGAGAGCAGCAGCGCCGTGAGGTGTGCGCCGCGCTCCAGGGCCGCTTGCGCCAGCCGTCCGCCCTTGATGCGCGAAACGTGCTTGCGTACAGCGTTGAGCTCGTGAATATCGGCCCCACTGGCCAACAAATCGCGGGTGAGCTGCTGCTTTTCGCTGAGCGTGATTCCCCAGGGTGCAGAAAAGAGAGCGCTGCCACCGCCGGACACCAATACCAAGAGTTCGTCGCCTTCGTTGAGCTTGCCAATCCGTTCCAGCGCCTGCTCTGCACCTTTCACGCTGCGCTCGTCGGGCACCGGATGACGGGCAAAGATGATCTGGCCCTGTCCCCTATCCGCCGCCGCCTGCACCGCTGGGCTGACTTCTAAACCGTCAGGCGGCACAACCAGAAACAGCGCGTGGGGGTGAACGCTCAGGGCCGCGTCCAGCATCGGCAAACTGGCCTTTCCGAAGGCGATAATCAGGGCAGGCGGCTGAGCAGGCAAATGGGCACGCACCAGCCTTCCCGCGCCAGTGGCTTCAAGGGCAGCATGGTAAGTGGCAGTCAGAAGGGCGCGGGGGTTGGGTGGCATAGAAACTCCTTTCGGGAAGGGCAATCGCTTTGCTCACCACCCCCTCCCCAGCCCTCCCCCCCTGAAGAGGGAGGGAGCTAAAACCTGATTTTCCTTCAGTTCATACCCGCTCAAATACACCGATATCAAAAAACGGAAGCCTAAGCCCCGCCTCCGTTGCTGATGCAAACTAGAATAAATTTTGGAAAGGCTTTTACCCTTCACCCACTGCCGGAGAAGGGCAATGCGGAGCAGAGGAGCAATTCCTTTACTCGATTCCGCTCATCTCAGCATAGAACTTGGCCATGCTGGAGTGATCGAGGTCGCCGTCGCCCTGCGCGATCATGGCGTCCATGATGTTGGCGGCCAGACCGGTGGCAAACAGCGGCACGCCCGCTTCACGGCCCGTTTCCAGCGCCAGGCGCAAATCTTTACGGTGCAAGTTGATGCGGAAGCCCGGCTTGAAGTTGCCATCGAGGATGCGCTGCCCGTGCAAGTCCAAAATGCGGCTCTGGGCGAATCCGCCGAGCAAGGCCTCACGGACTTTGCCCGCGTCCACGCCCGCTTTCTTGGCGAGGGTCATGGCCTCGGAGACCGCTTGGATGGTCAGGCCCACCACGATCTGGTTGGCAATTTTGGTGACCTGCCCCGCGCCCGCGCCGCCGATGTAGACGATGTTCTTGCCGAGCGCTTCAAAGACTGGCTTGGCACGGTTGAAGGCCTCTTCGCTGCCGCCCACCATGATGCTGAGGGTGGCAGCTTCCGCGCCGACCTGCCCGCCCGACACCGGAGCGTCTAGCGAATCGGCTCCTTTTGCTTTCAGGGCTTCTTCCACTTTGCGCGAAGTGGTGGGCGAGATGCTGCTCATATCTATAAATAAAGCGCCCGCTTTGATGCCTTCAATGACGCCGCCTTCACCCAACGCGACTTCTTCCACCTGAGGCGAATCCGGCAGCATGGTGATGATGATGTCGCTGTTCTGGGCGACTTCCTTGGCGCTGTGGGCGGCCCTGGCACCCTGTTCGACCAACTCGTCCATCACGTCGGGGGTGCGGTTGTTGACAGTCAGGCTGTAGCCCGCCTTGATCAAGTTGAGGGCCATCGGTTTGCCCATGATGCCCAGGCCAATGAAGCCGAGAGTGGGTTTGCTGTCTTGCGTCATAGAAACTCCTTTTTGATGATTTGGAGCTAAATCAGCTCGTTTTCAACTCTTTAAGCCAGCCCAAAGTATCTTCGGTGTGGCCTTCGGGGATGTACTCCAGTCCCACGTAGCCTTTGTAATTCAGCCGGTCAAGTTCAGCAAGCAAAAACGGGTAATTGATTTCGCCGGTGCCGGGTTGGTGGCGTCCCGGCACGTCTGCCAGCTGAATGTGAGCGATCTTATCGAGGTTCTCGCGCACGGTCTGGGTCAGGCGGCCTTCCACGCGCTGCATATGATAGAAGTCGTATTGCAATTGAACATTCTCGCGCCCGACTTCTTCAATCAAGTTGAGAGTGTTCTGAGTGCCGTAGAGGTAAAAACCGGGCACGTCATAAGGATTGAGCGGTTCTATGATGAGGGTCAGGCCCGCATCCGCGAATTTGTCGGCGGCGTATTGCAAGTTGCCGATAACAGTTCTGCGGGTGATGGCTTCATCTCCTTCAGCTTTGCCGACGAGGACGTTCACTAATTTTGGTCCCTGAACATCTTTATAAAGCACGGCAGCGTAATCAACAGCCTTGCCGACGCCTTCACGGAACTCGTCCTGTCGGCTCGGCTGCACGGCAATGCCCCTGTCGCCGCCCGCCCAATCGCCAGCGGGGAGGTTAAAAAGCGCCTGGGTCTGGTTGTTCTGATCCAGCTTGGCACGCAACTCGTGGGCGTCGTAGGGGTAGGGGAACATGTATTCGATGAACTGGAATCCGGCCTTGCCCGCCGCGTCGAAGCGGTCTAGGAAGTCGTGTTCCTGAAAAAGCATGGTGGTGTTGGCGGCGTACTTGGGCATGGTGGCTCCTTTGAAGAATGGATGTGGGAAAGGCAATCGCTTCGCTCACTCACCCCCTCCCCAGCCCTCCCCCTGAAGAGGGAGGGAGCTAAAAACCTGATCTTTCGGCTTTCCCCCTCTACCCCTGCGGGAGAGGGGCGCTGAGGAGTGGCGTCCTCATGAGCGTCCGTTCACGACGAGGGCAAAGCAGCGGGGTGAGGGGTGGCTCTCAGTCCAGCATCGCAATCGCGGTCGGCGCGTCTTCACGCTGATCGGCCAGCTCTTCAAACTCCATCACATTGTCCAGCTCGGTGCCCATGCTGATGTTGGTGACGCGCTCCAGGATGACTTCCACCAAGACCGGCACCTGAAATTCGCGGGCCAGCCCCTTGGCTTCTTCCAGGGCGTCTTTGATTTTGTCAGGCTCAGTCACGCGGATGGCGCGGCAGCCCAAGCCCTGCGCCACCGCCACGTGATCCACGCCGTAGCCGTTCAGCTCGGGGGCGTTGATGTTGTCGAAGGCCAGTTGCACCTGATAGTCCATATCAAAACCGCGCTGCGACTGGCGAATCAGGCCGAGGTAACTGTTATTGACCAGCACGTGAATGTAAGGCAACTTGAACTGTGCGCCGACGGCCAACTCTTCGATCATGAACTGGAAATCGTAATCGCCGCTGAGGGCCACCACGTTCTTGCTGCGGTCGGCGGCCACCACACCCAGCGCGGCGGGCATGGTCCAGCCCAGCGGGCCAGCTTGTCCAGCATTGATCCACTGGCGCGGCTGGTACACGTGCAAGAACTGCGCGGCGGCGATCTGCGACAACCCGATGGTGCTGACATACACCGTGTCGCGGCCAAACGACTTGAGCATTTCTTCGTAGACGCGCTGCGGCTTGATCGGCACATTGTCGTAGTGGGTTTTGCGGAGCATGGTGCGTTTGCGCTCGCGGCACTGCTCGGCCCACTCGCCGTAATCGGGGAGCTTGCCGTCCTGCCGCATCTCGCGGGCAATTTCGACCATCAGCTTGAGGGCCGCGCCCGCGTCTGAGACGACGCCGTAATCCGGGCCGAACACGCGACCAATCTGGGTCGGCTCGATGTCGATGTGAACGAACTTGCGGCCCTCGGTGTACTTCTCGATGCTGCCGGTGTGGCGGTTGGCCCAGCGGTTGCCGATGCCGTACACGAAGTCGGAGGCCAGCACGGTGGCGTTGCCGTACATCTGTGAGGTCTGGAGTCCGGCCATGCCCGCCATCAGGGGGTGATCGTCGGGAATACTTCCCCAGCCCATCAGGGTAGGAATCACGGGGATGCCGGTCAGCTCGGCAAAGGCCACCAAGTCTTCGGAGGCGTCGGCGTTGATGACTCCGCCGCCCGCGACCAGCAAGGGGCGGTCGGAGGCAAACAGCATGTCCAGCGCCTTTTCAATCTGAGCGCGGCTGGCAGTGGGCTTGTAGGCCGCGAGAGGCTCATAGGTGTCAATGTCGAACTCGATCTCGGCCATCTGCACGTCAAACGGCAGATCGATGTGAACGGGGCCGGGTCTGCCGGAGCGCATGATATGGAAAGCCTGCTGAAACACGCGGGGCACCAGCGCCGGTTCGCGCACGGTCACGGCCCACTTGGTCACGGGTTTGGCGATGCTCTCAATGTCCACCGCTTGAAAGTCCTCTTTGTAGAGGCGGGCGCGGGGAGCCTGACCGGTGATGCACAAAATCGGCACCGAGTCGGCGATGGCAGCATAAAGACCGGTGATCATGTCGGTTCCGGCGGGGCCGGAGGTGCCGATACACACGCCGATGTTGCCCGACTTGGCGCGGGTGTAGCCGTCGGCCATGTGCGAGGCACCTTCCACGTGGCGGGCCAGAATATGGTCGATGCCGCCCAGCTTCTTCATCGCCGCGTACAGCGGGTTGATGGCCGCCCCCGGCACCCCGAACGCCAGATTCACCCCTTCTTTCTTGAGCACTTCCACCGCCGCCTCAATCGCTCTCATCTTCGCCATGATTGTTTGCCTCCTGTTGACAAAAGCTTAGACGACTAAGTATATTTTGTCAACAGGTGAAAGACATTTTTCATTCTACGGAAATTGACCGCCGTTCCGATTGAGTTTGACAGTCCCGCGCCCAGATGCTTTGATGGAGATATCTAGACGGCTAAGCAATTAAGCGAGTGCGCTGCTTTTGGCGTTACCCTTTAAGCAACGAAGGAGAGATTTTGACTCAGCCCACCGTAAAAAACGCCTCTAAAAGCGCCGACACCCAAGCCGGTCAAACGCTCATCCTGGCTGCGGCGGCGCGGCGACTGGCCCAGACCCTTCATACTGCTTTTCGCGGGCGCTGGGAAGCCTTACCGGGCGCGTCAACGCCTCCTCAGCCGACGCCGGAGTATCAGGCCGCGCCCGTTCCGGTTGACCTGATAGGCCGCCGCGCCGAGCTGATCGTGGAAGCCTCCGATCTGGCTGCGCTCAACAACGCCCTGAGTTCCGACGCCGACGCGCTGGTGATCGACTTTGACGATACCTTCACGCCCACATTGGCGAATGTGCAGGCCGCTTACGACGCTCTGCCCCGCGCTGCCGCGTCGGATAAACCCCTGCTGGCCCGGCCCCGCGCCTTCTACGCCGTCGAACAGCACCTCGACTTTGGTGGTCCTGCTATCGCCGCCTTCACCGATCTGGCGGTCATTCTGGCGGCGCGGCCTGAGCAACCCATTCATATTTATGTTCCCAAGCTGGAAACCGTAGCGGAAGCGCAGCTCTGGGACGACGCGCTGAGTTTGGCTGAACGCGAACTGGGCTTAGCGCCGAATACCATTAAAGTTTGCATTCAAATTGAAACCTTTCTGGCCGTCCAGCACGCCGACGCGCTGCTGTACGCGCTGAGAGGTCGGGCCTTCGGGCTAAATGCCGGGCGCTGGGATTACGTGTTCAGCCTCATCAAAGCGGTGGGCAGTCAGCGTGGAGCCGTACCGCCCCGCAGTGATTTGACCATGGACGTGGACGCCATGCGGGCCTACGCCGAAGCCCTCTTGCGGGTGGCCCAGCGGCGCGGCGCACAGGCGATTGGCGGCAGCGCGGCGGTAGCCCCCGATGCTGCTAACCCGCAACCTGCGTTAGACCTGGTGCAGGCTGACAAACGCCGCGAGGCCCAGCAGGGATTCACGGCAGCCTGGGCCGGACTGCCGATGCTGCTGGGCGACGTGCGGGCCGGGTTTGACGGTGAAGCGCCCGCGCCCCTGTCTGCCGAGCCTGTGGAGCATACCTTGAAGCGCTTACTCGACCTGCCTGCGCCTCAGCCGCTGCCGCTGGACGTGCTGCAAGACACCATCGGCCTGGCGCTGGACGTATTTGAAGCGTGGTACGCCGGACAAGGCGTGGTGGTCAGAAACGGACGCATCGAAGACACTGCCACCGCCGAACTCGCCCGCGCTCAGGTGTGGCAATGGGTGAGCTGCGCTGCACAATTGAGCAGTGATGCATTCTTGACCCCTGACCGTTACCGGACTGAGCGCCGCGCCCTCAGAGCCGACGACACGCCCGAAGCCCAGTTGCTCGACGCTCTGGTGCTGGCAGAAACGTGTCCAGCTTATTTTCCGCGCTTTGCTCAGCAGCTCGCTGCTCGGGAGCCACTTCCCACTCAGGAGATGCCCGTATGACCGCCGACGCTCCGCTGACCGATACCAGATGGCAAACGCTGACCACCAAAATTATGGACGCCTGCGCCGCGCTGGCCTGCTACACCGAAGTCGAGGGCGAAACCAACCGCCCCTTTCTGTGTCCCACCACCCATCAAGTGCATGAGTACCTGACCCACTGGGCCGACGAACTGGGCATGACCACCTACGAGGACGCCGCCGGGAATCTGCGTTCACGGCTGGCTGGGCCAACACCGGACGCACGGACGCTGTATCTCGGCTCTCACCTCGACACTGTGCCGAACGCGGGCGCTTACGACGGGATTTTGGGCGTGGTGATGGGGTACGCCATGCTGGAAGCAGTCAAGGGTGAGGCTCTCCCCTACGCCGTGGAAGTGATGGGCTTTTCAGAGGAAGAGGGGGTGCGCTACGGCGTTCCCTTTATCGGCAGCCGGGCACTGGTCGGCACCGTAGACGACATGCTGGAGCTGTGCGACGCAGCGGGCCAGAGCGTGCGCGACGCCATCACCGAGTACGGCCTGAACGTGGAAGAAATGGCTGAGGCCCAGTATAAGGGCGCGGCGCTGGGCTACTTTGAAATCCACGCCGAGCAGGGGCCAGTTTTGCAAGATCAGGGCGCGTCACTGGGTGTGGTGGAAGGCATCGCGGGCCAGAACCGCTTGCTCCTGCATTTCGTGGGGCAGGCTTCGCACGCCGGAACCACCCCGATGAACCTGCGCCGCGACGCGCTGGCCGCCGCCGCCCGCTTTGCCGTGGCCGCCGAGGACCTGGCCCGCTCCACGCCCGGATTGGTCGCCACTGTAGGCGTGATGCAGGCGCTGCCCGGAGCCATGAACGTGATTCCCGGCGAGGCCAACTGCACGCTGGATATCCGCCACGCCCGCGACGAGGTACGCCTGGGGGCCCTCAAAGCGTTGCTGGAGACGGCTGAGACGGCTTCAGCAGAGCGCGGCGTCACCGTCACCATCACTCCCAAAATGGAAGAAAAGGCCACGCCGATGTCAGGCGACTTCAAGGCGCTACTGCACCGCGCCGCCGAAGCCGAGGGGCTTCCTCATCCCGAACTGGTCAGCGGCGCGGGCCACGACGCCATGATCATGGCCGCGCACATGCCGTCGGCGATGCTGTTCGTGCGCTCGCCCAACGCCCTCTCACACCACCCTGATGAGCTGGTTTTGCCCGAAGACGTGACCGACGCCCTGCGCGTCAGCGTGCGCTTCCTGCACCTGCTGGCGGAGCAAAACGTATGAGTTTTGAGCTGATCATTCGCGGCGGCACGCTGGTTACGCCGGACGGCCCGCGCCAAGCCGATTTTGCAGTGTCCGGGGGTCAGATCGTAGAAATTGCCGAGGAGATTTCCAGCGACTCGGCCCAATCGCTGAATGCTTCCGGCCTGCACATCTTCCCCGGCTTGCTGGACGCCCACGTGCATCTCAACGAGCCGGGCCGCACCCACTGGGAAGGCTTTGAAACCGGGACGCGGGCCTTAGCCGCAGGCGGCGCGACCAGCTTTTTTGACATGCCGCTCAACTCCTCGCCCCCCGTGCTGGACAAAGCCACTTTTGATGCCAAGCGCGAACACGGCGAGCAAAACTCGCTGATCGACTTCGGTTTGTGGGGCGGCCTCACGCCGCAAAACCTAGAACGAATGGACGAGCTGGCCGACTGCGGCGTGATCGGCTTCAAGGCCTTCATGTCGCACAGCGGCCTGGACGAGTTTCCGGCGGTGGACGACACGGCGCTGTACGAGGGTCTGAAAACGGCGGCGCGGCTGAATTTGGTGCTGGCCACCCACGCCGAGAGCGACAACTTGACTCGCCACTTCACCGAGCAGGCGCGTTTGGGCGGCGGTCATACGGCCCGCGATTACCTCGGCACCCGCCCCGTGGTGGCCGAGCTGGAAGCGGTGCAGCGGGCGCTCCTGTACGCAGGTGAGCTGGGGGCCAAACTGCACCTCGTTCACTTGTCGAGCGGCGCGGCGGTGGCGATGGCTTACGAGGCCAAGCAGCGGGGTGTGGACGTCAGCATCGAAACCTGCCCGCATTACCTGCACTTCACCGATGAGGACGTGGAGAAAATGGGAGCGCTACTCAAATGTGCTCCGCCGCTCAGAAGTCAAGAAGTGCAGCGTAACTTGTGGGAAGAACTATTGGCCGGACACATCGACATCGTCGGCTCCGACCACTCGCCTGCCCCGCCTGACCGCAAGACCAGCGAGAACTTCTTCGCGCTGTGGGGCGGCATCAGCGGCGCTCAGAGCACGTTGAATGTGCTGCTGACGGACGGGCACTTCAAGCGCGGCCTGCCATTAGAAGCGGTGGCGGCCCTCAGCGCCCTTAATCCGGCCCACCGTTTTGGCATCGCCCAGAAAGGCGCGTTGGAAGTCGGCCTGGACGCTGATTTTTCCCTTATTGACCTCAGCCGTGAGTTTGAGCTGACCGAGTTGTACGATCGCTGGAAACAAAACCCTTACCTCGGCGCAAAATTCAAGGGTTTGGTGCAGGCCACCTACTCGCGGGGCCGCAAAGTCTACGAGCAGGGCCGTTTTGACAACTCGGTGCGCGGAAAGTTGCTGCGGCCAACGTCTAAGAATTAAAGGCAATCGCTAGCGCTCACCACCCCCTCCCAGCCTCCCCCCTTAAGGGGGGAGGAGCTAAGAAGCCCCTAATCTTTCCTCTCCCTCTTCAGGGGGAGATGTCCCGCAGGGACAGAGGGGGTGGTGAGCGGAGCGAACTTGCCCTTCCCTCACCTCTCTAAAGGAGCCACATGAAACACCTCGGTCAAACCCGCAGCGCCCTCGCGCCCTCGCACGCCGTCATCACGCCCGAAACACACGTTCGCACCGGCCTGAGCGAGTGGCCGGGCAGCGCCATCGTGCTGCACATCGCGCCCGTCATCGGGCAAGGCTCACGCTTCGTGCAGTTCAGCGCCGAGATGCCCGCAGGCGCGGCGGCCACGCAGTCCAGCCTCGGTTATCAGCGCTTTGCCTTCGTGCTGGAAGGCGAGGTGGAGGCAAAGGTGAACGGCGAAACCCGCAGTCTCAAGGAATACGATTACGTCTATGTTCCGGCGGGGCTGGAGCACACCCTGACTGCCAAAACCGCCGCCCGCCTCGCCGTGTTTGAAAAGCCGTATGAAGCCGGCACAGGCGTGGACGCACCCGAAATCTTCTGGGGCAACGAGCGCGAGAATGCCGGTTTTGAATTTGAAGGCGACGACCACCTGATCGCCCGCAAACTGCTGCCTGACGAAGCCAAACACGATTTCATGATCTCCACCATGAGCTTTGCGCCGGGCGCGACACTGCCGTATACCGAAGTGCATTACATGGAACACGGGCTGCTGATGCTGGAAGGCGAGGGGCTCTACAAGCTGCAAGACGCTTACTATCCGGTCAAAACAGGAGACGTGATCTGGATGGCCGCGCACTGCCCGCAGTGGTACGGAGCGCTGGGACGCGACTGGAGCAAGTACCTGCTCTACAAAGACATGAACCGGCACCCGCTGGCGATGGTGGGAAACGGGCTCTGATAAACCTGCTGGCCCTTGTTCATTCACATTCTTCCGCTTCCCGCAACCCACCAAAGGAGCCACATGACCCACAACCTCAACACCCCTCTGACCACCCATTACGACGTGCGACGCGACGAAGCAGGCCACCGCTACCTGCATCCGCTGGTGTTGGGCTTTGACCTGACCCGCATTCCGCTGCTCAACAAAGGCACCGCCTTTACCAGTGAGGAGCGCCAGACGCTGGGCTTAGACGGCCTCCTCGCGCCGCAGGTAGACTCGCTGGACGACCTGGTGACGCGCCTCTACGCCGATTACACCAAGTTACAAGACTCGCTGGAAAAGCACGTTTTTTTGCGCGGAGTACAAGACCGCAACGAAGTGCTGTTTTACGCGCTGCTCTCCAGGCACGTGGAAGAAATGCTGCCGATTGTCTACACGCCGACTGTGGGCCTCGCCGTGCAGCAGTTCAGCCAGATTTACCGCGTGCCGCGTGGCCTGACCCTCAGCACCTTCAACATCGAGCGGGCTGGGCAGGCACTGACCAATGTGCCGCTCAACGACGTGCGGATCATTGTCGCCACCGATTCCAGCGCCATTTTGGGCATCGGCGATCAGGGTTTTGGCGGCATGGCCATCAGCATTGGTAAGCTCAGCCTTTACACCGTCGCAGGCGGCGTCGGCCCCGACAAGACCTTGCCCGTCGAGCTGGACGTGGGCACCGGCCGCCAAGATTTGATCGAAGATCCCTCCTACCTCGGCGTCAAACACAAGCGGCTGACCGGCGAGCAGTACCTGCGCTTTGTCGACCGCTTCGTGGAAGCCACTTTGGAGAGGTACCCCAAAGCCATCATCCAGTGGGAAGATTTCTCGCGTGACGCGGCCTTTACCGTGCTGGAGCGCTACCGCAAAGTGGTGCCGAGCTTCAACGACGACATTCAGGGCACCGGCGCGGTGGTACTCAGCGGCGTGCTGAACGCCTGCCGAATCAAAGGCGAGCGGTTGCGCGACCAAAAAATCGTGCTGAGCGGCGCGGGAGCAGGCGGCATCGGCGTCACCGACGCCCTGCGGCGCGGCCTGATCCGCGACGGCCTGAGCGACGCCGAGGCCCGCGCCCGCTTGTTCGTGCTGGATTCCGGCGGCCTGCTGCTGTCTGACCGCAAGCTCGACGAGTACAAACGCGCTTACGCCCACGACCCGGCCACGCTGGGCTTCGAGTACGAGGGCAAAGCGCCCGACCTGCTCGCCACCGTAAAGGGTGCGGGCGCAACCGTGCTGATCGGGCTATCGGGCATCGCCGGAACCTTCAGCGAGGAAGTGGTCAAGGCGACCCTCGCCAACACCCCGCGCCCCCTGGTCTTCCCGCTTTCCAACCCCACCGCCAACTGCGAAGCGCTGCCGAGTGACGTGCTGAAATGGACCGACGGCGCGGCGATTGTCGCCACCGGCAGCCCGTTTGATCCGGTAGAGCTGAATGGACAGACGTATCCGGTCGGGCAGGGCAACAACGCTTTCATTTTCCCGGGGCTGGGCTTCGGCTGCATTCTGGCCCGCGTGCGCGAAATCACCGACGAAATGGTGTTGGAAGCCGCCTACGCGCTGGCCGCTTACACCGAGCGCCACTATCCAGAACGGATTTACCCGCCGGTTTCCGAACTCTCAGCCGCCAGCATAGAAGTCGCCGCCGCCGTGATTAAACAGGCCCTCAAAGACGGCGTGGCCGCCGAATTTGGCGTACGCGATCTCAGCGACGAAGCGCTGTTGGAGCGGGTGCGCGGCAAGTTCTGGGTGCCGAAGTATCTGCCGTTCAAATTGGGGTAAAGTGCCCACCCCTCACTCGACTCGGGTCTGCCGACCTGAGCAAAGCCGGAGGGTTTACGCAGAAGAGGTCAGAGCAGGATAACGAGGCCCTCCGACCCGTTTGACATGGCGTGCGGCAGCCTATACTTGCAGGTATGCCAAGCCACCACCTTCAAACGCTGGGTCATCTGGACTTGGTGGGCTTGAAGTTTGGCCGCGAAAAGCCGCTGCTGCTGCTGGTGTATCTCAGTTTGAAGGGTGTTCAGCCGCGCCGCAGCGTCGCACAGCTTTTTTGGCCCGCCGCTGCCAATCCGCTCAACAGCTTGTCGGTGGCGGTCGCGCAACTGCGCAAAGCTGCGCCGAACTTGATTGAAGCCTCAGAAACCCAAATCCGAACCGAACTGGAGAGTGATGTTCCGCTCTTTTTGGCGGCTTTGACGGCCCAAGACTTCAGCGCCGCCCAAGCGCTGTATCAAGGGCCGTTTTTGGTTGACCTCAGCTTTGCGGACTTGGCCGAAGAGCTCGAAGAGTGGGTGATGACCACCCGCGAGCAACTGGCAGGCGAATACCGGCAAGCGCTGCTGGGGCGGGCAAGGACTCAGGCCCCCAATGATGCGGGCGAGGCCGCTCAGACGGCGGCAGCGGCCTACTCGCTCACCGGCGCGGCTCCCCTGACTGCCTCCCAGCTGCGCGAAGTTCACGGCCTGCTGAGTGCGGGGGGTCATCCGACGGCGGCGGCAGCGGCCCACGAAGCGCAGGAGCTCGGCCTGCACCTGCGTGAACCGCAGAGCGTGGGTGGGGGCGGGGCCGCGCTGCTGGGCCGAGCGAGCGAGCTGGCCCGCCTGATGGAGCTGGCCGCCGGAGAAGCGCTGTGGGTGCGCGGTTTTCGCGGTCTGGGCAAATCGGCGCTGCTTCAAAGGGCGGCGGCGAGATCAGGCGCGGCCTTGCTGGTGGGGCAGTCGGGGCAGCCCTACCAAACCCTGCTGCCGCTGCTGGGCAAGCAGATAAGTGCCGCGCCCACCACTGATGAAGGATGGCTGCGCCTGCTGAGCGCGGGGCCGGACAGCTTCTTCTCGGCAGGGCTGGTGCTGGACGACTGGGAAGCTGCCGATGCCGATTCGCGGCGGGTGCTGCTGCGCCTGGCCCAGTCGCGGGCCGCTGGGCCACTAATTCTGAGCAGCCGTGAGCGCTCGGCACTCGGCAGCGGCAGCGGCCTGAGCGAGCTGCTGCTGCGCCCATTACCGCTGGAGAGTCTGAACGCCGAGGACGCTCGGCACACTGGCGGTATTCCGGCGCTGCTGGCCGCTCCCCAACACGGGCAGACCCTAACCGACGCGCTTGCCACCCTGCTGTCGCCGCTGTCGCCGCAGGTACGTCAGGTGCTGGCCTGCCTCGCGCTGCAAGATCAGCCTGACCCGCAGGTCACCCGCCGCGCCCTGCAACTTGACCCCGAGGTGCTGGCCCACATTCAAGAAACACTCGGTTTGGCTGGGCTGTGGCAAGGTGGCGGCGTTGGGGTGGCGGCCCGCCCAACGGTGCTGAAGTGGCTGGCGTCCCAGCCCAGTATGGAAGCCGAGGTACTGATGCTGCTCGCGCCTCAGTTACCGCCTGCCTACGCACTGCCTCTGTATTTGCGGGCGCAGACGCTGACAGGTTCCAGCGAGTTGCCGGGCTTTCAAGCGGCGCTTTCGGCCAGCGCGGCAGCTTTGCTAGATGCTGAACAGGAAAGCGAGGCCGAGCAACTTCTGGCTGCCCACGCCCGAACGCCCGAAACTTGGCTGCTGCACGCCCGCGCCCTAGATACGCTGGGACGCGGGCCGGAAGCGCTGAAACGGCTGGACGCCTTGCCGCTGACGCCGGAGGTTCAGGCGGTGAGAAGTTTGGCGCTGTGGCGGACTGGGCGCACAGAAGAAGCCCGTGACGCCGCGCAAACGGCATTGTCTGGCGATCTGGCAACCCGCGCACGGGGTCATATGGTTTTGGGAACACTGGCATTGTCGGCTCAAGAGTACACACAGGCAAAAGCCGCTTTTTCGCGGGCATGTGGCCTATTTCGGCTGTTGGGAGATGAGCTAAGCTATCTCAAAGTGCTTTGTCAGCAAGCTGTTGCCATGACCGAACTTGCTGATGACCTTACTACGACAATGGAAGAAATCAGAACGCTCTCGGTGAAACATCCACATGCCCTGACTTTGAACAATATTGGCTGGCTTCTTGAGCGCCAAAACGATTCAGAACAGGCACTGGACATTTATCGGCAGGCGGCACAATTGGCGCAAATTAAGCAACAAGCGGCGACAGCAGCACTGGCTTGGAATAACGTGGGCGCACTTGAGCAGAGATTGATGCATGTTGAAGCCGCTGAGCAGGCTTACCAGAATGCCATCATTCACGCACGCCTGACTGGTGAAATTCACACGCTGGCGATGGTACTGGGCAATCTTGGCGAATTAAAGGAAAGTCTACCGCTGATTGAGGAGGCTCTTGAGTTACTACGCGGCACTGGACAAGAAGATATGATCGCCTATTACGAAGAGCAGCGCCTAACGTTCATGGCTCGTTCAGGGGGCGTTTGACAAACTCAACCACAGGAGGAACACCATGAACAGAACAAGACAAATGATGGGGTGGCTGGCAACGGGTTTGCTGGGTGTGGGCTTGCTGTGCGGCGCGGCGCTGGGCGCAGGGGTAGCCCCAGTACCGGGCAGCGCTTTGCCGGACGCTTGGGGCCGTGCGGGCGGTACAGTGACCCTGAGTGTGTCGGAGGTGGAAGGAAAACCCGTGACGATCTCCGGGGCCATTGCTCCCAGTAGGGGCAAGCAGGTCACGGTGAGAATTCCTGCCAGCACCCCGCCGGGACGCTTGCGGGTGCAGTTTGTCAACGACAGCACCAATAAAACCATCACCACCCGCGATGTTGAAGTGCTGGCCCCGGAGACACCCAACGATCCAGAGGCGCGGCGCGTACAACTGCTGATTGATCCCAACCTCAATGAGACGCAAGCGGGTGATTTGTTGGCACGCCTGCTCCTGCTTCCTGGTATCGGCACGCTCTACTCGCGGGAAACGCTGCCCGCTCCAATTTCGCGTTCCAGTCCCAATACCAAGGCGGCGCAGCCTGCGGCAACCTCGCCCTGCGGAGGCACGCTGGCCGATATTCAACTGGGCGCGGGCATCACGCTGGAAGCGGCTCTCAACCTGCTGGCGCAGGAAGGCGGCGAGGATGTCTGGTATCCCGATCCGCTCACGCGCTGGGGTGCTGGTGCGCTTAGTCAGACATTGCCCGCTATGTCTCAGAGCGCACAGGCTCAGACCCAGCTTCCAAACCTCAAAGCACAGGTTAACCAGCAGAGTTTTCATTATGTCCTCGCCCCCGTGTCGCCAAGGGTGGTGCTGGGCAGTCCGGCGGGCGGCATGACCGGCGCAGGCGTGACCATCGCCGTACTGGACACCGGATTCAGCCCCCAGCTCGACCCCACCCACGAACTGACCGACAAGCAGGGAATTCGTTTGGCCCGCGTGTCGCCACCGATCAATGCCCTCGTGCCGTTTGATCCGGCCAATCCCGCGCCTTCGCTGGCCGGGTCGCAGGACTTCTGGGAAGGACACGGGACACAGGTGGCCATACTGGCAGCGGGGGCACTCAGCGGCTCGGCCCCCGCTGCGGGCGTGCTGCCGATCAAAGTCTGCTTGGAGGGCGCTGGGCAGGCCAGTTGCAGCACCAAAGACGTGCTGCGCGGGCTGTGCGTGGCGCTCAGCCAAGTTCCGGCACAGCAACTCGTCATCAACCTGAGTTTGGGCGGCGCGTCACCGACGGGGGCCATTCACGCGGTTCTCAACTGGGCGCAGCTTCAGGGTGCGGTGGTGGTCGCGGCGGGCGGTAATCAGCACCAAGCCAGCAATCCAACCGACCCCGAAGAGTACCCCGCCGCTTTTGCCCGCTCGCACGCGCCGAGTCAGGCCGCTTTGCCGCTCTTGGCGGTGGCCTCTACCACGCCGCCTACGTGGAGCGCACGCAGCTTGGTCGCTTCCGCGCTGTGGCCCGTGTCTGGGTTCAGCACGCGGGGCAGTTACCTCAATATCAGCGCTCCGGGTGAGGCGCTCGATTTGGGCCACGTTCAACTCTACAGCGGCACCTCGTTTGCTGCGCCGCTGGTGGCGGGCGCGGCAGCACTGGCACGGCAAGCCAACCCCAACATGACGGCGGCAGCGCTGCGGACGTACATGCTGTCGAGCGGACGGGTTATCGCGGGAACTAGCGGCAATTTGTCCACATCTAAAGTTGCTGTCACTGGCGTCGCTGCAAATCAGGACGCGCTCAGTCAGGGTCTGCCGATGCTGCGGCTGAGCGGATACTGAAAAAACGAAATTTGATGTTCGCCACTTGCCCCGCTCTGCGCGGGGTTTTTTGTTGCCTTGCCGCAGCGTTCATGGTCGTTCAGGGGTCGTTCATGGATAAGCGCGTATCTTGATCTCAGCAGCGAGCAAGAAGAGGTTGACAAGAATGGGCAGCGGCTCAATAAGGAGCCAAAGGTGCCTGCCGATCTCCTCCGCTGCCTGACTGTTTCACCACTTCGCCCCACGTCCACAGGAGGAAGCCCCATGTCAGACCATGCCGCAGACCAAATCACCGCCCGCTCGCGTTTCTTGGCCCGCTCACTCGCCCACCACAAGGCAGGTATGACCATGAACAAGACCTTCAGGACCGCCCTCGTTCCCGCCCTTATTCTGACCGCCGCCCTCAGCTTGACCGCTTGCAGCGGAGGTGGCACGCCCGCCACCACCAACACCGCGCCCGTCGCCAATTTCACCGTCACCCCGACCAGCGGCCCCGCCCCCCTCATTGTTACCACCGCCAACACCAGCAGCGACGCCGACGCAGGCGAAACCGCAACCCTGACCTACGTCTGGAACTGGGGCGACAGCACACCCAACAGCACCGCCGCCGCGCCCACCCACACTTACGCCGCCGCCGGAACATACACCGTGACCCTAACCGCCAAGGACGTCAAGAACGCCACGAATACCAAGACCGCGACGATTACCGTGACCACTACCGCGCCCGCTGCGCCCACCGTCTTGAGCGTGTCACCAGCCAACGGCTCGGTAGGCAACGCCGCTGGAACGCCCATCGTGGTGACCTTCAGCAAGCCGATGGACGCCTTTGTAACTCAGAGCGCCTACAGCTCCCCCGCTGTGACAGGCACCACCCCACTGGGCACCGCAACCTTCGTCTGGTCGCCTGATAACAAGACACTGACCATCACTCCTACGGCGCTGACGACCTATGCCAGCATTGCGGGCACCGGGCCATCCACGCCCAACAAGTACAGCTTTTCCATCACTTCAGCGGCCAAGAGTGACGCGCCTTCCGGAAATCTGAACCTGAGCCAGCTTGACGTGACCTTCAGCACGGCGGTCAAACACACTGCAGTGGCTATCCCTTCTGTGGCTCTCAAAACGCTGAGTGTCGATTTTACGACCCAGGCGAGCTATACCTGCACTCCGATCACGCTCTGTATCGGCGACACCGCTGCCGACCACACGGTTGCTGCGTATTTGACTTTTGACCTGACCACACTGAGTGGTCTGCCTACAGACCAGCAGCCCAACAGCTTTCTTACCGCGCCACTGGTTGCTGGACACAGCTCAGTCACTCCCGGTGCCTTCTCCAATCTGACCGACAGTGGTGAAGCGCTGCAACTGTATAGCGTTAAATACGGCGACCCCGCAGCCGTTGGCTTTAGCTGGGTCACCTTTCTGAATCTTACCGCAGCCAACAAAATCACGGGCAACTTCGGGCCTTCAGGCGGTCCATACAGTGCCGATGTCAAAACCCAACTTCAGGGCGACTGGGCGAACCGGGCCACGCAAAACAACCTCAGCCAGTATCAGGTGCGGTTCGCCAAACCCTTCCTGAGCAACAGCATCAAGGATCAGCTTCAAATTAACAATAATCCCACTCTGATCGTCGATTACCTCGCCAACAAATAATCCTTGCACCTGCCCCCGCCCAGTGTTTCCACGGCGGCGATGCGTCTAATGATTTCCTGAAAATTTCCAGCACCGCTCCTGCCACTCCAGTCCTGACTATGGACTCTATCCAGAACAACCAAACCATCCGGCTCACGGCCTTCCCAGCAGCTTTAGCAGGAAGGCCGTTTCAAGTCCCGCACCAATAAGGAGAACCGCCATGTACACGAAAAATATGCTCAAGTTCGGCGCTCTAATTTTTCTCGCCTTGCCCATGCTCGGCAGTTGCGGCTACCCAAATAACGTTGGTTCCCCTCTGCCGAATCTGGCGATTCTGAACATCATTTACACGCCAGCAGGCGCGTGCCCCAATATGGCGCTGATCAATAAAAGCGGTAGTGAAATTGTGGTTTTCACGGCTTCGGGAGGAGTCGGTAGCTACGCTACCCAGCAGCTTCAAGTCTATATTCAGCCGGGCAGCGCTCAGGCACTTGCCACTGCTTTTGCTCCGCCTTATACTCAGCAGACACTGACCAGTAAGGGCGGCAGCCAGAGCGACACCGGCAACGTGTCATACTCGCTGGGCGTTCGCTGCTCGGCCACCTCGCTGGAAGTCACCAAGAGCTTTACCCTGCTGGGCAACACCACCAATACCCTGACATTGGTGGAAGATTCTGCCGCGCCGGGCGGGGTCACGCTGAGCCTCAACTGAAGTCTCTCCCGTTTCAGCCGCCCGCCCGCACCAACTCCGGCCCCAAATGCGCCAAGCTCGTTTTGCCGCACAGGGCCATCGCCAACCGCAGTTCATCTTCCAGCAGTTTGAGGGTGTGAACCACGCCCACCTCGCCCGCCACGGCTAGGCCCCACAGCGCCGCTCGGCCTAAAAAGACTGCATTTACCCCCAGCGCCAGCGCCTTAAGAACGTCGGTGCCGCGCGTAATACCGCCGTCGAGGTAGAGTTCGCGCCTGCCAGCCAGCGCCGCGTTGATTTCGGGCAGCATTTCTAGAGCCGTCACCGCCGTATCGAGTTGCCGCCCGCCGTGATTGCTGACCCAAACGTGGCAGCCGTGCTCGGCGGCGAGGTCGGCGTCTTGGGGAGTCAAAATCCCTTTGAGCACAATCGGTAAATCGGTCAGGCCGCGCAGCCACGCCAGATCCTTCCAGTTGAGCGAAGTGTCGAGGAGCGAAACGAAATACTGAAGCGGTTGAGGGTGCTGAGCGCCGATATTCGGCAGGGCCAGTTGCTCCGGCACCACCATCGGTAAACGCAGGAGGCGTTCGCGGCGGCCCAGGTAGGCGGCGTCCACCGTCAGCACCAGCGCTCCGGCTCCGGCGGCCTCGGCCCGCTCCACCAGGGCGCGGCTTACCTCGCGGTCACGGTAGAGGTAGAGCTGAAACCACCATCTTCCCGGCGCGGCCTCACCCACTTCCTCAATAGTGGAATTGCTCAAGGTGCTCAGGGTCATCAGGCTGCCCATGCTGGCGGCGGCGCGGGCGGTGGCGCACTCGGCATCTGGGTGAGCCAGTCCGTGCAGGGCGCTGGGCGCAATACCAACCGGCAACTTGAGCGGCGTGCCCAAGACGCTGGTGGTCAAATCGATCTCCGAGATGTCCACCATCACGCGGGGCAGCAGCGCTAGCTTGGCATACGAGGCGCGGTTGGCCGCCACCGTCAGCTCGTCGTTGGCTCCGCCGTCGTAGTAACTCAGGGTGCTGGGAGCGAGCCGCGACTTGGCCGCCGCTTCTATCTGGGCGAGGTTGTGCAAGTCTGCAAGGTTCATCGAGCCTCCTGTAGGGCTTTGTACGCTCAGCATAGCTGCCCAGACGCTAAACTGCTGCCCAGATGAACAGCCCAGTTCCAAACAGCTCAGCTTTCAGCGAACTGCGTGCCCATTTTGGCGAACGCTTTTCAACCGTACCGGACGTGTTGGAGCAGCATGGCCGCGATGAGAGCCGCGCCGAGCGCCACTTGCCCGACGCGGTGATTTTTGCCCGCAGCGAAGACGAGGTGCGGCGGGTGATGACGTCCGCATCACAGTTTGAAATTCCCATCATTCCCTTCGCGGCGGGCAGCAGCTTGGAAGGCCAGCTGATTCCGGTGCGCGGCGGGATTTCACTGGACGTTTCGCAGATGAACACTGTGCTGGACATCCAGCCGCAGGGCTTTCTGGCAGCGGTGCAGGCGGGCGTGACGTATCCGGCGCTCAACCGGCAGGCGCGGCCACACGGTCTGTTTTTTCCGGTTGATCCGGGCGCGGAGGCCAGTCTCGGCGGCATGGCGGCCACCAACGCCTCGGGCACGGGAGCGGTGCGCTACGGCACCATGCGCGACAACGTGCTGTCTATGCGGGCGGTGCTGATCGGCGGAAAAGTGATCCAGCTGGGCACTCAGGCCCGCAAGAGCAGCGCCGGATACGACCTGCGCCACCTGCTGATCGGCTCGGAAGGCACGCTGGGCGTCATCACTGAGCTGAGCGTCAAGCTTCACCCATTGCCTTCCGAGTTGGCGGTGCTGCGCTGTCACTTCGGGAGCGTGGAAGAGGCGGCCCAGTGCGCGGCCAGCGTGATGCAGGCGGGCTTGCAACCCGAGCGCTTGGAGCTGATGGACGAGCGGCAAATGCGGGCCGTCAACTTGCATCAGTGCACCCGCTATCCCGAAGCGCCGACCCTCTGGATCGAACTCGCTGCTGCCAGCCGCACGGCGCTGGACGAAGCGCTGGCCCTCTGCGCCGAACTCTGCACGGCGGGCGGTGCGGGCGGCTTGGAGCTGGCCCGCAGCGAAACCGAGCGCCAGCAACTCTGGCAAGCGCGGCACCAAGCTTACTATGCCGCCCGCGCCCTTCACCCCGACCACGCAATGCTCAGCACCGATTTGTGCGTGCCGCTGCACGAACTGGCTCCCACCATCGCCCTGACCCACCGCCTGTGCGCCGAGAACAAGCTGGACGCCAGCTTCGTCGGCCACGTGGGAGACGGCAATTTTCACGTGCTGTTTCACGCGCCGCCGGAAGACGCGGCGACTTGGCAAACCATCGGGCGGGTCTACGACTTGATGGTCGCCGCAGCTTTGGCGGTGGGCGGCACCTGCAGCGGCGAGCACGGCATCGGCCTGCACAAACGCCGCCACCTCCGCGCCCAACACGGCGACCTCCTAGAACTGATGCGCGGCATCAAAGCGCTGTTCGATCCGCAAGGCCTGATGAATCCCGGCAAAATTTTCGAGGAAGATTGAGCGCTGAACTTTTTGGCGCTCTCTTTCGTAAATAACCTGAAGGCCGCCTCTCAACACTCTCCCCTACTCGCCCCGCTTGAGGTCTGCTTGCCCCCGCCCGTCACCCCCCACCCCGATGACCCAGTCGAGCTGATCTTTGCGCCAGAAGGCCTCGCCACGCGGCTGCGTTTTGCACTGCTGGGCCGCCCGCTGATCTGGAGCAGTCTCAAGTGGGCGCAGCGCTTCCCCGAATCGCTGACGCCCGCCCAGCGGATGAAAGTTCAGCGAACGCTCAGCAGCAGCATCTTGACTCATTTGAATGTCAAGCTGGAACTGCACGGCTTGGAGAACATCGGCCCAACCGCCGCCGTTAAAGGGCCGTATCTGATCGCCTCGCTACATGAAGGCATTGCCGACGTGCCGTGCTTGCTGCAACTGCCGCTGATGATGCGGTTCGTGGCGCGGCGCGAGATTTTTACCTGGCCTGAGATCGGACCGGTGCTGGGCAAACTCGGCCATGTTTCGATCAATCCCGAACACCCGCTCGGCGGCTTCCGCGATCTTTTGCGCGGCGCAGAGGAGATTCTCGGAGGCGGCGAGAGTCTGGTGACTTTTCCGCAGGGAACCATCGCGGGCATTCAAAGCGACTTTCAGCGCGGCGTATTTGAAGTGGCCAAGCTGCTGGGTGTGCCGATTTTGCCGGTGGCGCTGACCGGTGCGCACCGCATCTGGGAGCATCCTTTTGCGCCCACGCTGCGTTCCGGTGTGCGGGTGGGCCTGCGGGTTTTGCCGCCCATCAGCGCCGAAGAAGTGCGGAGCGCCCATCCAGAAACCCTGCGCGTCCGTACGCGGCGGGCCATCAAAGCGGCGGCCATGAGCGCCGAGATGCCGCCCGCCCGCTTCTTTGATCCTGAGCGTGACGGCTACTGGGACGGTTACAAACTCGATATCGACCCCGACTTTCCCAGCGTGGCACACCAGATGAGCGACCACCGCGCCGCTTTCTTGAAAGGCACGGCTTGAGGACGGCAGCAGAGAGCGGGGGGTCGCGCCTACCCACATGTCCCAGCGTCACGGGTAGACTGCTGAGGTAACGACCTTTCCCACGACTTCCATTTTATCTGCCGCGCCCGTTCTCGGCAGCGCCAGAAGAGGTAAACGCATGACCGGAACAGCACAGCCAACTTTTGATCTGATCAGCCCTTCAAGCGGCCAAGTGATTGCTCAGATTCCCGACCAGACGGTGCAGGACGCCCAGGACGCCGTCGAACGCAGCCTCAAGGCGTTCGGGTCGTGGCGCACAACCAGCGTTTACGAGCGCTCGGCTCTGCTGCGCAAGTTCAACGATCTGATGCTGCGTGACGTCGGCGAAATCGCCCGCCTGATCGCCTCCGAGATGGGCAAACCGGTCACTGAGGCAGCGGGCGAGGTCAAGTACGCCGCGTCTTTCCTGGAGTGGTACGCCGAGGAAGCCAAACGCATCTACGGCACAGTGGTGCCCAGCCAGAGCGTCACCAAACAGTTGATCGTCACCCACGAACCGGTCGGGCCTGTTTACGCCGTGACCCCCTGGAACTTCCCGGCAGCGATGGCAACCCGCAAAGTAGGCCCAGCGCTGGCGGCAGGCTGCACCATCATTCTCAAGGCCGCCGAACAGTCACCGCTGACGGCACTCAAGATGGCCGAACTGTGGACTGAGGCGGGTGGCCCGGCAGATACGTTCATCGTGCTGACCACTTCTGACCCGGTGCCGACCACCAAGGTGATGATGGATGACGTCCGCATCCGCAAAATCACGTTCACCGGCAGCACCGAAGTGGGCCGCTTGCTGGCCGCTCAGGCTGCACCGACCCTCAAGCGCGTATCGCTGGAACTCGGCGGGCACGCGCCGTACCTGATCTTCGATGACGCTGATCTGGATCAGGCGGTGGCCGACGTCATAGCCTGCAAGTTCCGCAACGCTGGGCAGACTTGTGTGTGCGTCAACCGGGTGTATGTGCAGCGCGGCATCGCCGATGAGTTTACCCGCAAGCTGAGCGAAGCGGCGGCCAAACTGAAAGTGGGCGATCCACTGGACGCTGCCACCCAAATCGGGCCGCTGGTGGATCAGCAGGGTCTTGAGAAAGTCAAGCGCCATGTCACGGACGCGCTGAGCAAAGGCGCAATCGCTACGACAGGTGGTGAGGCTGGTGAAGGCTTGTACTTCCAGCCCACCGTGCTCAGCGGCGTGAGTGCCGAGATGCTGATCATGCAGGAAGAAACGTTTGGGCCGGTGGCTCCGGTGATCGTTTTCGACACGGAGGAAGAAGCGGTGCGGGCGGCCAATGACACCGAATTCGGGCTGGCGGCGTATCTGTGGACCAACAACCTCTCCCGCGCATTCAGGGTTTCCGCTGCTTTGGAGTACGGCATCATCGGGCTGAACGATCCGGTTCCCAGCACGGCGCAGGCTCCGTTTGGCGGTGTCAAACAGAGCGGGTACGGACGCGAGGGTGGGTTGTGGGGCATTCAGGAGTACCTCACCACCAAATACCTCAGCATGAACGTGAAGTAACAGTTCACTTTGCCAGTGAGCCAGCCTACGGACGCGCAGGCCGCCGCCTTTCATGCTGGGGGCGTGAACGATTCGCAGACCACCACTGCCCCTCAGGCCGCCGTCTCACCGCTGCTCGATTTGGCCTCTATCACCTTGGAAGTCAACCATCTGGCGCGGGGCGTGCGCTTTTACGAGCAGGTGCTGGGCCTTGAGAGACTTGAGCAGGAAGCAGGGAACACCAGCAGCGTCGCTACCCTGCGCGTCAACGCCCACCAGACCCTGAGCTTGTGGCAGCCGGTGACGCGGCAGCACAACGACGCCCGGCTCGCGCCTTTGCAAGCACGCGGGGCCTCTCACCTGCATTACGCTTTCCAGGTACAGAGTTCAGATTTGCCGCGCTGCAAAGACGTGCTGGACGAACACGGCCTGAGTTGGCAAGAGATCAATCTGGGCACTTCCGACGCGCCTGACCGAGGCCTTTATTTTTTCGATCCCTTCGGGCACGGCTTGGAACTGCGCGGCGTCAACTTGGCTGATTCGCGCCGCCCTTACTTTTTGCCTTCAGTGCAACCGGCCCGCCCCCACGTCCTGCCGATCATCGGTCTGCGCGAAGCGGCGCTGGCGTTTCAGGATTACTCCACCATGAAAACCCACTTGCCGCAGGCTTACGGCTTCGCCTTTGCCAAAGAGCAAGAAGACCGTGACTTTGCTCAGTTCACGTTGGCCCCACACCCCGAACCCGACGGCGACGGCACGCCCCGGCGCTGGCTCTATGCTTGGGATCCGCAAGTGGGCCTCGCCGATATGCTGGGCGGCGACCACGCCCTCGTCAGGTTCTACGCCGACGTGCAGGCCGTGACCCGGCGGGTCAAGCAAGCGGGCCTGCCGCACCTAATTGACGAAGTGGGGCTAGCGGTGC
This sequence comes from Deinococcus detaillensis, assembly GCF_007280555.1. Taxonomy (NCBI): domain Bacteria; kingdom Thermotogati; phylum Deinococcota; class Deinococci; order Deinococcales; family Deinococcaceae; genus Deinococcus; species Deinococcus detaillensis. Next base: position 146,567 of record NZ_VKDB01000002.1, on the reverse strand, counting down.
GCGACCCGGAAGGACACGTCTTTGAATTTGTCGAGCCGCCCGCTTGACTGTTTGATTGGGCCCCCCACTTAGCTGTGAATTGTTTTTCCAGATCATGAAGTGTTTCTCTGGGCGGGCCGTTATATATTCTTAGAATGAGTGAAAGCGAACTGCGTCAACTGCTGATCAAACAAGATGTGGAAGGCGTCCTCAATGCTGTCGAGTCGAGCTTGCCCGGTCAGCCCGGCAACGCCACCCGCCGCAACAATGTCAGCGGCTGCCGGATTTTTCTGCGCTGGGCCTTTGACAGCGGCCAGAGCGTGCTGTCACCTGCCGAAACGCTGGGAGCGGCGTATCTGGCTTTTCTTAAGCGCAAGCACCCCGACACGCCCGCCAGCGTCATCAACCGCCTCGCGCACGCCCGCAACCTGTATACAGCGCTGCGAGATCAGGGCGCAGTCGCCGCCGATCCATTCACACAACTCGACGCGCCCAGCAATGATCCGGCACTGCATAAGGAAGCCTACACAGAAGCTGAAATTCAGCGCCTACTCACGCACGGTAACGCCCGCGAACAAGCGCTGGTGCTGCTCGGCGCACACGCGGGCCTGACCGGGCCGGAAGTCGCCAAGCTCAACTGGCGCGACATGCAGTTCGAGCAGGGCGTCCTCAGCGTGCGGGGCCGCGAAGTGCCCACCGGCACGGCCCTGCACGCCGCTTTGCAGCACTATGCCCACTCACAGGGCGTGACCCAGCTTTTCGGCGGCGAAGGCAAAGTTTTTCCAGAATTAGACAACGACCACATGGTGCGGGCCGCACTTTTTCGGGTGTGCCTGAGCGGCAATGTGCCGTACCGCGCTTGGCGGGCGCTGAGAAATCACGCCGGGCTGCGAATGCTCAACCTCACCCACGATGAGCAACGGGTCGCGCAGTATTTGGGGCTGAGTACCCTCAAGGCCGTCAAGTTTATTCAGCGGGCGGTTGACCGGGGCATGGGACAAGAGAGCGACGACACCCCCCATAAAATGAGCAAACCATAAATATCTTGAGTGAGATTGATTTCTCTAATTTATTTCTATTCACCGTCTATGGGCGACTTAAAAATGACCGCCTTGTTGTAAACGTGAGAAATTCTACAAATATGCGCTTTCTATTTTTTTCTTTCATGAAAAGAATGAAAAGTATGAGAAAAAGCTCGCTGTAGCAGCGGAATGGATCCTTTAACTTTATAGTAGGACGCTCAGCACTCAACAATACGTGTTGAATTTCACTTTGCCGTCTCAAAAAAATGTGCGAATTTCTCTCACCTCTCACAAGAGGTGTCGTCCTCATCACATTTTCCACTCAGACAAGTAGAATTATTCACACAGCACTCTGTCGAAAATCTGACAGCAGGGGGGCTGAGGAGGGTTCATGAAGCACATCAATCACATTTGGTTGACCTTAGCAGCGGCGGGAGCTTGTTTGGCCAGCGCTCAAACGATTTCGCCCACGTTGGGCGGTACCAATCAAGCGGTGGCCACTGGCACCAAGACCGCTACCGTACAGCAGACCGTCAACCTCAAGCTGCCCGAAGCGACGGCGCTGCACCTCGCCACCACCAACCTCGAATTCGACATCTCCAAGATCGGCCAGCAAGACGGCACGTGGTACTGCGCTTACGGCAAACCCGGCAGCGACGGCGTGGCTCGCGACATTACAGACACCCCCGGCGCAAACTTCTGGAACCAAAAAGAAGTGCTGCCGCTGGGCACCTCGTACTCGCCCACCACGGAGTTCGGCAAAGTGACTATTAATGCTGGCCCGCAGGTCAAGTCGTATCCGCCTGTCGCGCTGCTCAACGGCGTGGTGGACAACAAATCCAAAGCCTACTTCGTATGCTACCGCACCTTCGTGCTGCAAAAGTTCTCCAACCTCGGCAACTTCAAGCTGAGTGTCAGCCGCGATACGCCCACTGGCGACCGTGGCAAGCAACTGATGTACATTCAAGACAACCCCTGTGATTCGTTCGGGCAGCCCACCGGCCTTTACCAACTGCTGCCCGGCTCGACCCGCGAGCTCATTCCGCTCAATCTCACCAAAGGCACCACCGGTAAGCGGGCGGCAGCCGGCGCAGCCGCGACCCCCAAACTCTGCCGCGAGTACACCAGCTGGCTCGACGATCTGGTGGTGGTGGCCGTTGTGGTTGACGGCGACCTGGCCGGTGACAACATCGCCACGCTGACCTACACACTCGAATCCAAAGCCGCGCCGTTCGTGCTGGCCGATTCCAAAGTCGTCAATCCTTAAAGCTCCACTGCTCTAGGGCTCTAGAGGTCATGCTGAGTTTTTCGGTGCTTTTCTAAAGAGTGCCCCCGAGCCAGAAAGCGCCGCAATTCGTTTTGCGCTTTCTGGCTTTTGAGAATCTTTCCTGTTCTGTAAACATTGACAAGCCCTTTATTGGAGGTTCATGCGCCGCCTTTTCGCTTTACTCACTTCTCTTCTCCTTGCTGCGCCGATCAGCGCTCAGGGCACGGTCGGCGTCGACCCAGTGGCGCGGCTGTTTACGGCCAAGCCGGGCGACAGCGTTACTCAAGACCTCAATATCTACAATCCCAACGCCGACCCGGCCTCGCTGCGGGTGGCGGTTTACTTATCCGATATGGACATCAGCGAAACCGGCGAAACCAAGTACCTCAGCGCCGGAACCTTGCCGGAAAGCCTCAAAAACTGGATGACGTTTTCACCGACCTCACTCGATTTGGGCGGGCAGCAAACCCAGAACGTGCGCTACACCGTGCAGGTGCCCAAAGACGCCGCGCCCGGCACCCACTGGATCATGCTGATGCTGGAGGGCCAAGACGCCGCGCCAGTGCCCGGCAAAACGCTGGCGTCGTTCCGGCTGCGGGTGGCCCATACCGTTTACGTCAACGTGGAGCCAATCAAGCGCTCCGGCGAGATCAGCGGCATTTTCGATCAGGTGCCCCAAACAGCAGACCGTCCCTACACCATCGGCGTGCAGTACCGCAACACCGGCAACGCCGTGAGCGGAGTGCAGGGCCGAGTCGAGCTGCGTGACGCGGGCGGCGAACGGATTGCCACGCTGCCGCTCAATTTGGACGTGGCGCTACCGAATCACACCTTGCTGCTCCAGGCCAGCCTTACCGGGCCAGTTCCCAAAGGGCAGTACAGCGCCCTCGTCGTGCTCAATGACGGCGACCCCAGCCGGGAGCTGCTCGGCGAGCATGTCTTGAGCTTGCCGTTTGATCTGACCGCCCCCGCTCCACTGCCTGCGCCCGGCGCAGCGGGGAAATAAAGCGTGCCGGCGACGCGCAGTCCAGGTGGCTGGCTGCTGTTGGGCTGGTCAATCCTGCTCGGCGCGGCGCTCTGGTTGCCGGCTGCGGCCCAAACCGCGCCCAGCAAGCCCGATACGGTGATTCGCGGCCTGATTCCAGAAGTGATTTCGCTGCGGAGTCCGGCAGACGGGCAAATCGACTTTGCCATCACCCCGCAAAATTACCCGCCCGCCACTTTTCCGGCCCGCTACCTCGCGCCGCTCAAGAGTTTCGCGGTGCTGAGCAGCAGCCCCAAGCCGTGGACAGTGCAAATGGAGATCGTGGCAAACGCCGACACGCGGGGGCGCGTTCCCGATCTCAAGAATGTGTCTTACCGCATCAACGGTGGCGGATGGCTTCCGGTGGTCGCCACTCCCCAAGTGGTGCTGAGCGGCACTTCACCCACCCTCGGCTGGCAGCCGATCACCTTGGAATTTGTCCTCGATTTGCAAGGCGGCGAACTGGACGAGGAGAGCTTCAACGTGCGCTTTACGGCGACTGTATTGCCATAGAAGTCAGGTACTAACTCTGTTTTCTATAAAGTTTCAAATGAATGTACCAATCTCAACACTCTTTTAAACCCATTTACACTAACCCCTTCTAACCAAAGACTTTAAACAATATAGAAAACACAGGGAGGTGAGAGAAAACAGTGAAAAGGTCACGGCGGGCAGCGGTTTTGACGGCGATGCTGGCGGCGTCGCTGAGTGCGGCGCAGGCTCAAAGCGCTTTGCCGGTGCCCACGCCCTTTTCGCTGACCTCGCCGACGCCCCGCAGCGGCGTGCCCGGCCAGCTCGTCACGCTGACTTTCCGGCTGGAGGGTCAGGGGCGCTACGACCTCTCGGTCGAGTCGCCGCCGGGCTGGGTGCCGATTACGCCGCGTGCCCAGCTCGACCTCAGCGGGCAGACCCTCTTTCCCGTAACGTTCCGCATTCCGGCGCAGGCTCCGGCGGGTCAGGTGCCGATTACCGTCCGCGCCCAGCAAGGCGGACAGGACGTGATGAGCGCCGAGTCAAACGTCACGGTGCAGGCCAAAAGCTTGGTGGGCCTGAGCAGTCCGGCCAAAGTCGAGGGCGCGGCGGGCGTGTTTCTCAAAATTCCGGTGGACGTGGTCAATCTCGGCAACCAAACCGACACCTTTGATCTGGCGCTTGAAAACGTAGACAGCAGACCGCAGCTCAGCGCCCGCAGCGTGACGCTCAAGGCCGGTGAGCGCACGACTGTGCAGGTTTCGCTGATCTTGTCGGGGATTTCACCGGATTATCACTACACCACCTATGTTCTGGCCACTTCGCGCTTGGACTCGGCAGTGCTGGCCCGCACCCGCAGCGAAATTATTTTTGGGGCAGGCACGAATAGAACTGGCGGCGGCGCGGCCAACAGCGGCCCTTCCCTGCTGTTCAAGGTGCGCTCAGAAGCGGAAGTGGCTTATCAGCGCAGCGATCAGGGCGACCAAGTGGACTGGGGCTACAGCGTGCATGCCAGCGGCAGCGGCCAGCTCTCAGATTCGGTGGAAGCCGCCGCCAGCAGCGAAGTGGGCGGCGACCAAGCTGCGGCGCTGCCCAGCACCCTCTCCGCTCAGCTCGAACTCCGCAGCGAAACGTGGAGCGCCCAGGTTACGGGCAGCAGCAGCGGCGTGAGCGTGGCCGGCAGCGTCCAAGCGGGCGACTGGATCATTGCGCCCAGAGCGCAGTATCAAGCGCTGGGCGCGGCCAAACGCTACGGCGCAGGGGTGGATGTCAGCGGGCCAGTTGCGGGCGGCAAGTTCAGCGCCAGCGCCAGTTCGCAGGCCGTGACACTCGGCGAGCAGAGCCAGCGGCAAGACAGTTTCGGCGCACGGTACGCGGTGACGCTCAGCCCCGCGCTGGATTTGAGTGTGTCGGCCAGCGCTCAGGGCACCCAGAGCAGCCTGCGCCGTGTTGCTCCTCCCCTGCCGACTGATCCACCCGCTGACGCCAGCTCACCTGTTCCAGCCGCTCAGCCCGCGCCCACCGGCACGCCCAGCAGCAGTTACAGCTTCGGGGCGCAGGCCGCTCAAATCCTGACCTACCGCAGCGGCAACGTCGATCTCACCGAGACGTACAGCGCTTCCCTGGGCGGGCTGCACACTTTCGGGGTGTCGGGCGGACTGAGCAGCGCCGCTCCGCTGGGCCTACGGGCAGCGGCCACTGTGCAGCTCACGCCCAAAGAAAACTGGTACGGCGTGTCGGGCTTGGCCTTTTTTGACGGAGGCGGCAGCCGCAGCTTTGGAGCCAGCATCGGCGGACATTACCAGTTTAGTAGCGACCTCACGCGGGCCTCGCAGTGGCAAGCCAGCGGGGGGGTCTCGTCACCAACCTACCGCGTCAAAGCGGCCAGCTTTGGCGAGCTGAGCCTGGCCGCGACCCTGAGGGCGGCGCTGTCGAGCGACGACAACAAGCCGCTCGCCACGGACCGCAGCTTGGGCCTGGAAGTCGGCCTGAGCACGGCGGCGCTGCAACTGCGGGCCAGCGCCAGCGCCCAGCAGGACTACACCAACACTCAGCAGCAGCGCGATCAGCTTAGCTTGGGACTGGCCAGCAGCTACCGCCTCGGCCAAAACGAGTTCGGAGCGCAGGTCGGCGCGGCGCGGGTCAGTTTAGATGGCGTGCCCACCACCACTTACGGCGGGCAAGTCAGTTGGCAGCGTCAGTGGAGCGCTCAGCTCAGCAGCGCCCTCGATTTTAGCCAGAGTTGGCAAAACAACTCAGAGGGCAGCAGCGCCCGTTCGTCGGCAGGAGTGAGCGTCGAAGGACAGAACGTTTTGACACCGGGGCTGAGCCTACGGGCGAGTTACCGCCTTGCCTACGACAGCGCCAAAACGGGGCCGAGCGGCAGCGGGCAGCCGCTGAGCCAAGCGGCACGTGTGGGGGTCAGCTACGATTTGGCCTTTGCAGTCGCTACGCCAGCGGCAGTGGTGCAGGCCTTCGGCGGCCTGAGCGGCAGCTTGGTCAGCGGCACGCTCTACCGCGACGACAACTTGAACGGCGTACGCGACCCCGGCGAAGCGGCGCTGGCGGGCGTCACGGTGCAGGCGGGCAACCAGACCAGCGTCACCGACGCGCAGGGCCGCTACCAACTTCAGGTCAGCGGGCCGCAGACGCTGAGTTTTCCCTCGGGGCTCAGCGCCGCGCTCGAACCGTTTGGGGCTGGCGATTCGCGCCGCCTTACGGGGACAGCCGGCAGCCGCGAGACCCGCGACATCGGCTTTGCGCCGGTCGGCAACGTGGACGTGCTGGCTTACCAAGACCTCAACCAAAACGGGGTGTATGACGCAGACGAACCGGGTTTGCCTTACGCCTCAGTGCGGCTGGTGGGGCCAGTGACGCGCACCGTGCAGGCCGACAGTCGGGGCCACGCCCGCACCACTTTGCCGCTGGGCCGCTACACGGCGGCGCTGGATCTGACCGGCATCGCGGGCCTAAGCGCCGCCGCTCCGCTGCAAGCCGATGTGCAAGTCGGCGCGGCAGGGGCCGGAGCGCTGCAACTTGGCGCGGTTCCTTTCATCCCCAAACCGGTGCTGTCCTACAAAAACGGCGCGGCGGCGATTTTTGCCCGCTTGGACAGCGAAACCGCTCGAGCGGGCGACGAGGTGCGCCTGGACGTACAGCTTCAGGGCGCAGATTCGCTGAGCGTGCGGGCTTTCGGGCAAGATTATCCCGCCGCCCTAACTGACAACCGCGCCGAGATCACGCTGAAAGTGCCTCAGCACGCCGCGCCGGGTGTATATGATCTGGTGCTCACCGCTTCCGGGCCGAGCGGCCAAAAAACCAGCAGCGTGCGCTTGATTCTGACGCCAACGGCAACGACGCCGGTGGGCGAAGTAACCGGGCCGTAAGGGTTGGGACGCTTAACTAAAGTGGCAGTGATATGTCTTGTAAATGAGTCTGTTTTTGGTGATTTAGATCATTTGTAGTAAGAGACGGCTGGGTTGAAATCATACTCGACCAACTATTCTCTTAAACGCTCTCATTGATTGATTAAAAAGAGCTTCTTCTTCGGCAAATGTTTCGATATCCCAAAAATACAAAGCTAAAACACTGCGCCGTTTTCAATCTTCCCTCGGCAAGAAGATAAAAAACGGCGCAGTTGTCTGTACCAGACGAGTTTTTTACTTGGCGTCCACCGCCGCCGACATCGGCCCCGCCGTGCCCGCTGCGTCTACGGCCTGCACGCTGTAGCGAGCGCCTTTGCGGGCGGCCTCGGCGTACTGCGGCTTGATGAGCGGCCCAGCAATTTGAACCCGGCGTTGCCCCTCCCAGCGGAACACGTAGTAGGCCAAAGCGTCTTGCGAATCCGTCCAGCTCAAGCTGACCTGATCTTTGCCCAGCACCGCTCTGAGGCCCGCCGGAGCGCTCAGCTTTTGGGTGGGCGGCTCAGCAGACAACACATTGGAGGCATTGGAGCGGTTGCCGCGCAAATCCACGGCCACCACCGCGTAGCTGTACTGCACGCCGCCGCGCACTTTGCTGTCGAGGTAGCCGAGGCTATCAGGCGGCAGGGTCGCCACTTTGACCGGCTCGGTTTCATTCTGGGCGGCGCGGTAAATCTCATATTCCTTGAGATCAGGCGTGGGCGCGAGCGTAAAGATGATCGCCACCTTGCCCGCCGCCGATTGAGCGTGGATCAGCAGCGGCGCTTGGGGTGGGGTCTTGTCGGTCAGCTCTGCCAGCACCGCGCTGGACGCTTCCCCCTCCACACCGGAGGTGTTGACGGCCTTGACGGTGTACTTGAACTGGCTCTCAATACCCTGTGGGATGGCGTCTTTGAACACTGGGGTTTTGATGGGTTCGCCGTTGAGCAGCACCACCGGGGCGTTGCCGCTCACCCCGATCTCGGCGCGGTAGACGTTGTAGCCGTCGATGTCTTTCTCGGCGTTGGCCGCCCAACTCAGGGCAATCGCCGTTTCGCTGCCCTCGGCTTTCAGCGCTTTAGGAGCGCTGGGCGGCGTTTCGTTGTAGGCGCGGCCCACCCGCTCGGGACTGGGGTCGCTCTGGCGGCTGCCGTCGCTGACTTGCAGAGCGTAGTAGCGCGGGCTGGCGGGCGGTGCGCTCTTGTCGGTGTAGGTGGTGGCTCCCGGCGGCAGCTTAGTCAGCGGCGCGAGCTTGCCGGGACGGTCGCCGCGCAGTACGGTAATTTCTTTGATGCCCGCGTCTGTCACCTTGTCCCAGCCGAGTTCAACCTGATTTTGGTTGTTTTTGACGGTGGTGATTAGCGGAACCGAGATCGGAAAGGCGAGGCGGGCTTCCAGCGTGACGACGTTACTCGGCGCACTCTCGCGCCCAAACACGTCTAGGGCGGTGACGCGGTAGCGGTAGCTTTGTTTGGAATCGAGCTTGGTGTCGCCGAACTTGGGGGCTTCACCCCGGTTGCTGAGCTGGGGACTCTCGGTCAGGTTGGCAAAGTCGCCGCTGCCCAGCGCACGCTGCACGCGGTAAGACACCACTAGGTCGTCACCGCGCGGCCAGGTCAGGGCGGCTTGGCGGGTCGCGGGCGAAACTTTGAGGGCATTGGGCGCAGACAAGGGCACGTCTTTGCCCACCTGAGCTGTCACCGTACCGAGGTTCTGAGTCCCCGCCGTGACGCTGTAGCTGTAGCTGCCCGCCGCCAAGTTGGAATCTTCAAAAATGAGGCCCAAGGCGCGGGCCAGATTGGGATTGCTCACGGTGCTGAGCAAGTTGAGCAGCAAAAACCCGCGTTCGTCGGCGCTGAGTTTGTCGTCGTTGAGTGCGGCCAGTGCGCCCACCGTCAGGTCGTAGTCGTCAGGGTCGAGTTTGTATTTGCCCACCGCTTCGAGCTTGTTGAGCGGCTTGACGGTGAAGGTTTGCGTGCCGCCAGCGCCGGAGCGCTTGACGACGTATCCGGCGTCGGGCAGACCAGCGGGCAAAATCGGCAGCCGCAGCAGCACGCTTGATTTCTGGCCGAGGCCGAGAACGAGGAGCTTGTTGGCAGGTTGGGCCAGCACCGAACCGAGGCCTAGCAAGGCCGTGAGGGAGAGGGTCAACAGGGTTCGCATCAGGTTCTCCTTGAACGGGGCGAGGGAAATATTCTTCACGCTCACCCCGCCCCTCAAGCGCTGCTAGAAGCTCACACTCGCGTGAATATTGAATGTCGGGATGATCGGCAGATCGACGTGCAGGGTGGCGTCGCCGTTAAAGGCAATCGGATTGAAGGCGCTGAGGTGGCCGTTGATGTCGGCCCCGAGGCCAATGCCAATGCTCTTGCCGTTCCAGTTCATGATCTCCTGCTTGTTGGCAAAGCCACCATCCTTCTTGGCGCAACCCGCCCGCACATCCAAGTCGGCGTGGAAGCCTGCGGCGGCGTCAAAGCGCACGGGGTCGAGTTCAAAGCCCACGTCGATGTTCATGCCGTAGCCGAGCGAGGCCCGTCCCCAGGGGTAGCACTTGAACGGCCAACCGATGCGGCCCAGCGAACCGGCGATGCCGAATTTGGCGTCAAAGGCGTAGCCGGTAAACAGGCCGGTGCCTTTTTTGTTGTCTTTGCGGTCACCGTTCTCGAAGGCCTGCCCGATAATCAGGTAGCCGCGTGATTCGACGCCGCCGAGAAAGGGAATATTGAGTTTGGCCGAGATGGGATTACCGTAGGTGCCGACTTTGACAAATTTCTGGTCGGCAATCCGCACATGCAGCCACGCGGTGATGTCCACCACGCCGGCCAGCGTGAACTTGCTGAGGTCGTTACAGTTCAGGCCGCTGAGATACTGTGGCCCCAAGCAGCCCAGCATGTCGAAGCCGTCGCCCGTGACCGATATCAGAATCCGCGCCTGAGCCGCCTTGCCGCCGAAGACGCCCTGATTCATCGGCGTGAGAATCCAGCCGTCGGCAGTCAGCTCAAAGCCGCGCTGGGTGTCGATTTTGAAGATGGCCTTGAAGTGCAGGCTGCTGCCTTCCTCAAAGGCCGCCGTGATGCCGCCGATAATCTGCACGCCGTGGGTGCCGGTTTTGGTGGGGGCAAGGGCGTACTGCGGAATGCTGGCGTTGTCGGGCCACTTCATGTTGTAGGCAATGCCGCCGGTAAAGCCGTAGAGGTTGAAGGCCCCCAGCACCGTGACGATGGGCGTGCGGCTGTCTATGGCCGCCTTGACGTAGAAGTAAGGGTCGTTGGTGAGGCCGAACAGCGCTTCAGCCGTGACTTTCATGACCGACGCGCCCTGGCCGGTGTCTAGGCCGCCCTTGATGGTCAGCTCATAGCCGCCTGTCACCTGCCTGAGGCCAATCGTTCCACTTTGTGTGAGGCTGCCGAGGCTGGCCCGCACGTCTGACGAGGAGAGCATGCCGGTGGTGGTAAAGACTGCCGACACGTCGCTGCCCTCCACCCGCATGGTGGCGTTGGGGTCAACTTGCTTGCTGAAGGCGTCGGTGTGAAGGTCCAGCCTGCGGTTGACGCCGCCGCTGACGAGGTAGCGCATCTGAGCCGGTACGCTGGGGGTCAGGCTGCTGAGCTGCTGCTTGCCGTCCAGGCCCAGCGCGTAGCCGTTGCCGCTGCGCCCGATGACGGCTGCGGTGACGTTAAAGGTCTGGCCGAACAACTTGAAGTCGCTGGACGGCAGGTTGACTTTGCTCAGGCCGTCGGCGCTCTTTTTCTGGTTGCTGGCGCTGAGGGCTGATTCACCGAAGCGCACGCTGCCGTCAGCGGTAAAGGTCAGGGTATTGAGGGTCGCCACGCCTCCGCTGAGCGAGGCGCTGGGTAACTTGAGATACTGGCCCGCGCTGCCGAAAGTGAGACTGCCGGTGGGGCTGACCAGCTGGGCGGTGTTGAGCGAGCTTCCGCCAGCTGCGGGCTTAGTGCCGCCAGTCGTGCTGACGAAGGCTATCCCTAGCATCCGCGCCGTGAGCATCGGTGCGTTGGCACTCACCGAGCTGCTAATGGCATTGGAAGCCGCAGACCCGCCACTAATGGCCGGAACATTGCCGACGTACTTAAAGCCGCCGCTGTAACTGCCCGTGAACTGTCCCAGGGTGGTGCCGGAAGCGATGCCGCTGCCCTGCGCTCCAGCTCTGAGGGTCGAGAGTTCTTTGAGATCCCAGCTGTTGGCGGTGATTTGCAAATCAAGGGTTTGGCCGCGCTCTACCCACGCGCCGCCGCCCGCCGAGAGGTCACTCTTGCCGAAGTCGCGGCTCAGTTCGCCGGTTAGGGCGTAGTGGAAGTCGCCTCCTGCCAGCGTGATCGCCACATCAGCCTGCTTCTCGAACAGGGGAATCTTGGCGCTGGCCGCGCCCGCCGCGTCACTCATGTGATTTTCGACGGCCACCAGGCTGAGCTGCTTGAGGGTAAAGATCCAGCCCCTATCGGTGAAATTGCCCGCGCCGAGGTCGCCGCTGAAGGTGTAGCCACTGCGCAAGGTGGCGGTGGTGGGCGGCGTGAGCGCGGCGTTGAAGCCGACTTTGGCTTTGTCCAGCACCACACCCATCCAAGCTGCGCCTTCCGGCGGTTTGGTGACGCTGGGCTGCGCGTCATACAAGCTCAGCACGCTGGCCACCGAGTCGGCGGTTTGCGACGCGCTCAGGTCGAGCGTCAGGCTGGTGCTGCCGCTGAAGGTCAGCGGGGTGGTGGGCACTTTGAGGGCGCTCACATCGGCGCTGGCACTGCCGTAAAGGTCGCCCGAGTCGGGCTTGAGGGCCGCCTTAATCGGGTAAGTGAACTTGGGATCGGGGCGGCAGTACTTGGTGGCCTCCAACAGGACGCCGGAAGCGCTCACCGCCGTGGCCACTTTCAGACCGCCTTGCAGCGTGCTGAAGCGGAAGTCCTGGCTGTGGCCCAAGCTGTTTGAGGCGCTGAGAGACGCGGCCCCTGCCTGTGCCATCACGGGCGTGCGGGTGCTGGCGGCCCGGATGACCACTTGCTGGCCCTGTCCGCGCAGGCCGGTAACGGGACTGGCAAACACCGGCAGCAGCCCCTTGCCGTTCAGGATATTGATGGGATCACCGTACAGCACTTCGTTGGTGCGCGAGACGATGTCGAGGATGGTGGGGTGGGCGGGCAGATAATCGTGACGGTCTCTGAAAGGATTGGAATTGCTAGGAGGCGGCTCGCAGGTGATCGCCAGCGAAACCTGGCCGCTGAAATCGGCGCTGATCGGCGTGAACTGCACATTGTTGGGCAGCACCTGGAACCCGCCGAGACCGGCTGGCAGTGGCACAGTCTTGAAGGTGTTGAGGTTCATGCTGATCTCGCCGGACGTGACATGCACCCGCTCGTCACTGACGGCTTCGACCACCAGTTTGGAGAAGCTGACCTGCACGTCTTTGAAGGCTTCCACGCCGCCGACCACCAAGGTGTGGCTGGCTTTGCCCGCGAACGCCGCGAAGTCGGGGTTGCTGATGGAAGTGATCTTGAAGATAAAGCCGTCTATTTCAAGCTCGGTGGGCGCTGGGCGCACCGTGTAGCTGATGGCGGGCGGGGTGGACAGCACCGGCGCTTCACCGGCGGCGGGCGCGGGAACATAAATCAAGGTATGCACGCCGAGGGCACCCGTCGGCAAGTTGGGAATGGGGAAGGTGACGTGGGTTTTGCCCTTGGTGGCGCTGATGCTGACGCTGGAAAGCGTGGTGCCGTCGAGTTGCAGCTCGCCAGTGAGTTGGCCCTGACCGCTGTAGTCCAGCTCCAGCGCGGCGTCTACTTTGCTGCCGAGGAGAACCATTAAGTTGGGTTTGTCTCCGGGCTTGGTGAAATGCAGCGTCAGGGTGTCGACCGTCAGGCTGGCGTTCACTTTGACGGTGGCGGTGGCAGGCGCTGCGCCGTCCACGCTAAGCTTGAGGACGTAGAGGCCGGTAGCCGCGTACTGGTGCTTGAGCGGGCCAGTCACCAGCGTGGTGGTGCCGTCGCCCCAATCGAGGGTGTAACTCAGGCCTGCTATGAGGTTGCCGGGGGTGGCGGTCACGTTCTCACCGACGCGGGCCGGGTTGGGCTGGGCATCCAAAGTCGGCACCGGAACTTTGACATTCAAGCTGACCACCACAGGTGCGCCGCCTTCGGGCGTCAGTTTGACGACGTAGACACCGGGAGCAGTGAACTTGTGTTTGGCGCTGGCGCTTGTGTTGCCGCTGATGGGAACGGTGGTGCCGTCACCCCAATCGAGGCTGTACCTGAAGTTGGGCACCAGATTGCCGATGCTGGCGCTCACGTCCTCGCGCACGTTGGCGGGGTTGGGATCGAGGCTGAGGGTGGGAACCGTCAGTTTGACATTCAGGCTGACCGTGGCGGGCGCAGCGCCCTCGGTGCTGAGTTTGACCACATATACGCCGGGAGCGGCGTAGCTGTGCTTGGCGCTGGCACTGCCGTTGCCGCCGCTGACAGGCACAGAAGCGCCGTCTCCCCAGTCGAGCGAGTAACTCAGGCCCGCCGCGAGGTTACCCATGCTGGCCGTCACGCTCTGGCCTACTTCCGCCGGGTTGGGATCGGCGCTGAGAGTCGGTGCAGGCGGGCGCACGCTGACATTGACGATGACCGGAGCCACGCCGTCTGCCGTGAGTTTGACCACATAGATGCTGGGCGCGGCGTATTTATGCTTGGCGGTGGCCTTGCCGTTGCCAGTCACCGGAACTGCCGTCCCGTCTCCCCAATCAAGGGTGTAAGGATAGCTAACAAGCAAGCTGCTCATGGAGGCCGTGACTTCTTGCCCGACGAGCGCCGGATTCGGATCGACTGTCAGGGCAGCATTGGGCGGGCGAACGTTGATGCTGGCCGTCACAGGCGCTGCGCCGTCACGCACGAGTTTGACGAGGTACGTGCCGGGGGCCGGGTAAGCGTGCTTGGCGCTGGCGCTACCGTTGCCGCCACTCACGGGAACGACGCTGCCGTCTCCCCAGTCCAGCGAGTAGGTCAAGCTGGGAACGAGGCTGCCGATGCTGGCCGTGACTGTTTGGCCCACCAGAGCTGGGTTCGGGTCGAGGCTCAGCGTCGCGGTGGGGGCGGTGACATTCAGCGTGACAGTGACAGGCGCGACGCCGTCGGCACTGAGTTTGACCACGTACACGCCGGGAAGGGTGTAGGCGTGCTTGGCCGTGGCGCTGCCGCTACCGCCGCTTACAGGAACGACGGTGCCGTCTCCCCAGTCGAGCGAATACGGAAAGCTGGGAACGAGGTTGCCCATGCTGGCAGTGACCTGCTGGCCGATGCTGGCCGGACTCGGGTCAAGGCTGAGGGTCGGCGTGGGAGCGCGAATGGTAATGCTGGCGACCACAGGCGTATTGCCCGTGTTCAGTTTGACCACGTACACGCCTGCTCCTGTATAGGCGTGCTTGAGGGTGGCCTGTCCGACGCCGCTCACCGGAACGACGGAGCCGTCACCCCAATCTAGGGTCGCGCCACCAGACGCAAACGCTGGAAGATTACCCAGGTTGGCCGTCACCGTTTGACCCACCAGAGCCGGATTCGGATCGAGGCTCAGCGTCGGTGTAGGCGCAGCGACATTGAGTACCAGACGGCACAGCGGGCGCTCATTGAGGTCGCTGACCACCAAGACCTGCGGCCCGGCTTGCTGATAAGTGTGCTTGAAGCTGGCCGCTTTGTTGGAGGGCGCAAAAGCCTGATTGCTGCCGTCTCCAAAATTAAGAATGTATTTGCTGCCAGCAGAGCCGGTGAACTTGACCACGATGTCCACGTTCTTACCGATCTGTGCGGGGCTAGGGTCGGCGCTGATCTCGCAGGCGGTGGGGTCGAGAATGGTGATCTGCTTGATGACGCTCGGCCTTTCGGCGTCCAGCTTGACCACGTAAGCGCCCGCCGCTTGGTAAGCGTGCTTGAGCGTCACGGTGCTGCTGCTGACTGGAACGACGGTGCCGTCGCCCCAATCGAGGCTGGCGCTCGACAAAAAGGTAGACAGATTGCCCAGCGTGGCCGTGACCGTCTGGCCCACGTTGGCCGGACTGGGATCAAGGCTCAGCGTCGGCTGAGAAGCCGCGACATTAACCACCAAACGGCACAGCGGGCGCTGGGTAACGAGGTCACTCAGAACCACCACTTGAGCGCCCGCCTGCTGGTAAGTGTGCTTGAAACTGGCAACCTTGTTGTTCGGTGCGCCAAAGTTATTGACGCCGCCGTCTCCAAAATCAATGCCGTATTTGCTGTCCGCCGGGCCAGTGAACTTGACCACGATGTCCACGTTCTTGCCGGGCTGCGCGGGGTTGGGATCGGCGCTGATCTCGCAGGCGGTGGCCTCGGTGATGGTGACTTGCTGGCGGGTGCCTACGACGTCACGGATATAGAGAATCACCGTATACGTTTTAGCGGCGGTGTACCGGTGAGACGCTTTGCCCGAAGTTCCAGGCTGCGGATCACGGGTTCCATCACCCCAGTCAATGGACATGGTATTGGGGGCCGTGTCGGATGTCCAATTGGCCGTGACGAGTTGTCCGACTTCGGCCCGTGAAGGCGTGATATCCAGTGCAGCGTAGGTCTGAGCCGAGGCTGTATTCAGCAGAGCTGCAAACATCCCCAGCACCGTGAGCAACATGGTGAGCCAACGCGAGAGTTGAAACGGTAAACGTTGCACAGCCCACCTCCTAAAAACAACTTCAGAACACCCGGGATCAGAACACATAGCGCACCCCCAGCCCGCCCTGAATGGACGGCTGAGCCGTGCCGAGGCGGGAGCGGGCGCTGACATTCAGTGTCCAGTGGTCGCTCAGGGTATAGAG
The DNA here is from genome assembly GCF_007280555.1 of Deinococcus detaillensis. Classification (NCBI taxonomy): domain Bacteria; kingdom Thermotogati; phylum Deinococcota; class Deinococci; order Deinococcales; family Deinococcaceae; genus Deinococcus; species Deinococcus detaillensis. Next base: position 130,597 of record NZ_VKDB01000002.1, on the reverse strand, counting down.
CGCTTGTAAGCCGATTTGCGCGGTCAGGGGGCGGCTGGTACTGGGGCTGTCGGCGGCCAAGTTGAAGGCGAAGGTCAGCGCCGAGCCGAGGGTTTGGGCGTTGGCGTCCACGTGATACGACCAAGGGTCTTTTTGAGCCGGGGCGTAGCGGGCGTTGCCGCGCACCGAAGCGGTGAAGGCCGTGCCTGCATAGCCCACGTTCAGACGCGGCGAGACGCTGTAGGTCGGCACGTTGTTTACGTCCGGCGTGGAGTCGGCGGCCAGCCCCGCGCCGAGCATCCAAACGCCACTGCGGTAATCCAAGCTGAGGCTGCCGTCTTGTGACAAGGGTGAAGCAAAACTCAGGCCGTACTCGCCCGACAGACTCAGCGCTTCGCTGAAGGTGTAATCGGCATTTAGCCGAGCGCCAAACACACTGTCGGCCCGCGTCAGCGCCGCGCTGAGGCTCAGCGGCGTGAAGCGGGCACTGCTCAGCGTCAGGCTCTCGCTGTCTTGTTGCTGGCTGTTGTAACTCACAGCGGCGGCCAAGCGCTCGGTGCTGGTGATCGGCACGCCCGCGTCCAGGTTGACCGACCACTTGAGGGCGTTGGGCGCACTGCCGGTGTCCGAACTGCTCAGCTTGGCGCGGGCACGTATGTCCACGCTGGCGACTTTGCCGGTCAGGCCCAGATTGAGGCTGCGGTTGGTGCCGGGATCGTCGGGGGCCAAGTTGAGCTTGGTGTTGTCCCAGCTTCCGCCAGCACTCCAGCGCCAAGCTTTGGAAAATTGGCCCCGCGTATCCAGCGAGACGCTGTTGAGCACGTAACCCTGATCGGGCCGCCCATCTTCGGCCCGGACGTAAGTCAGGGTGGCGTCTGAAAAAAGGCCCGGATTAGGCGAGGAGTAACCTGCCAGGGCCGTGTAGGTGGCGGTTTGGCGCTCGGCTTCTCTGCTGACGCTGGCGTAGCCGAAATAGCCGCCGCTGCTGAGCGACAGGTTGGCGTTCTGGCGCTGCAAGCTGAGTTCGCTGGCCCGCAGACTGACGCTAAAGGCTACGGCGCGGTAACTGTACTGGCCGTCCAGCGTGGCTCCCTCCAAGCCGCTGGACGGATAAAAGTAGCGAAACTGCACATAATCGCCGTTGGTATTGGCAGCGCTGGCAAAGCTGCACAGCAGCAAACTGAGCGCTCCGGCCCTCCCAGACTTGGCCCTTTTCACCGTAAAGCTCGGCTGAGCGAATTGAATTGGGACAGCTTGGGTTGAGGCGGCTTGTACACCGATGTTCGCCGGTTGTCCCAACACGCCGAGGGCGGAACACCAGAAGCCACGAAGCGGCCAATTGACATGACATACCTCCGTTTATGAAGATAGGCTGAGGGGCGTCAAAAACCTGTCAAAGATTTCTGTCTCCTGCGGCTCCTGCACTTCGCCAGTTCAGCTGACGGCTGCTGAGGCAGGTGCTGAGAATTACCGTACCAAGCGCCGGCTTGCAGGCATTCGGCGCACAGTTCTATGCTAATAAGCAGACCAGTGCCGACGGGAGTTTTTGCTGGGTGGAGGAATGATGAAACAGTTGACTTGGCGTTTCCCGTCCAGACTGTCCCGCGTACTGCTGGTTCCGGTTGCTTTCTTGGCACTGATGGGCTTAGCTTCTGCTCAGACTGAAACCGTCGATCCGCTGCTTCCCGTTCACGGCGTGGTGTTTCGCTCGGGCGGTTTGATGTCGGACAGAACTTTGCTGGTCTACGATCTGCGTGGGGGCACGCTCAGGTCGGAGGTGGCTAAAGTGGGGGCGTCTGTGAAGGCAGACCCCAAGCTGAGCAGTCCCATCGTCCTGACCAGCCAGCAGCGAAAAAAAGTGGCGCAGCTCCTGACCAGCATCGCCAACACCCAGGACAAACGTGTGTCCGGAAACTCGACCGTGACGGCCGATTATATCGTCTGGATGCAGATGAGGCTGAGCAAAACAGTCATCAGCATCAATCCATATGGGCCTCCATAGGGCACGCTCAAGGAGCTGAATACCTACCTATGGGACATCGTGAGCGAGGCCGAGAAGTGAGGCAGCTGAGGCGCAGCGCCAGCAAACCGCCAGTGAGTTGTGTCTGCTGAAGCTGAGAAACATGGATACCCCTCCTCGGCGTAAGAGCGTACACAGATCCTGATTTGGTCTTGTTAAGGATGAGAGGTCTGTGAGGGTAAGAGGCCTGAAAGAGCCGTTTCCTCACTATAAGATGAATGTCTGAGACGTCGCTACTCCCGCTCAAATGTAGGCCAGTGAGCCAACAGCGCTTCGAGGACGGTCAGCGGAGCCAACAGACTTTTCCAATGGCCAATCTTCCTCATGCATACATTGGTGAACGGATGGTGCGGTTCAGAGACGCCTTCATCCTTTATGGGATGTCTTTGCGCTGTGTGTATGCCGACCAAGAGGCCCGGCCTCTGCCTACCCGGGATGCTTTGATGGCTCGGGGCCGATTCCTCCCCATGGCAGAGGCCGGGCTGTGAATGCTTCACCACGAGCTCCCCATTCGGTGACGCGAGTTGCCCGTTCTGGAAATACTGCCCACGCACAGCAGTTGCGCCTCAAGCGAACCTTTCTGGGTATGGTCACGCACTTGGGAACCACCCTTATCGTTATCGCCTGTTTCGTTACAGGCATGCTTACAGCCGTGCACCTGACGCATTATCTGGTGGGTATCACCGTCGTTTGCGCAACGTTCCTGCTCCTGATTTTCACCAACATCAATCTCCGTTTCAGGGACCCGAGTATGACTGCTGCTCAGATCATTCTCACCATGTGGCCGGCTGGTTGCGTCATGTTTTACGTTTCCGAGCCCCAAGCACGGGTACCGTTTTTGCTGCTGGGTGCCGTCGGAGTTCTGTTTGGGGTGTTTGCCCTGAATTTCCGCTCCATGCTGCTCGTCTGTGGGGGCGTGCTCGCTTCATACATCGCGGTGATCTTGGCTTTGGTGCTCTGGGCTCCTGAACGCGTTGATCTGCATATTGAGGCCATTTCTGCCTTCGCGTTCGCTGTGGTTCTGTTGCTGATCACCTACATCGGCAGCTACATGGCGGCCTTGCGGCGAACCGTACGGGACCGCAACACGCGACTGCAAGAAGTGAACATCCATTTGGAGAAGGCCCTGGAAGAACTGCATGATCTGGCCACCCGAGATCACCTGACCCGCCTACCGAACCGCCGATCTGCTTTAGAGCACTTGGAACAAGCAATTTTTCAGGAGAAGTCGCGGCCTTCCGGGGAGAGAGTGGTCTGCGTTGGACTGCTGGACATTGACCACTTCAAGCGGGTCAATGATGCTTACGGACATCATGTTGGCGACCAGGTGTTGTGCGCGGTGGCCAGTACGTTACAAAAGACGATACCGCAAGGCGATTTCGTGGGCCGTTACGGTGGTGAGGAATTTCTACTTATCTTTACTGCATCTACGGCAGCGGCAGCTTATAAAGCCGCAGAACGTGTAAAGCCGCAGAACGTGTACGGCAGGCGTTACCCGTGCTCCAGACCGAGAGCTTGCCTCCAGATTACCGGATTACTGCCTCCCTCGGTCTCACATGCTACCGGGCTGGCGAAACACTGGAAGCTAACCTTGAGCGCACGGACACAGCGCTCTACGAAGCCAAGCACCGAGGACGGAACTGTACGGTTCTCGACGAATCTCTATAGCTTTTTCTCAGGGGCCGCAGCGGCCTGACCACTGCAAGACGCCCCCAGCCGGAGGAATCCGGGAGTGTCATCTTGCAGTTTGGGTGATGAAGTCGAGAGACGCGTTCAGAGAGGCACCACCAGCGCAAGTCCCCTCCTTCTTGGACAAAACGGACGCCTGCCCGCTTGCTGTACTGGGCAAAGCGCTCAAGCGTTCGCTGGGCCGCTCTCCATACCGCCGTCATATCATGATCTTGTCCTCCCAGAGTGCTGAGCACTCGGTCACACCACCTCAAACCACTAACCTGCAATAAAAAGGGCAACTCTCACACCGGGGACACAGCGCTTTTCCCCCAATGCCCGCTGAGCAGCAACCAAACTCAACCCTTGCTCTCATGATTTGATTGCAGAATGCAACTGTGCTGCCCGACTCCTCTGCTCCCGACCTCGCCGCCCAGCCACTGCGCTTCCTGAATGCTTACTGGACGCTGTGGCAAGCGCTGGCGCAGCCGGTAGACAGCGCTCTGGTTCGGCTACACGACCTCGATTTGCGGGCCTTTATTGCTCTGAGCTACGTACAGGGCGGCATGACCTCGCCCGGCGAATTGTCTGTCACCATGAGCATTCCCAAATACGAGGTCAGCCGCACCCTAGACCGCCTCACCAAGCTGGGAGCCATTACCCGCCGCAGCGACCCCGCCAATGCCCGCCGCCGCACCCTCGGCGTCACCCCGTCTGGGCAGGCGCTGTGGGCTTCGGCGCTGGCCACCGTGCAAGCGGTTACGCAGCCGCCACTTGAGGCGCTGGGGCCGCTGGAAGCGCTGACCCTCGGCTTGGAGCAGTTGGCCGCCCACGCCCAGCGCTGCACCGTTCAGCACCTTACTCCTCACCCTTCCCCCACCTCACCGGAGCAACCATGACCCAGCATCCTCGCGAGGGCACCTGCCCTTTTCCCCATTCGTCTACTCCATCTGCCGCCCCAACTGCGCCGCTGACCCGCCGCCAAGATCAGCTTTCCAAAACCGGAGCCAGCATTGAGCTGGACGAGCGCGGCGTGTACCGGGTTCACAACTTTCAGGCCGCCCGCGAGATTTTGCGCGACGAGGGCGTGCGGCAAGCTGGTTTCATGTCCGAGATGGCCAGCAAGATGGGCGCAATGAAAAACGCGCCGGTGCTGTTTGCCGAGGGTGACACCCACCACGCCATGCGCCGCGACACCGCCCGCTACTTCACGCCGACTTCGGTGGCCACCTACCAGCCGATGATCGCCAAGCTGGCCGACGAGTTGGTCGCTGAGCTGAGCGCCAAAGGTGAAGTCAATCTGGATGATCTGAGCCTCAAGCTGGCCGTCGAGGTGGCCGCGCAGGTGGTGGGCCTGACCAGCAGCCGACTGCCCGGCATGGAAAAGCGCATCACTTCGTTTGTGGACGGCGGCGGCGACAGCGAACCCGGCTCGGCGCAGATTCGCAACCGCAGTCAGGCACTGAGCCAACAGCTCAACTTGGGGCTGTTTTACTTTCTGGACGTCAAACCGGCCATCGAAGCCCGCAAAAAAGAGCGCCGCGACGATCTAATCAGCCATCTGCTCGACAAGAACTACAGCGACCTCGAAATCATGACCGAGTGCTTGACCTACGGCACGGCGGGCATGGTCACGACGCGGGAGTTTATCAGCGCCGCCGCTTGGCACCTGCTACAAAACGCTGATCTGAGAAGCGAATACCTGCACGGCACCGAAAAGGAGCGCCACGCCATTTTGCACGAGATTTTGCGGCTTGAGCCGGTGGTGTCCACCCTCTACCGCCGCGCAGAGCAAGATTTGGAGATTGACGGCGTCAGCGTGCCTAAGGGCAGCTTGCTGGCGCTCAACGTACAGGAAGCCAACACCGACGAATCCACGGTGGGTGAGCGCCCGCTGGAAGTCTGCCCGGCCCGCAGCTTGCCACGCGGCGTTCAGGCCCCGGTGCTGGCGTTTGGCGACGGCCACCACCGCTGCCCCGGCGCGTTTTTGGCGATCCGGGAAAGCGACGTGTTTTTGCGCCGCTTGCTGATCTGGAATGATCTGCGGATCGTCACGCCGCCGAGCGTGAGTTACAACGAAGTGGTCAAGGGCTACGAGCTACGCGGTTTTCGGGTGGCGCTGGGAAAAGGGACAGGCCAAGCAGCGTCAGCTTAAGGGTGGTAAACTTTACCAATCAAATACCACTTTGCTCTGTTTAATCTAGCTTCAAAGCAGGCCGCCGCGTGAGTGGCCCCCCGACACTGCTCAGCCTCGACTTGGGGGCCAGCAGCAGCAAATGGGCGCTCTACGCAGGCGAGGAGTTCCTAGCTGAGGGCAAAGCCGTCCCCCTTTCCGGCCACCTCTACACGCCGGAAGCGCGGCAACAGATGGTCGAGGGACTGGCAGGTATTCGCGCCGAGGTTCAGAGTCAACCCGCCGCACTCGTCGCTGGAGTGACGGGTTTGCAAGGCGAGTACGCCCCAATGATTGCTGAGCTGCTCAGCCGAACGTTTGGCCTGCCACCTGCCGCTATTTACGTCACCGATGATCTTCACCTGGCTTACTCGGCGCACTTTGCTGCGAGTTCCGGCACGCTGGTTTATGCCGGAACCGGCAGCATGGCTTATCACCGCACGGCGCGGGAAGACGTCATTCGGGCGGGCGGGCACGGCTTTTTGATTGACGACGCGGGCGGAGCCTTTTGGCAAGGGCGGCAAGGGCTTAAGGTGGCACTGCGCCAAGCCGACGAAGGGCAGCCAGAAGGTCCGCTAGCGGCGGCGCTGTACGCGGCCATCGGCAGCCAGCACTGGCCCGACATCCGCGCTCATGTCTACGCGGGAGGCCGCGCCGCCGTCGCCCGCCTTGCGCCCGCCGTGTATGCAGCAGCCTTGGGAAATGACCCCGAGGCCCAAGCCATTCAGCGCCGAGCTGGAGAGGAATTGGCGCGGCTGGGCAGGATCGTCAGTAGGCAGGTCGGCAATGATGAGGTCGCGGCGGCGGGTGGGGCCTTCAATCCGCTGGTCAAACGGGCTTTTGTCAATCACGTCGGCGCTCAACTTCAGCTCGTGCCCAGCATCTCTCCCCTGTTGGGCGGCCCGGCGCTGGCCCGCTCCTTGGGGCTTTTTGCTCCCTCTTTGCAAGGAGTTCAGCCATGACGCCGCCTCCGAACACCGATCTGATCAGTACCGAGCAACTCAGCACCGAACAGCCCAGCCAGCAACACGCCCAGCTCGACGAATACAACACTGAGCAACTTATCGCGGCGTTTAGCGCTGACCAAGCGCGGGCCGCACAGGCGGTGCAAAAAGCCGCCGCGCAGCTCACGCGGGCGGTTGACCTCGCCTACGCCAGATTGCAGGCGGGCAGCGGGCGCTTGGTTTACGTGGGCGCGGGCACTTCGGGGCGGCTGGGCGTGCTGGACGGGGTGGAACTGCTGCCAACCTTCTCTTGGCCGCCGGAGCGGTTGGTGACGCTGATCGCAGGCGGCGAGAGCGCCATGTTCAGGGCCGCGGAAGGCGCGGAAGACGACGAGGCGTTGGCCGAAGCCGATATGCGGGCGGCGCAGCTCGGCCCCAATGATGTGCTGATCGCACTGGCGGCCAGCGGGACCACTCCGTATGTCCTGACCTGCGTGCGGGCGGCCCGCAGCGCCGGAGCGCTCAGCATCGGCGTGACCAACAACCCCGGCAGCCCACTGGCGAGCGCAGTAGACGCCCCGATTGAGCTGGACACCGGCCCGGAAGTCATCAGCGGCAGCACTCGACTCAAAGCTGGAACCGCCCAGAAAATCGCCCTCAATACCTTTTCCAGCAGCTTGATGGTGCAGCTGGGCAAAGTCTACGGCAATTTGATGGTCGATCTGATGGCCACCAACGCCAAGCTGCGCCGCCGCGCCGTGCGCCTCACCCAGCACGCCACCGGCGTGAGCGAAACGGAAGCTTTGAGCGCCCTGACTGCCTCGGCCATGCACGTCAAAACGGCCATCGTAATGCTCAAAACGGGGCTGGACGCTCAGGCAGCGCGGGAGCGGTTGCAGGCAGCGGCGGGCCACACCAAGCGGGCGCTAAAAAACGGGGGAGCGAAGTCAAGCTGAATACTCACCGCTCCTCAGCTTGACTTCGCTCCCCAAACACCGTCGTCAGTCGTTGGCCCGAATCGGTGACGACACCAGCGGCTTGAAGTCGCTGTCGGCCACAAACTCCCACCTGCGCCGCCCCAGTAGGCCCAGCAAAATGCCCAAGACAGCCAGTCCCAACAGCACCGCCGTGAACACTGGATAGCTGCCTTTAAACGCCCCAGAAATGGCATGCCGAAAAGCATTGACGCTTTGCGTAACCGGCACGTAATCGTGAATCACCTGAAAGAAACGCGGCGAGAGTTCGACCGGATAGCTGCCGCCCGACGCCGCCAATTGCAGCACCAACAAGATCAGGGCGATGAGGCGACCCGCCGCGCCCAGCAAAAAGATCAGAGCCAGCACGATCACGAGGAACGTCAAGCTGGAGGCCACCGCCGTGAATATAACTTCGGCGGGGTGCAGGTAACTCACACCCAGCAGATGCACGCCCAGCACCACCAACAGGGCCTGAATCACCACCAGCAGCGCCGGAACACTGGCCTTGCGCAGCATCCGGGCAAACTGCGAGGTGCCACGCCCGCTTTGGGGAAGCTGCTGATACGGGAAAATAAAAGTGGTCAGGGTCACGCCCACCCACAAGCTCAGCGCCATGAAGTACGGCGCGAATCCGGTGCCATTGTTGCTGACCGGCGCAAACGTCTTAATGACGGGCAGCACGCTTTGGCTCAGGCCCGCTGGATCGCCGCCGAGCTGCTCTATCTTGGCAGGCACCTTGCTGTAGAGGGTACTCAGGCCGCTGCTGAGTTGGGCCGCCCCGCTGCTGGCTTGCTCTGCTCCGCTGCTGAGTTTGGTGGCTCCACTGCTCAGAGTGTTGAGGCCAGCAGCGAGTTCACCGCTTTTCTCAGCCAACGTCGCCGCGCCGCCGCTGAGCTGAGTGAGGTCGGCTTGGGCAGGTAACTTGGCGGTGATTTGGCCGAGGGCGCTCTTTAGCTTGAGATTGCCGCCGACAAGTTGTCCTACGCCACTTTGCAGCTTACTGGCCCCCACGCTGAGAGCCGCTGCTCCCTCGGCAGCTTGCTGGGTTTTTTGGGCTAAGGTTGCCGCGCCGCTGCTGAGACTAGCTGTTCCGCTTTGCAGTTTGGCCGCGCCCGCGCTGATCTGCGACGCACCCTTGACGGCGGCGCTGCTGGCTTTCTCAGCTTCACCAAGTTTGCTGGCGAGTGTCTGGCTGCCGCTTTGCAACTGAGCTGTACCTGCGGCTAGTTGTGTGGCCCCAGCGCTGAGCGACTTGGCTCCGCCCGCCGCTTGCTGCGCACCCACGCCGAGCTTGCCGAGCGCTTGGGCCAGTGGAGTCACTCCGACTTGCCCAGCGCCTTGCTGGGCCGAGACGATACCGCTCGCCAACGCCGGAAGCTGCTGGGCGAGTTGCCCACTGCCCGCCGCGACTTGCTGCGCGGCTTGATTAGCGGTGTTGGCTCCGGCTGAAAGCTGATTGGCCGCCGCCGTGAGCTGCCCCAAGCCGCTTTGAAGCTGCGGCAACTGCGCAGCGAGTTGCCCGCTGCCCTTGCTCAGTTGCGCCGCGCCCGCGTCCGCTGAGCTGGCTCCCGCTGAGAGCCGCGCCGCTCCGCCGCTGAGCTGCCCCAGGCCGCCCGCGAGTTGGCCCGCCGCGCCGCTGAGGTTCGCGGCTCCTTGCTGAAGGGGTGCGAGTTCCTTTTGACCCGGTGCAGCCGCTTCCAGTTGCCGCACAGCGCTGGAAAGCTGGCCGCTGCCTCCTGTAAGCTTACTCACGCCACCGGAAAGGGTCTTGGCCCCTACCGTGAGTTGCTGAGCGCCCTGCGCCGCCTGACGCGCTCCGGTTTGCAGGGTGGCGGCTCCGCTGCTCAGCGAGGCGGTGCCGCTTGCCAAGCTGGCCGCGCCGCTTTGCAGCTTGCCGGTGGCCGTGCGGATGTCGGCAAACCCGCGCTGCACTTCACCGAGCGAAGTTTGCACGGCCTTCCAGCGGTTTTGGCCGAGTTTGGCATTGAGGGTGTCGGTGAGGCTGGCAGAAAAGGTCTTGGCCACCCGACTGGCAAAATAGCTGCCGCCCTCCGAAATGTAAAAATTGATCAGGCCGTGCTGAGAGCTGTCTGCGCCCAGAGCTTTTTGACTAAAATCTTTGGGAAAGCTCAGCGCGAAGTAAGCCTCGCCGCGCTGCACGGCGTCTTCGGCGTCGGCGACACTGCTATAGCTCAGGTAATTGAACCGCTGGTCTTTTTTGAGGGTTTTGACCGTCTCGGTCCCAATGTTGCGCTGCTCACCTCGCACGGCCGTTCCGGCGTCCACGTTGACCAAAGCCACCGGCAGCTCAGACAAATTGCCGTAAGGATCAAGCGAACTGTCCAAATAGATGGTGGCGTAGAGCAGCGGCACCAAGGCAATCGCCCCCGCCGAGAGCCACATCATGGGCTGCCGCCACAGGCTGCGCTCGGCGGGTGTTAAAATCTTGTAATCGTTGATGAGCGGCATAAGCGGCACTCCTTGAGCAGAACGGCGAGTTGAGAAAAACAGTGAGAGATAAGTCCAAAATATTAGACTCAGTACAAGTTCCGAGTATGGGCATTTACTGACGATCTGTCAAGTGACGCCATGTTAAGGTTTTTTGCTAAACTCCCCACTATGACTGACGTTGTGTTGGCCCGCCGTCTCAACGCGCAGACGCGCCGTGAGCAAATTTTAGACATCGCGGCGACGCTTTTTACTCAGCGCGGTTTTGAAGCGGTGGGCATGGCCGATATCGCCGCCGAACTGCATGTCTCGCGTCCCACCATCTACAGTTACTTTGCGTCCACCGAGGCGATGTTGGAGTCGCTGTTTGAAGCCAAGCTGGAAAAATTCCCCGAGCGCCTCTCGCCGCTGGTGCCGGAATCGGGCGTGGTGCCGTATGCGGCGCTCTTCCGGTTGCTGCTGCAAGAACGCGAACTCCTCTTACTGCTCAATAGCGGCGGCGGGCCGCTGTTTCGCCGCTGCCGCCGCACCTTTTTGCAGGCCATCGAGTCGCGGCTGAATTTGCACGAGTTGCCCGCCGTGCGCCGCCGCCCTCACTTGCTGCCGATTATTCTCAACTTGCTGACCAGTCTCGCCTACGAGCGCGTCATGCAGACTGAGGACACGGCAGGGGTGGCCGACGATGACCTCCCAGACGTGCTAAGCAGCTTTATCGTGGCGGGCATCGCCGGAACCAGACAGTCCAAATAAGAATCACCTCCGTACCGCTCAATTGTTACCGCTTGACGCACAGATACTTTAAGTCTATATAATTTAGGTTTATACTTTTGGCATGAATTCTTCTCCGCTGCCCTCTCCCCTGTCGCGTCCGCCTGAAGTGCAGTTGTGGGTTACGCTCGACCGGGTCTATACCATTCTCAGCCGCAATGTGACCGGCAAAGTCACGGCGCTGGGCCTCACCGCGCCGCAGTACCGGGTGCTGCGCCAGTTGCGCCAAGTTGGCGCGGCCACTCCACTCAGCGCCAGCGAACTGGCCGAGCGGCTGGGCGTCACCCCCGGCAACCTGACCGGCATTCTCGACCGCTTGGAGCAAGAAGGCCTGCTGACCCGTGAGCGCGGCGAGCAAGACCGCCGCAGCTTGCAGGTGTGCATCACCCCCTTAGGCGAAGACCTGATGCAAGAGGCGGTGCCTGCGCTCCACGCGCATCTGCGTGAGCTGTTCTCACCGCTCAGCTCCGATGACACTGCCCAGATGCGAGCACTCTTGGAGCGTTTGGAAAGCCACCTGCTGGGCCAGACGGAGACCAACGCGGCAAAGACCACAGCAGAGGCCCGCACATGAGTCAGCTCCAACCCAATCAAGTCAAAAAAGCCACGTTGCACGACAAGTTTTCCTATAAATGGCTGGCGCTGAGCGTCACCAGCCTCGGCGCACTGATGGCGTCCATGAACTCCGGCACGCTGATTATTGCCCTGCCGACCTTGCTGCGCGACCTTCACACCACGCTGCTCAACTTGATCTGGATTCTGCTGGCCTACAACGTCACCCAGACTGTATTTGTGCTGAACGTGGGCCGGATGTCGGACATGGTGGGGCGCAAAAAGCTGTACGTGCTGGGCTTCGGGGTCTTTACCCTGACTTCCTTGCTGGCGGGCTTTACTTCAAACGTGCCGCTGCTGATCGCGCTGCGTGCCCTCCAAGGCGTCGGTGGAGCTTTTCTGATCGCCAATTCCAGCGCCATCGTCACCGACGCCTTTCCGCGTGAAGAACTCGGCTTTGCCATCGGCACCAATCAGATGATGGTGGCCGTTGGCGCGATTTTGGGGCCGATTGTCGGCGGAGCGCTGACCGCTTTTGGTTGGCAGTGGGTCTTTTGGTTCAACGTACCGCTGGGCATCATCGGTACGCTGTGGGCGGCCTTTACCCTGCGCGATCTGGCGACCAAGCAGGACCGCAAAGACCGCTTCGACGTGTGGGGCAACCTCACCTACGCGGCAGGCTTTGCGCTGCTGATGATCGGCCTCTCGGAAGGCGGCATTCAGTCGTGGGGCGGTGTGCTGCCGTACATCTTGGTCGGTCTGGCAGCTCTAGCCCTGTTCGTGGTCATCGAAGGCAAAGTCAAAGCGCCGATGCTGGACTTGCATCTCTTCAAAGACGCCGCTTTCTCACTCAACAATGCCACCGTCTTTCTGAATGCCGTGGCGCGGATGGCGCTGACCTTTCTGTTCGTGTTTTACTTTCAGGGCGCAAAAGGTATTGACGCCGTGCTGGCGGGCATTATGCTGGGGCCGGTGGCAGTGGGACTGCTGGTGGCCTCGCCGATTGCCGGACGCCTCGCCGACAAAATGGATCCGCGCATCCTGATTCGCTGGGGCTTAGTGCTGGGCACGCTGGCGCTGGCGGGGCTCGCCGAAGTGCTGAGCCTCACCACTCCGTACTGGCTGATCGCCGCTCTGATGCTGCTGGCAGGCGTGGGCAACGGCCTCTTCAACTCGCCCAATTCCAGCTTGATCATGGGCAGCGTGGCTCCTGACCGGCGCGGCGTGGCAGCGGGCGTGCGCAGCTTACTGATGAGTGTGGGCGGCGTCATCGCCATCATCTTTACCCTCAGCATCGTGGTGAGCGAAGTGCCCAGAGACGTGATGCTCAAAGTCTTCAGCGGCCTGAGCAGCAATTTGCCGGCTGCCACCCTAACTCCATTTATTGACGGGTTGAAATTGGCTTTCTGGCTCTTGGCTGCGCTAAGCGCTCTCGCCACCGTGCTGTCTTTGGTGGTTCCGGCCCAGAACCGATTGGCGGCGACTTCGCAGGCCGCAGACTGAGCCGAAGCTCAGGAGAAAAAAGGGAAGCCACTTTCACGGCTTCCCTTTTTCTAATTTTGCACGCCGTGAAAAGACTTCATTGCCTCTTCCCTACTGCAAAGTAGGAATTGGAGAGCGGCAGACGACTTTGCGGAGCTCAGCTGCCGCCCAACGATTTGAGCCGCTGGCGCACTGCATCCTGGTCGTAGCGCTGCCAATACGTCTGCGGCGTGAGGTTCAGGGCCGCTTGTAAAATGCTCCTCGCTTCTTGTTTCAGGTCAGCGGCGCGGCGGTTGTCATTTTTGGCCAACAGCAGCAAGCTATCGGCGTAACTCAGCCGAAAAAACACTTCGTTGGGCTGGAGTTGGATGGCTTTGCGGTGATCTTGACGCATGTCCGCCTCGCTGGCTCCGGTGGCAAAGCGCACCAGCGAACCGAGCGATAGCGCCTGCACGTTCCAGGTGCCCAGACCCACCCAGGCCCGCGCCGTGTTGGGATCGAGCTTCACCGCGTCGTCGAAGAGGCGCTTGACTTCCAGTCCTGTGCGGGTGGCTTCCACGATTCCTGCACCCTGAAGTCGCAAACCCAGGGCGTAAGCCAGTTCCGTTTTGGCTTCGGCGTTTCTGGGATCAGCCGTTACCGCTCTTCGGGCCGCCGCTTCCGACAATTCATACAATTTTTTCTTGGCGGTCATGCTGCCCACAAACAGCGACTGCCCCACATAAGCGCGGGCCAGCACCACCAATGAGGGCGCGTCGGTGTTGTCTTTCAGCATATTCACGGTGGCGTCTACTTTGCCGCCCATCAAAGCGTTGAGGGCGTCGTCCAGTGGGGCGGCGGGGCTCAGCGGCCCACTCAGCACGAAGATTAAAAAAGCAGTGGTCAAACGGTTAGGTCGTCGCAGAATAGGTGGCACAATCTTCCTCCAGATATTGACTCAGGTGCGCGGCGACGTACTCCGCGTCGGGGCCAGCCGCCCGGATGGTGCCGGACGCAATACTGCGCTGGCCGGGCAAACCGGTGAAATATAAGCCCGCCAAAACGCTGCTCACGCCCAGCCGCTGCCGAGGCTCACCAAGCGGATCAACTGCTTCAGGCGGAAGATAAGCGCCGTTCCAAGCGTAGCCGGTGGCAAAAATAACCGTGTTCACCGGTTCGACCTGTCCATTTTGCCAGCGTACCCCGCTGGAGGTGAAGTCCTTGAACATCGGCTGAAGATCAGGGTTGCCCCTTTGCAGAGCAGAGCGCAAGTGGGGTACGGCGATCACCGGCTGAGCGTCCGGCACCCGCCCGAACGCGCCGAGCGGCAAGCGCTCAATCCCGCTGAGAGCCAACCAATCGATGAGATCGACGCCAAAAGGACGTTGCGGAAAAAGGCGTGGCGGGCGGCGCACGGCCAAAGTCACCCGCGCCACTCGGCCGAGCTCAGCAGCGATCTGGGCCGCAGAATTGCCTGCCCCCACCACGATGACCCGCTGTCCTGCGAACGGCTGGGGCGCGGTGTACTTGGCTGAGTGCAGCAGACGCCCCCTGTACTGCTGCATGTTGGGCAGATCGGGTTGATAGGGACGCTGGAAAGTGCCTGAGGCGCAGACCACCGCGCGGGCTGTCCATTCTCGGCAATCACGCGCAGTAACGCTGAACAGTCGGCCACGCTTTTGCACTTTCGCTACATCTGCTCCGAATTCCACGGGAAAGGCAAAATAAGCGGCGTAGGCTTGCAGATAAGCGCTCATCTCGTCGCGGCCCGGATAACGCTGCGGCGAGCCGGAAAATGGCAATCCGGGCAAGGCCGAGTGCCGAGCAGGCGTGAACAGCTTGAGGCTGTCGTAATAAGCGGGCCAAGCTCCCGTCGCCGCTTGGCCCGCTTCCAACACTACAAAGCGGAGGCCACGCCGCTGCACACCATAAGCCGCCGCCAAACCTGCCGCGCCCGCACCGATCACCACTGCGTCAAGTGCCGTCATCAGCGCTCAGGCCCGAGCGCCTTGGGCAGAGGCTGGCGGTTGGGGTGCTTCTCGAATGCTCCCCTGCTCCGCCCGACCTGCCCGCCGCTTTCCGAAGGTGGGGCCACTGGTAAACAGGCCCAAATAGCTTTGGCGCACCGCTTCAGCGTAGGTGGGGTATGAGACTGGCAACAACGCCAAGCGGACTGGGTGAAAGCCCAAACGACTGGGCAAGCTGAGCAGCTGAATCAGTTCTCCGGCGCAGCTGCCGACCACCTGAGCGCCCACCACCGTCAGGCCCAACGGTGATCCCAGCAGGCCCGAGAGTGCCACCAGCTTGACGAAGCCGCTTTCCCGCTCGGTGGCGGCCCGGTCTAAGTGGCTGAAATCATAATCCACCACCTGCACGCGGCGGCCATACTGCTTGACCGCTTGGGCCTCAGTCAGCCCCCAGTGGGCGATTTCGGGTTCAGTGTAGGTCACCCAGGGAATATCTTCCACGCGGGCAGCGGGAGCGCGGAAGGTGGCCGCCGCTCTCCCCCACCACGCCAGCGAACCGAGTCCAGCCAAAGTGCCGCGCTCGGTTGCACCGTGCGTAAACATCGGCCCGCCCACCACGTCGCCCGCACCCCAAACATACGGGCAGCTCACCGACTGCATATCGGCTTTGACTTTCAGCCCCTTTTCGTCGTAGGCCGCACCGACCACTTCCAGGCCCAGATTCTCTACTCTCGGCTTTTTGCCCACCGCCAGCAGCAAATGTGAGCCGTCAATGTGGCGGCCATCTTTGAGATGCAGCCGCACACCACTCGGCAGTGCTTCGGCCCTTACCACGTCCACGCCGAGGTGAACCGTCACGCCGTCACGCCGCAAGACGTCCAGCAAAGCTTGAGACGCTTCCGGTTCGTCTTTGTCGATCAGGCGCTCGCCACGCTGCAAAGTCGTCACCCGGCTTCCAAGGCGCACGAACGCTTGTGACAACTCGCAGCCAATCGGACCGCCGCCCAGAATCAGCAGGTGCCTGGGCAGCTCAGCCACGTCGAAAATGGTTTGGTGGGTCAAGTAAGGCACGTCGCTTAACCCTTCCAAATCAGGAACCATCACCTCGGAACCTGTCGCCACCACAAATTTTTCAGCCATCACCGTGCGCGTGCCGGTAGAGGTCTGCACTTCCAGCACATGCGGCGAAACGAACTTGGCCTCACCCGCCACCACTTGCACGCCGCGCCGCTCAATCGAAGCGGGCGAGTCCACGTCTTCAAAACTGTTGATCACCCGCCGGACTTCGGCCTGCACTTTGGCCCAGTCGGCTTCACCGGTGACGGCCAAGCCCAGCGCGGCGCTTTGCCGAGCGGCATGAACTGTTTTAGCTATCGACAGCAGCGCTTTCGAAGGAACACAGCCGGTGAAGGTACATTCGCCTCCAGTGAGCCCGCGCTCAATCAGAAGTACCCGTTTTTTGGTCACAGCAGCCATCAACGCAGCCGTCAGTCCACCCGCTCCCCCTCCGATCACCGCCACATCTGCTTTGAGAGGCGAGTGGCCGCTCTCTTTCGGCTCGGCCCACGAGTAGTCCGGCGTGTTGAGTTGAGGATGGGTGTACTTGGGCGTGCGGTTCATGCTGCTCCTTTTGGTGAAACGGTTGGGAATGACCTTGAGTATTTATCTTGCACACCGCAACCGACTTACACCGCAGGCCAGCTGCCATTGACTGCTGCAACCCAATTCAGGCGAAAGACACCGAGCTTGTCCCAGACGGCCTATTCTTCTGAATTACGTAATTCAGGGCTCCTGATTTCAGCCTTCAAGCAAGTCGGCGAGTTCGCTCAGGAGCGCTTCCGCCCGCTGCCGCTGCTGCTCAGGCAGTTGGCTCAAGCGCTGAACGGAGAGGTGACGCTTCACTTGGCTCAGCGGTGAAACGGCGGGCTGAGGCGCTGCGGGTTTGAGCTTGGCAATCGCTTCTTTGAGTTCGGCGTGGGTCAGATTTTTGGTGATAACCCGCTTGAGCAGCGCTTTATGATGCTGCTCTGGAGCGCGGGAAAGCAGCACCGCTTTGCTGTATTCCAGCACTCCACTTTGCAGCGCTTCGGCAATGCTCGGCGGCAGTCTGAGCACCGGCAAACCGTTGGTGACAAACGAGCGCCACTGCTCGCGCCCAAGCTGGGTAAACAGCTCGTCTAATTGAGTGACCTTCTCAGAGCTACTATCCGGATTGGCGCGGAGCCCTTTGAGGACGCTACTGGCTTCTTCAGGCGCGATTTCAAACAGCTGGGCCACCAAGCGCAGCTTGTACATCACTTCGTCGTAGCGGTTGAGGTCTTCTCGCTGCAAGTTTTCGACCGCTGAAATGATCTCAGCTTCTTGCGGCGTCAAATCACGAATCAGTACCGGCACCTCGCTGAGTTGGGCAAGCTGTGCGGCCCGCCAACGCCGCTCGCCGTAGACAATCTCATATTGCCCGTTGTGGCCCTCTAGTGGCCGCACCATCAGCGGTTGCAACACGCCCCGTTCTTTGAGACTCTCCGAGAGTTGTTGCAGCGAGGCCGAATCAAAAAAGCGCCTCGGCTGGCGCGGATTGGCCACCAAAGCGCTCAGCGGCAAGACTCGGGCATCTGGCGGGCGCTGCTGATCAGCCGAATCTGGCGTGCCTACACCCGACATTTGCAAAGAACGGTTCAGCAGATTACCCAAGCTTGATGCCTGATTTCCTCTTTGAAAACGGTTTTTGGTCATGCTTCTTCTCCAAACGCGCCCTTGATCTCGGCCCACATTGCCCTGAATTGCCCCAACTCACTGGGCGTTTGCCCAAACACTTTCTCATAAGCGCTGAGCGACTTGATAACCGTCTCTAAGCGGGGGTGGGCATTGAGGGCCTGATTGGCTTCGTGGGCCATGCCTTTGCGGGCGTCGAAACGGTTCAGCACTATTGCGTAGTTAAAGGTTTCGAGAGCCGCTTCCAGATCAGTCAGGAGTTCGAGCGTGGTGGCCAGCCGGTCTACATCCAAGCCCGTCGGTAACACCGGCACCAGCACCACGTCCGCCACCGTCGCTGCGCTCTTGAGGACTTCTCGGTTATTGGGCGGCGTGTCAATAATCACGGTGTGCCCCGTCCGAGCCAGTTCGCGGGCTTGGCGCATCAAGCTGTTGCGCTGAGCAGCCACCACTTCGAAGGGCAACTGAATTTGGTCGGCCACGGCGTGCTGCTGCCAGCGCACCGCGCTCACTTCCTCGTCGGCGTCTAGCACCACAACGTTTGCGAGTTCTTCAGCAATGGCCGCCGCCAAGTGCATGGTGAGCGTGGTTTTGCCGACGCCTCCCTTCAAACTGGTCAGCGCGATGATGAGACATTTTGAAGGCGGCGACTCTGGGCCAGCCACGTTTGACTCAGCTTTGGTTCGGGTCATGGCCTCAGCTTAGAGCGCTTACGACGCAAAAGACAAGTTCTGAATTACGTAATTCAGAAGAAAATAGCGTCTGAGAGGGCATTTTTCGACATTAGTTATCGGGGCCAAAGATAATAATTTGTGATGGGGGAGAGCGCGTCTCATCGGCAATTTAGTAATGTGAGAAGGCTTTGCCATAGTTTGTCGGAGGTGATCAGCAATTTATGGCTACCGGCAACAATCACTTTTTTTAAACAAGGCAGTTTGGATTTTTCGATGCACTTTCTAAAACCCAAGGTCAGCTCAATAAAAGCTCTTGCCTCCCATAATAGCCAGTTTGCCTGTGCAGCGGCAGACTATCGGAGATGGCTCTTCGTACACCTTTCAAAAAGGCTCTACAGCTGAGCGCCCTCTTACCTGCTCTACTAATTTCTTTGGCCTTGTCTGGCGGCACCTCGACCCCCATGCGCGAGGGCAGCACCCAGATCAACGGAGCCAGCATCCATTACACCGTTAGCGGAGCGGGCAAGGCTCACCGATTTTGCTGATTCACGGGTATCCACTCAGCGGCGAACTGTAATTGACGGTCATGACGTCAGAAAGAATCTTAGAGCGCTGGATTGAAAGAGAAAGTCATAGAAAGCCGTCAAGAAATTCTTTAATAGCGAGTAAGGAGCCAATATGAGTAGCGACAAAAAAGATCAGACCGAGATGCAAAACCCCGTGACACAGTACCCGCAGCCGCCTTTCGAACGCCAGCCTCAAAACGCACCGGGCAGTGTCAATCGAATGAATCCAGTACCCGATCACGGTGAGGAAACTTACAAGGGTTCGGGCCGTCTCAAAGGGCGTAAAGCGCTGATTACCGGGGGCGATTCGGGTATTGGCCGCGCCGTTGCCATCGCTTTTGCCCGTGAGGGCGCGGACGTAGCCATCAACTATCTCCCTTCCGAAGAGGGCGACGCGCAGGAAGTCATCAAGCTGATTGAGGCGGCAGGGCAAACAGCGGTGGCCCTGCCCGGCAACATCAGCAGCGAGGACTTTTGCGCTCAGCTCGTCAAAGACGCCGCAAAGCAGTTGGGCGGCTTGGATATTTTGGTCAACAACGCAGGCAAGCAAACTGCTCAGGAAAGCATCGCCGACATCAGCACCGAACAGTTCGACGCGACGTTCAAGACCAATGTCTATGCTCTGTTTTGGATCTGTAAAGCTGCTCTGCCTCACCTGCAGGCGGGAGCGACCATTATCAATACTTCATCCATCCAGGCCACCCAACCTTCCCCAAATCTGCTCGACTACGCTTCGACCAAGGCGGCGATTTACGCTTTCACCCAGTCACTGGCGCAGCAAGTCGCGAAGAAGGGTATTCGTGTTAACGCGGTGGCTCCGGGGCCGTACTGGACGCCGCTCCAACCCAGTGGCGGGCAACCCCAAGACACCATCGAAGAATTCGGCAAATCCACGCCACTCGGCCGTCCCGGACAGCCCGCCGAAATAGCGCCGCTGTATGTGTTTTTGGCTTCTCAGGAATCGAGCTACAGCACAGGCAGCTTGTTCGGCAGTACCGGCGGTTTACTGCTGAGCTGATTTGCCGCACAGGCCGCGCCATCCGCTGGAATTGGTTGGTATGATTTCTTAAGCGCCCGCTTAGCTCGCCGCTTTCGTGACATGAGTCAGCAGCAACCTCGGTAAGAGAATGGCCCATCGGCAGCTTAACATTGATCTGCCGATCAGCAGGGCCAGCGGCCAGCTTGGCAACTTAAGGCGAGTCTGCTGACTGCTGGCTCAATGAGCAGCTATGCGCATTGCAATTCAAATTGCCGCCCTGACCGAGCTGACGCACCGCTTTTTGTCGGCGACGCTACAGAGCGGGAGGGGCTTAACACTGAAAGCAGTGTGCTATGCTAGCAAAAGATACATGCTAGACTTCGCTGAGACGCTGATTGGGTGAGGTATGCGGCAACAGCGTCTACGTCAACGCGCTGTATCTAGGATCAGCTAAAACAGGATTTTGAGCGCAGGCCAATTCACAGGCATTTGATCTATTCGGCGGCGCGTCATGTGATATGAGGTGGCAAAAAACCTTCACTTTTCTTCCGCCTTTGCTGCCGCACCTCATTCGCAGCCCACAAGGCAAGGAAAGCCGAGTAGAGTGGCAGCGAGTTGGCTGAGCAGGCTGGAAGGCTAGTTCTGCAAATGGGCCGTAGAGAAAAGTAAGCCGCGAAAAAGCTGGAACATGCCCAGTGAAGAGGACACGTTCCAGCTTTGATTAACCTGAAGTGACTAACTTAAAGTCGGCTGACTTTATTTGCCCGGCAGGCTGACCGGCTTACCGCCGTTGATGTCGGCTCCGGTGTTGGGGTCGGTGTTGGTCTGTTGGAACGTGGCGCGGACTTGCCACTGGTATTTCTCGATGCCGCTTTCGACTTCTTGCAGCAAGTTGGCGCTGGTCGGGTCAACCTTCTCGATGTCGTCGATCCGCATTTTGAGGCGTGCGCCTACCGTCTGATACTGGGTGGTGAAAAAGCTCAGGACCCGGGCGTCATCGAGGAAGCCGCCGGGGATTTCGGGAAGGCCCGAGGTCTGCACGATGGTCGGAGCGCGTCCGTCGCTGGAGCTGCCCACTGAGAGTAGGCGCTCGGCCACGTCGTCGGCGTACTTGGCGACGCCTTCATAGTGCTCCTGAAGGAGAAGGTGAACCGGGTAGTACAAGGTGCCGGAAACGTTCCAGTGGGCCTGCTTGGTCTGGAGTTGGAGAGCTTGCAACTCGGTCAGAGTCGCCTGCAAGGCTTTGGTCGACTTGGAGAGGTCGTCGGTGCCGCTCTTGGGCAGCGTGGTGAACTGGTTGACCGGCAACTTAGTGCTGCTCTGGGCACCCGCGCCGCCTGCCAAGGCTGAGCCGACTAAAAGGGAAGAAACCAAAAGAATTGTTTTTGCGTTCATATATCCTCCGTGAGTGCTTTAGCGATCAAAGAAACTCAACTGCCACTGAACTTAAACACGCCAGGTTAGACGAAAGTAAGAAAAAGAGACGATTCAAGGTCGCCTGAAGATTGACTGAAGGCCGTTTCAACGCGGTCTCAAGTTTGCGTGAACCCGCCAACTATTCACACTTTCTTGACGAAAAATATTTCTAACGCTGGGCCAACACTGCTCTGTTGTGATGCAGCCCGAAGAGCGCCCGAGATAAGGCTCTTCTCTCTGGAGACCATTATGAACTCGACTGCTTCTTCTCTTTGGCGGCATTGGCTGGGCTTGGCTTTACTGGCGGGCATCGCTTGGATTCACTTTCGCGACATTCCCGACAAACTGGGCGAGACGCCGTATTTGGGCTGGCTCTACATTTTGTTGGTGGTGGGCTGCGGCGCAGCGGGCGCGTGGTTGATGTCCAGTTTGTGGCGGGCCGGATACTGGCTGGGCAGTCTCATCTCAGCGGGGGCCATTCTTTTTTTCGTCCTGACCCGCAGCGTCGGTTTGCCCAATGCCAAAGGTGACATCGGCAACTGGGCCGAACCCGCCGGAATCATCTCGCTGCTCTTGGAAGCTGGATTCGTGGTGTTGGCCTTGACGAGCAGCCGTGAACGCCGGGTAGTCCCGCAGCAAAACCAGATTTGAGCTGACGACTGGGCCTGATGATTGAGCCGTCCCTAAAGAGCCGCTCAAGCCCCCAATTTGGGTTTGCTCACGCTGGCTGGGCGAGAGGCGATTAAGGTAAGGCCATGTTGAGCGCGGAGAATCCGGTAGGGGAGTGGGTGAGCGGTGCGGCTGCTGCTGGTTGAGGATGACGGGCGAATCGCCCAGCCCACCGCGCGGGCGCTCAGCGAAGCGGGCCATCAGGTCAAGCTGGAAGTCAGCGGCCAGAGCGGCTTGGCAGCGGCGAACTCCGGCAATTACGACGCGCTGCTCTTGGACGTGATGCTGCCGGGCCTGAGCGGTTTTGAACTGGCCCGCCGCCTCAGAGCAGACGACAACCGCGTGCCCATCGTCTTTTTGACAGCCCGCAGCGCCCTTGAAGACCGTGTGGAAGGACTGGACATTGGAGGTGACGCTTATTTGGTCAAGCCGTTTGAACTTCCAGAGCTGCTGGCCACCTTACGGGCGGTGGTGCGGCGCGGCGAAGTCGCCCGCACGGCCCAGATGCCCTTCGGTGACGGCGCGGGCCTCCTGGACGCCCGACAGCGGCAAGTCTGGTGGCAAGGCGAGTTGGTCGGCCTGACCGCCCGCGAATACGCCCTCCTCGAAACCTTGGTGCTGTCTAAGGGCCGCTGGTTTAGCCGCGAGGAACTGCTCTCTAAAGTTTGGGGACCGGATTTCAGCGGCGCGGCGCGGGTGGTGGACGTGTACGTGAGTTACTTGCGCCGCAAGTTGGCCGCCGAGATGCTGCTGAGTTCTCGTGGACTGGGCTACCGGGTGCCGTGAATATCAGGCTGCGCTTGGCGCTGGGCATGGCTTTGGTCACGGCGCTGGTGGTGGTGGTGGTGGCGGGCGTGCAGTTTTTGGCGCTGCGCTCTTTTTTGTCGCTCTCTGAGCATGAGCGCCTAGAGATGCTGGTGCCCACCCTGGAAACCAGTTTGGAGGCCCAACTGCGTTCCGGCACTGCGCCGCTCAAACTTACCGCCTTGCCCCGGAACGTGGACATCCGGGTGCTGAGCGCCGGAAAGATCGTGGCGCAAACCAACAATTTTCCTGCAATTGCGCTCACCGAGTCACTGGGCTACCGGCCTCTGGCCAAACACAATGTGCTGATCGCATCGATGGATCTCAGTGGGCAGCCCGCCACCGCGCAACTGGCCAGCGACCTGCTCGGCGTTCTCAACCCGCTGCGGGCCTACCTCCGGGCGCTGGCGATCACCGTGCCGACGGCAACTCTTCTGGTGGCGCTGCTGAGCTTCGCTTTCACGGGGCGGCTGCTGCGGCCACTGGCGCAACTTGAAGCGGTAGCCGCTCGGCTGGGCCGTGAGGGCAATTTGCGTTTGGCGCTGCCCGGCGCGGGCCAGCCCGACGAGTTGGGGCGGCTGGCCCGCACCCTACAAGTCACCTTTGCCCAGCTCGCTGATCTGCGTGAGCGTGAGGCCGAGTTCACTCAGGCGGCGGCCCACGATCTGCGCTCCCCGCTGGCAGCGCTCAAGACCCGCTTGCAAGGAGCGCTGGCCGGGCCGCGCACGCCGCTCGAGCTGCGCGAGGACATCGGTGAGGCGCTTTCCGATATCGAGAGAATGCGTCTGCTGACCGATGATCTGTTGCTCCTGGCAGGCGGCGAGCGGGAAGTGCAAACCTTGCCGCTGAGTTTGGCTCACCTCACCGGAGAAGTGGTTGATCGCCTGCGTGAACGCACTCCAGACGTGCAGCTGGATTTCGAAACGCGTGGCGACACCACTGTGCTGGGCGACGCGACCTTGCTAACCCACTTGGTCGAAAACCTGATCGAAAACGGGTTTCGGCACGGACAGGGAGCCGACATGCAAGTCTGCGTCGTGGGCGTGGCCGAACTGGTGCGCTTGGAGGTCAGTGACGCTGGCCCCGGTGTGCCGAGCGCCGCGCTGCCCCGCTTGGCCGAGCCGTTTTACCGCGTGGACGCTGCCCGCGTCGGAGAGGGCAACGGTCTGGGGCTGGCCATCGTCCACCGAGCCGCCAAAGTCCACGCCGCCGAACTGAGCTTTGAAAACAGCCAGCCCAGCGGCTTAAAAGTGGTGGTGGAGTTCCAGCGCGGCGAGCCGAGACTCTGAACTTGATCTTACAGCGCTTCCAGAATTGCCGCCTCGCCCTGCCCGACACCTACGCACAAAGTCGCCAGACCGTAACGCTGACCCCACGCCCGCAGTTCGTGAACGAGGGCCACCGCCAGCCGCGCCCCCGACATGCCCAGCGGATGCCCCAGCGCAATCGCTCCGCCGTTCACGTTGACTTTGGCCGGATCGAGGCCCAGTTCGCGGATGCAGGCCAGCGCCTGTGCAGCGAAGGCTTCGTTGAGTTCCACCAGATCTAAGTCTTGGACGCTCAGCCCGGTGCGCTCCAGCACTTTGCGGGTGGCGGGAATAGGGCCGAGGCCCATGACGCGGGGGTCTACGCCCGCCGCCGCGCCGCCGAGCCAGCGGGCCAACGGCTTAAGGTTCAGCTCCCGCGCTTTCTTGGCGCTCATCAGCACCAGCGCCGCCGCTCCGTCGTTAAGGCCCGAAGCGTTGCCCGCCGTGACGCTGCCGCCCTTGCGGAAAGCAGGCTTGAGATTGGCCAGCGTCTCTAAGTCGGTGGCGAGTTCAAAGCGTTCGCCCACTTTTTTGAGACGGGGGTGCTCGTCGGTGTCAAAGAGGGTCGTGCCCTTTTTGCTCTGAATCGGCACCGGCACGATCTGATCTTTGAACCGCCCAGCGTTGATGGCCTCCAGAGTGCGCCGCTGCGACTCCAGCGCGAAGGCGTCCTGATCTTCACGGCTGATTTCGCCGCCCTCGTAAGTTCCCTCTCGGCTTTGCTGCACGATATTTTCGGCAGTCTGGCCCATCGCCTCCAGCGGAAAGAGGGCTTCCATCGCCGGATTCGGAAAGCGCCAGCCCAGCGTGGTGTCGTAAACGGTGACGTTGCCGCCCGCAAACGCCGCCGAGCCCTTGGACATCACCAGCGGAGCGCGGGTCATGCTCTCGACTCCACCCGCCACGTACACCTCGCCGTCTCCGTTTTTGATGGCGCGGGCGGCAGTGTTGAGAGCGCTCAGGCCCGAAGCGCACAGCCGGTTGACCGTCAGACCCGCCACCGTTTGCGGCAATCCCGCTAGCAAAGCGGCCATCCGCGCCACGTTGCGGTTGTCTTCTCCAGCTTGGTTGGCGCAGCCGAGAATGACTTCCTCAATGTCACTGGGGTTCACGCCGCTGCGTTCCACGGCGGCCTTGATGATGTGGGCGGCCAAGTCGTCGGGCCGCACACTGGAGAGTGCGCCGCGGATGCTGCCAATTGGCGTGCGGACGGCGGAAACGATTACCACATCTAAGTCGGAAAGGGGAGAGGGGATCATCTATACCTCACTTTTTGGGGGAAAGTCGAATGAAGTTGCTTTGGTATTGGGCGCTCTTGGGAGGCTCAGCGTCTGGCAACCGGATCTACTGGGCGAATTGTCAGCATTGGATCAGGGCAAAACGGTGACAATGCAGGGCGTGACGCTCACCGACTCCCGACCCGACTCCTCGCCTGATTCTAGATTGGAGCAACTGCTCTCGCAAAACGCGGCCATCCATACCCTGATGGAACAGCAGTCGCAGGCCAACCTGACCACCCTACACCGCCCGGTAGAGCGCTTCGCCCAATTGTTGAGCCGCCCCAATTTCATCTTCACGGCGCTGACGGTGTTTTTGATGTGGATTGTCCTCAACCTCAATCTTCACTTTTTTGTCCACCGGTCTTGGGACAGCCCGCCTTTTTTTTGGTTGCAGGGGCTGATCGGCGTCTTGGGACTGGTGATCACCTCCACCGTGCTGATTTCACAGGCGCGGCAAGCTGGCCTCGCCGAGCAGCGCTCGCAGTTGCAACTGCAAATCATTTTGCTGACCGAGCAGCGCAGCGCCAAAATCGTGGCCCTGCTCGAAGAACTGCGCCGCGACCTGCCCAGCGTGCGCGACCGCTTGGACGAAGAAGCCGACGTGATGCAGCAGGCCAGCGACCCACATTCCATCTTGAAAGTCATCGGACAAATTGAAAACTCAACTGAAAGCGCAGCCGAACAGGAAACGCCGGAAACGGAAAAGCCCGCCGCTGCCGGTCAGACGGGGGCTGAGCCTTGACCCTGAAAAGCCGCTCAATCTTCCGCCAGTTGCTCGCGGGCTTCATGATCTGCGCCTGCTTTGGCGGCTAGCCGTCCCACGCTTAGGCCCTGCACCACAATGGAAAACACCACCACCACGTAAGTCATCACCAAAAATAAATCGCGCTCCTTGCCCGCCGGAACGCTGAAGGCCAGCGCCACGCTGATGGCCCCGCGCAGACCGCCCCAGATCATGAGACGGCGGGTAAACGGCGAGAACTCGTGCCGCCGCCTGAGCACCGAGATTGGAATCTGCACGCTGATGGTGCGGGCCAGCAGCACCAGCGGAATGGCAATCAAGCCCAGCAACAGCGACTGAACGCTAAAGCGCACCGCGATTACTTCTAGAGCCAACAGCGCGAACAAAAAGATATTGAGCAGTTCGTCGGTCAGGTGCCAAAATCCTTCGTAGCGCTCGCGGGCCGACAGCGCCGAAGGGACTCGGTCATTCAGTGAGCCGACCAACAGACCAGCAGCAACGGCGGCCAGCGGCGCGGAAACGTGCAATTGAGTGGCAACCGCCGTGCAGGCCAGCACCAAACTGAGGGTCACCAGCACCTCGGCCACGAAGTCGTCGAGCGCCCTCAGCGCCAGCCAGCCGATATAGCCCAGCACGCCCCCCAACACGAGGCCGCCCAGCGCTTCTTGGGCAAAAAATCCGGCCACGCCTGCCGCGCTCAGCTCCGGGCCGTGCCCGCCCGCGCCGTGACTGCCTGCCGCCACACCCGCCAGCACCGCAAAGGCCACCACGCCCACGCCGTCGTTGAACAGGCTTTCTCCGGCCACCAACGTTTCGATGCGCTTAGGCACCTTGGCTTCCTTGAGCATCCCCAGCACCGCAATAGGGTCAGTGGGCGAGATGAGTGCGCCAAACAGCAAGCAGTACACCAGCGGAATATCTAGATTGAATAAACCCAGCAGCAAATACATCCCGCCTCCCACCAAAGCGATGGAAAGAGCGGTGGAGAGTAGTGCAAAGGAGATCACTGGGCCGCGCAAACTCCACAACGCAGGCGAGTTGACACCCAGCGCTCCAGCAAACAGCAAGAACGACAGCACGCCTTCAAAAACGAAATCGCTGAACTGAATGCCGCGCACCAATTCCACGGCGTCTCTGGCAAAAGGCACGTCGAGTTCAACCAAGCCGAAAACAACCAAACTGACGATCAGGCCGCCGATGGTAATGCCTATGGAAGTGGGCAGCTTGAGGTAGCGGGCATTCAGGAACGTCAGCGCCGCCGTGAGGCTGACCAAAATGGCAGTAAGATCGAGAATTCGCATCAGTCATGTCCTTATTGAGCTGGCAATCTAGTGAGTGGCCTGAAACACCAAGTAAAATAACCCCAATGCCACGATCACCGTCACCAGCGCAACCGGCGTGCCGTAGCGCATAAATTGCCCAAAGCCCATCGGGTGCCCTTCGCGGGCGGCGATGTCGGCCACCACGATATTGGCCGACGCACCGATGAGGGTCAAGTTGCCGCCTAAGCACGCGCCGAGGCTCAGCGCCCACCACAGCGGATTCATCACCTCGCCCAGCGTGCCTTGCAGCTCTCTGAGCACACTCGCCATGCTGATGGTAAAGGGAATATTGTCCACCAATCCGCTGATCAGGGCGCTGGCAAAGCCGACCACCAAAATACCCAGCCCCATGTCGTTGCCAATCAGGTTGGTGAGGCTCGCCGCCACCGTCTCAAAGACGCCGACATGCTCCAAGCCTCCCACCACGATAAAGAGACCCATGAAAAACAGCAAGGTCGTCCACTCGACTTGCTCAAACAGCTCGACTGGCGTCATATCGGCGATCAGCATCAAAAAGGTGCTGGTGGTCAGCGCCACCAGGCCCGCTTCCAGTCCGAACGGATGGCCCACTATAAACAGCAGCAAGGTGACAGCAAAGACGCCCAGCGCCTGTTTCATGAGTCTGGGATCGGTGCGAATGGGCGTTTCGTCGGCCAGCACCGCCCTCAGTTTCTCGGCGCTGCCGGTGCTGCTCATCTCGCCGCGCCAGTGCATCAGCAGGTGCATCAGCGCGATGCCGATGGCGCTGGCCAGCACCGCGTAAGGCCCGACATTGACCAGAAACTCCCCGAAGCCCTTGCCCGCCACCGAGCCGATGATGATGTTGGGCGGGTCGCCCACCAGCGTGGCAGTGCCGCCGGTATTGCTGGCCAAAATCACCGCGATCAGGTAGGGAATAGGTTTGAGGCCCAGCCGCAGCGCCACCGTCACCACCACCGGAGCCATAAACAGCACGGTGGTCACGTTGTCGAGAAAGGCGCTGAACACGGCGGTCAGCACACTGAAAATCCACAGCACCCGCGCCGGATTGCCCCCCGTGAGCACCATCGCCCGCCGCGCCACCACCTCAAAAAAGCCGCTGCGGCTCAGCACGTTGACGATGTTCATCATGCCGAACAGCAAAAAAATGGTGTTGAAATCGATGCTGCCCCAGGCTTGGTCGGGCGTCAGCAGGCCCAGTACCATCACCAAGCAGGCTCCCAGCAGCGCGGCCACCGTGCGGTGAACATATTTTTCGAGCAAAATCATGGCGTAAGTCAGGATAAAGAGGGCCACCGCCAGGGCCGTCAAGCCGCCGCCGCTGAGGTGAATGCCCAGCAAGTCGAGCAAGGTTTGGTGTTCGGTGGTGGGCGGTAAAGCCGCTGAAGCGTACAAAAGTGTTTCGTGCATAAGTCCGTCCAAAAAGGAGCCAAAAGCTCAAAAATGAGAGAGCGGAAAAAAGGGAGAGCGGGCAGCTTGTCAGACCGGGACACGAAAGCAGGAGACCGCGTAATTAGCAGTCTCCTCCAAGTCAGCGTATGGCCGCTGGTGCCGGTCGAGCCAGTTTTCAGAAGTGAGTCTAGCGGAAAATGATGAGCGGGCCTAGACACGGACCAACGGATCACCCGCTATTTGATGACGTAGGGCCGCTCGCCTTCCCTGAACTCGTACCACAGCCGCATCAAAATGTCTTGCTCACAGTTGCCGAATTTGCGCCCGTACAAGTTGACGCCGCCCTGGTGCCGAGCGCCAGACTTGACGCCGATTTTGAGCTGAATCTGCGGCTGGGCCATCAAGTCGAGGGCCGAGAGCGTCACGTCACTGACCTGTTTGCCGTCGATGAAACTGCCCTCGCGGTTGACCTTGAAACGCTTGAGGACGCCGTACTGGCTGTGGTTGATCGGCCACCACAGCGGCGTGAGTTTGCCCCGGCTGCCGCCGAAATCTGCCGGACTCGTCCAAGTGCCGATCTCGGTGCCGTTGAGCCAGACCGTAATGTCCGAGGGCCAGTCAAGGTCATGTTCCGGCGCTTCCGAGCAGAGTTCGAACGAAACTTCCAATTCAACTGCCTCGGCTCCGTGCGGTAAGTTGTTGGGAAACTCGTAGCCCAGCGAGCCATGCCGAAACCAGATAATCTGGGCAAAGACATGCTCCGGCTCGAAAAAGGAGCGCGGGTCGTCCACCATGCCGATCAATTTGGACTCGGTGGCCAACCCGCAAGTCGCCGCCACGTCCGAAAAGCGGTAATTGCCGATGGGCATCGAGATTTCCACGACGTTCGGCTGAGCGCTGATGGCCGCGCCAGGAAGCTGAATCAAAATTTCTTCGTAGCGCTTGCTGATCAGTTTTTGCCGCCCGCGTGTGCCGGGCATGTACTGAATGTCGAGCAGGCCAGCAGCCTCCAAGAGCTTGAGATTGAAGTTGACGGTGGAGTGCGGCAAACCAATTGCCGCCGTCAGTTCGCTGACGTTCATGGGGCTGTGTGACAGCAGACTCAGCATCGAGAGCCGCGTTTCGCTGTCCACAGCGCGAATGATCGCCAGCGCCCGCTGCCCTTCTGCCACCAACCTGCGGCTCCCTGCAATCGGCATAGCTTTCCCCCTAAGCCGCAGTCCGGTGTACCTGCGGATACCCACCAAACTTACAAGTTTAATGGTGGGAATGCAAGATCGGTTGCTGACAGCACGCCAGAATTCAACTTTACTCAAAAGCCTGCCAAGAAGCAAAACTGATGTTTGAGTGGGCCTCCGAGCCCATCAGCAGGCAGGAATTGGGGCCACTTTGCTTAACCAATGTGGCTCATCAGTGTAAGCCGGAAGACCCCTAAAGCTTCACTAAGTCAAAAAAAGTTGACATTTTCGGAAGATTTTGGTAACTTTGCGCTGTTCAATCCCCACAAGTCAAATCAGCTCAAATCAGGCCGCTCCTTCTAAAGCGCTCCTCTCTTTACGGAGCCACCTCGGCGAACTTCAAACCAACTGGTTTTTTCAGCAGAAGTTGGACTTCGCACGCAAGGGAGAATTATGAAACGACCCGCGAAAATCGCCACATTTGCCTTGGCCCTCGTCACTGGCACTGTCTTGGCCCAAACCATGCTGCCCAAGCTGGCGCAAAAAGCCAGCTACAAAGTCGGCTTTGCCCAGACCGAGAGCAACAATCCCTGGCGCATTGCCCAGACCAAAAGTATGCAGGACGAAGCCAAGAAACTTGGCCATCAGCTCGTCTACACCGACGCCGCCGGTTCGACGGCCAAGCAAGTCGCCGATGTCCGCAGCATGATTGCCCAGAAAGTCGACGCCATTTTCCTTTCACCGCGTGAAGACAAGCCACTGGCCCCTGTGGTCGCCGAAGCCCGTAAGGCTGGAATCCCGGTGATTTTGCTCGACCGCAACATTGATCCGGCCCTGTCCAAAGCGGGCACCGATTACGTCACCTTCGTCGGCTCGGACTTCATTAAAGAAGGCCAGCGGGTTGCCGACTGGCTGGTCAAAAACGCGGCGGGCAAGACCAACATCATTGAGCTGGAAGGCACCACCGGAGCCAGCCCCGCCAATGACCGCCGCAAGGGCTTTGACGACGTGATCGCCAAGAACCCCAAGTTCAAGATCGTCGCCTCCCAGACCGGCAACTTCGCCCGCGACACAGGCCGCCAAGTCGCCGAAACGCTGCTGCAAGCCCACCCTGAAGCCAATGTCATTTACGCCCACAACGACGAAATGGCCATCGGCGCGGTGTCGGCCATTCAAGCGGCGGGCAAAGTGCCCGGCAAAGACATCTTGGTGCTGTCGATTGACGGCGGTAAAGAAGCCGTGCAGATGGTTGTGGACGGCAAGATCAACTACGTCGTGGAGTGCAACCCGCGCTTTGGCCCCAAGGCCTTTGCCACCCTTAAAGAATACGCGGCAGGCAAGAAACTCCCGGCCAAGATCATCAACGCTGACCGCGACTACACGCCGCAATCCGCCAAAGCGGGACTGGCCGGCGCGTACTGAGTTTTTTAAGCCTTTAAGTTAGGGTTCTGAGTGCTTTGCTGCGTCACGCCTTGCCCGCGTGGCGCAGTTTTTGCTGAAATCCCTTCCAGAAAAAATACTCTGGAATAAAGCTTCTGAAATAAATCCGCCGATTTGGCTGCCCGAATAGAGGGCACAATGAACCAAGCGCACAGTGAACGGGCCGTGCCAGTCTGCTTTCTTTCCTCAACGTCCTTCCAAGTCAATTTCAAGGAGAAGCGCCTTTGACTGCTGCCCCTTTTGTTTCTTCGGCCCCCAGCGGCCCACTTCTGCTCGATATGCAACACATTCAAAAAGCCTTCGCGGGTATCAAGGCCCTCGACAACGCCTCACTGAGCGTCGCCGGAGGCGAAGTTCACGCCCTAATCGGCCAGAACGGTGCGGGCAAAAGCACCCTCATCAAAGTGCTGACCGGCGCTTACCGGCGCGACGGCGGCAGCATTACCTTCGCGGGCGCGGCGGTGGACTTTGGCTCACCTCTGGCGGCCCAGCGCGGCGGCATCGCCACCATCTATCAGGAAGTCAATCTGGTGCCGCTGCGGAGCGTGGCCGAGAATATCTTTCTGGGACGTGAACCAAAACGCTTTGGCCTGATCCAGTGGCCCGCCATGAACGCCGAGGCCGCCCGCCTGCTCACAGAGTTGGGCATTGAGCTGGACGTCAAGCGCCCGCTCGGCAGTTTCAGCACCGCCATTCAGCAGATGGTGGCGCTGGCCCGCGCCGTGTCGATTCAGGCTCAACTGGTCATCATGGACGAGCCGACCAGCAGTCTCAACGAGCGCGAGGTCGCAACCCTGTTCGGGGTGATTCGCGGCCTCAAACAAAGGGGCGTCTCGGTGATTTTCGTCTCTCACCGCTTAGATGAGCTCTACGCGGTGTGCGACCGCATCACGGTGATGCGCGACGGACGCACCGTGTTCGCCGGAAACATGAGCGACATCAGCCGCCTGCAACTCGTGGAGCAGATGCTGGGCCGCGAGATCAAGAACGCCGGAGCGCAGACCGGTTTCGTGCGCAGTGAGACGGGCGGAGTGGCGCGTCCCCTGCTGTCGGCCAGCGGCGTGGTGCGCGGCACCCGGCTCTCGGGCGCGTCGGTGGAGGTCGGGCAAGGTGAAGTGGTGGGCCTGGCAGGCCTGCTGGGTTCGGGGCGCAGTGAGCTGGCCCGCGTGATCTTCGGGGCCGATCAAGCCGATGGGGGAGAAGTGAGCCTGGGCGGGCAGCCGGTCAACTTCCGCAGCCCCAGCGAGGCGATTAAAGCGGGCCTCGGCTTTTGCAGCGAAGACCGCAAGGGCGAGGGCATCGTGCCAGAACTCAGCGTGCGCGAGAACCTGACTTTGGCTTTGCTGCCGCGCTTATCGAAAGCGGGCGTGGTCAACACCCAGCAGCAAGCCGAGATCGTCGAGCGCTTTATCGCCCAGCTCGGCATCAAAACCAGCGACCCCGATCAGCCGATCCGTGAGTTGTCAGGCGGCAACCAGCAAAAAGTGCTGCTGGCCCGCTGGCTGGCCATGAATCCCAAGCTGCTGATTTTGGACGAACCGACACGCGGCATCGACGTGGGCGCAAAAGCCGAGATTCAGCGCCTCATCGGTGAGCTGGCGCAGGAGGGTCTGGGCGTGCTGATGATTTCCAGCGAACTCGAAGAACTGATCGAGGGCTGCCAGCACGTCACGGTGCTGCGCGACGGCAAAACGGTGGCGAACTTATCGGGCGGGAGCATCACTGAGCCGCAACTGCTGCACGCCATGGCACAGGGCTTGGAGCCGGAAGACGCGCCCAGACCGCCCACCCAGCCTCCGACTCAGCCGGTGAGCGCGTGAGTGGCCAAGTGAGCGCGGCCCGCTCCGTGCGGGGCAGCAGCGGCTGGCAAGGCCTGCTGGCCGACCTCAAACAGGTGCGGGCCAGCATCCTGATTCTGGCAGCGCTGCTCATTTTCAACGCCTTCTTCACGCCCTACTTCTTGAGTATGCAGACCCTCAACGTCAACTTGACGCAGGTGGCGACCATCATCATCGTGGCGATGGGCATGACGCTGGTGATCGCCACCGGCGGCGTCGACCTCTCGGTGGGGTCGCTGATGGCGATCAGCGGTGTGCTAGCTCCGCTGATTTTCCTCAATCCGGCATTTGCCAACTTGCAGTGGCTGGGCATCTTGCTGGCCTTTATCTTGCCGGTGCTGGTGGCCGGAGCGTTCGGCCTGCTCAATGGCTTGTTCGTGACTCGGCTCAAACTCCAGCCGATTGTCGCCACGCTGGTGCTGTACATCGCTGGACGCGGCATCGCGCAAGTCATCACCAACGGGCAGCTTCAGAGCTTCAGCACGCCCGCTTTTACCTACATCGGGCTGGGCCGCCCCTTCGGGATTCCCTTTCAGGTCATCTTGATGCTGATTATCGTGGCGGTGACTTACTGGGTGGTCAAGCGCACGGTGTTTGGCCGCTCAGTTCTGGCCGTGGGCGGTAACGAAACGGCGGCGGGGCTGTCGGGCATTCCGGTCTCAAAGGTCAAGCTGTGGGTTTACGCCATCAGCGGGCTGCTATCGGGCGTCGCCGGGCTGATCGTCATCGCCATCAATTCCAGTTCGGACGCCAATCAGGTCGGCCAGAATATGGAACTCGACGCCATCGCGGCGGTGGCGGTGGGCGGCACCCTGCTGTCCGGCGGCAAAGCGCAGGTGCTGGGAACGCTGTTCGGGGCGCTGATTATTCAACTGATCCGCTTTACCTTGCTGGCCAAAGGCGTGCCGGACGCCGCCGCGCTGGTGGTCAAGGCCGCCATTATCGTCGTCGCGGTGGCTTTGCAGCAGCGCCGCCGGAGGGAATGAATGTTGTCCACTGACCGTAAGGCCGCCCGCGCCAACCCTGGGCGCACCCGACTGCTGAGCGCTCTGAGTCAGTACGGGGTGCTGGCCACCCTGATTTTGCTGATTGTTTTTGGGGCGCTGCGCTATACCGGCTTTATGAGCGAGTACAATTTCTCCACTTTTTTGCGCTACAACTCGATGTTCGGCCTGATCTCGTTGGGCATGTGCTTCGTCATTATTACCGGCGGTATCGACCTCTCGGTGGGCAGTGTGGTGGCCATGTCGAGCGTGGTGGCGGCGCTGCTGAGTCCTTACGGCGTGGTCGTGGCGGTGCTGGGCGCGGTGGCGGCGGGCGGCCTGGTGGGCCTGATCAACGGGCTGGTGATTACCCGCCTCAACATCCAGCCGTTCATCACTACGCTGGCCACCTTGCTGGGAGCGCGGGGCATGGCGCTGCTGCTGGCCCGTAACCAAAGCGGGGTTGGCATTGACCCCGGCAACACCGCCCTGACGTGGCTGGGGCAGGGCGATTTCTTGCGGCTGCCGGTGCCGGGCGTGATCATGATTATTGCCTTTATGATCGGCGGCATTGCCCTGCGCTCGTCGCCGTTTGGCCGCCACGCGCTGGCCATCGGCGGCGGCGAGGACGCCAGCAAACTGATGGGCCTGAACGTGGGCCGCATCAAGCTGGGCGTTTATGTGCTGTCGGGGGCGCTGGCAGGCTTGGCAGGCGTGATCTTGGCCGCTCAACTCGGCGCGGGGCAGCCCACTGAGGGTCTGGGCTGGGAACTCTCAGCGATTGCCGGCGTGGTGGTTGGCGGCACGCTGCTGACCGGCGGAGTGGGCAGCGTCTGGTCAACTTTGGTCGGCGCGATGCTGCTGGGCCTGATTTTCAACATCCTCAATTTTGAAAACGGCAAGGGCATCATCTCGCTCTCGCCGTACTGGCAAAGCGTGATTCGCGGCGGTTTTCTCTTGCTGGTGGTGGTGCTGCAAAGTCGGCTGGGGCGGCAAGAAGGCAAAGTCGGCTAGCCTTTGCCGCTGTTCTACCCCGGCTTTCAGGCTCCCCAATAAACCCTTCGGCAAGAGACCGCAGCCGTTCTGGGCGCAAAATACCCTCTTGCCGCGCCCGACTTGTTACTCTGCTGCATAGATGAACCTCGACCTATCAGCTATCGTGACCAAGCTTCAAGGCATGGCGCAGAGTGTCTTACTGATTATCCCCAACCTCTTGATTGGGGTTGTTCTTTTTTTGGTGTTCATGTTTATCGCCCGGCTGGTTCGCAACGCGGTGGTGTCTGTGGCCGAGCGGGCCGGACAGCCCCGGGGCATTGCGCTGGTCTTTTCGAGGATCGCTTCCTGGGTGGTGCTGGGCATCGGCTTGCTGGTGGCGCTGACCATTATTTTCCCCGCACTGACAGCGGCGTCTTTGTTTGGAGCGCTGGGGGTCAGCGGTGTGGCCATCGGCTTTGCCTTCAAAGATATTTTTCAAAACCTCCTGGCAGGCATTCTGATTCTCATTACCCGCCCCTTCCGCATTGGCGACCAGATCGTGACCGGCGGCAGCGAAGGCACTGTGGAAGACATTCAGGTGCGGGCCACCTTGCTGCGGACTTATGACAACCGCTTGGTGGTGGTGCCCAATTCAGATTTGTATACCAACCGCGTCACGGTCAACACCGCTTACGACAATCGCCGCCTGAGCGTCTCGGTGGGCATCGGCTACGGCGACGATATTGCACAGGCCAAAAAACTGATTCTGGACACCATCGGCAAGATCGACGACGTGCTCAAAGACCCCGCACCGAGCGTGTTGGTGGACAGTTTGGGCGATTCTTCGGTCAATTTGAATATCCGGTTTTGGGTCGATCCGCCCAAGCGGGGCGAAGTGGTGGAAGCCCAAGATCAGGTCTTAGAGCAGCTCAAAAGCGTGCTGATCGCGGCGGGAATAGACCTGCCTATGCCCACCCAGCAAATTCTCTTTCACGACCAAACCGAGACGGTGGACGGCGACCGCGTCAAGCAGCGCGAAGGCTGGCCCGCCCGCAAAGACAACCCAAAGACCCGCCAAGAAATTGAGTTTGAGGGTAAGCGGAGAGCCGAAGCGTCAGCGGGCCAATCGCCGCCCACTCCCCAACAACCCGATCTCCAGAAGCCTGATCTCCAACATGCAGGTCAGAGCGGCGCAGAGCCCTCGGCGTGAACCGGCTGCTGTTTCGCCTGCGCGAACTCTCGGTGCAGTTTTGGTTTATTCCGGCGGTGATGACGGTGCTGGCACTGGTTTTGGCCGAGCTGGGCGTCAAACTCGAAGAGACTTACGGCGTGCCCAAATGGTTGACTTTTGTGTATGGCGGCGGCGAAACGGGGGCGCGGAGCCTCTTGGGGGCCATCGCCGCCAGCAGCATCGGGGTGGCCGGTACCGTTTTTTCCATCACCATCGCTGCGCTCTCCTACGCCGCCGGCTCGATGGGGCCGAGGCTGCTGGGCAACTTCACGTCCGATAGAGGCAATCAGTTGACGCTCGGCACCTTCATTTCTACGTTTGCTTTCTCGCTGTATACTCTCCGGGCCGTGCAGGGCGGCGACCCGCCGTTTGTTCCGCATTACAACACCACCGCCGCGCTGGTTTTTGGGCTGGCCTGCGTGGGCATGTTGGTGTATTACCTCGCCCACATCACCGGCAGCATCAGCATGACGCGGGTGGTCAACTCGCTGCGAAACGATATGCGGCAGGCCTTGCTCAACGCCACCGAGCAGCAAGATCAGGGTCCGCCAGGAGCAGCCGCGCCGCCCGACAACTTTTGGGACGGCGGCGAAGAACTGCACGCACCCAGCAGCGGCTACTTGCAACTGCTCGACACCGAGTTGCTGCTTAAAAAGGCGGGCCAAGACCATGTGGCACTGCGGCTGTTGGTGCGGCCCGGCGATTATGTGTTTCCCAATTCGCTGATTGCGGTGGGCGTGCCGAGATTGCCCAAAGGCGTGATGGACGCGCTGACCCTGGGCGACACCCGCACCACCGGGCAAGATTTGGAATACAGCGTGCGCCAGCTCAGTGAAGTGGCGGCCCGCGCCCTGTCGCCAGGAGTCAATGATCCGGTGACGGCCATCGACGTGATTGACCGCTTTGGTGACGCGCTGTGCAGCTTGCAAGATCGCCGCTGGCCTGATGGAATTTTCTACCGAGATAAGCAGTTGCGCTTGGTGATGCCCGTGACCGACTTTGAAGGCCTGCTGGCCCGCATGTTTGACATGATCCGCCAGTACGGAGCCGGCAGCCCCAGCGTCACCATCCGGCTTCTGGAGGTGCTGACGGTGACGGCCTCCTGCCTCCATGACGAACAGCGCCGCGCCGTGATTCGCCGCCACGCCGACATGGTGCGCGAAGACGCCCTGCGCGTCACCGAGAATTCAGGCGATAGGGCCGACATCGAGCAGCGTTACAGTACCCTGCGCCAACTGCTGCTGGGCCGCGAGGAAGTCCTGCGGCGCTAATGTGAATGGCTGAGCAAGCCAACAGCGAGACGGCATACTGCGCCAAATACCGAATAAAACATCCCCACTTGTGATATAACAGAATAACAATTGAGGTGAATGTCCACCGATCCGAATTCACCTCCACAAGGAGCCAGATGACGCAAGCCCCCAAACCCAAAAAAGAAGCGGTGCAAAAAGACGCAAGTTCCACCGCCGCCAATTCTGCTCTCAGCAGCTCGGCTGCTCAGGCGCTGCAAGGCCTGCTCAGAACCGCTTTGCCTGACCTCAGCGTGGCCAACCTGAGCGCCGAGCAACTCAGCGCCGCCCTGAGCGCCGCCCACGAGGTCTGGGGCTACGGCCTACGCCACGTCAAGCACGAAATCCGGCTGGAAGACGGCGGCGCTGTGGGCCTCTACGCCGACCGCGCCCGCCTGGGCAGCGCCAGCGACTCAGCGGAAATGCTCGCCGACGCTTACAGCAGCATGCAGGCCCTCGATGAGCAGGGCCGCAGCGCCTGGGCCGTGCTTCCCGAAGGCCACCGGGTCACGCTGGAAGCCGGAACCCGCCAGATCAAGGTGCTGGTCGAAGACGCCCGCGACTTTGAAACCCACTGGGCCGAGTTGCCAAGCGGCTTGGCCCAGCGCACCGGACGCAGCGGTGAGGACTTGTGGGTGGAGGTTTTCCGGGCCGCGCCGGGCCGCGAACTGGTGCAAGACGCCGCTTGGGAAGTGGTGGAACGCATCAAAGACCGCGCCCTGAGGCGTGAGTTGCAGCGCCGCGCCGAAGAAAAAGGCATTCTGGGAGCGCTGCTCGGCGCACGCGGCGAGGGGATCGAAGCGGCCATGAAGCGCTCACCGAGCCTGCACTTCACCGTCAACGCCGCCGTGACCCACACCACCGAGCGCAGCTTTGAAGCGTGGCGCAGCATTCAAAAAGAAGCGGCGGCAGCCCTTGAAGCAAACCAGCAAGCCCAGGTCGAGCGCTTGGTGGCCTTGCTGGGCAGTCCGGCACGGGGGCGCTGAAGCCGGCTTAAGTGGGGTTTGGCCGGTAGCTGTGCGGCTGAATCCCGTCTGCTGGGGTGTCTTGCAAATTGAAGGTGCCGCGTGAAAAGTGCGTGACCGCGCCGCCGTGACTTTCGGTCAGCGTCAGCGGGCGGTCTGGGGTGCTGATTTCTAAACTCTGGCGCAGCAACTTCAAGCCTGCCTCGTCCAGCATTTCCACCGGATCGCTGCTGGCCCGCAGGCCGCCGGTCACGTCCAGCATTCCCAGCAGTGCGCCGCGCTCGTCGGTGCTGAGTAGGCTGCGTTCTCTCCGGGCAATCATCACGTCGGGGTCGGGTTGATACCAAGCCTGCTGATACCAGCGCGAGAGAGCGGTGTGCAGCGCATTGCGGCTGCACGGCACGCTGCCGTCACCCAGCAGCATTCTCCGCGCTTCGTCGTCCCAGTAGGGAGCCACGTCCGGCCCGGTTCGCATGGCGTCCATCACGCCGATGCTGGCCGACAGGGGAGCGCCGCAGCCCAGCAAAAAGCCGTCGTCTCCCAAGCCCTCACGCAGCGCCTGAATGCCCCGCCGGTATGCTTCGGCACGGCTCACCGAGGGGTCGTGCCGGACACCCGGATGAGAGGCCGCGTATAAAAAGTCCACCTTGAGGTAGTCGTAGCCCCAGGCCCGGCAAGTCGCCGCCAGCTCGCGCAGCCACACCAAGACTTCCGGGTGGGTGGTGTCGAGCGCCGCGTACTGACCGCCCCAGTTGTGGCCGAACAGCAGCGGGGTGCCGCTTTGGTTTTTGAGCAGCCAATCCGGATGTGCGGCGAACAGTTTGGAGTTCGGCCCCACCAAAAAGGGAGCCAGCCATAGCCCGGCACGGAAGCCGAGTTTCCGGAGTTCGGCGGGCAGGTCTTTGGCGTGGCCGCCAAACTGTTCACTCGGCTCTGTCCAGTCGCCCAAATCAGCTTGAAAGCCGTCGTCGAGCTGGAAGACGTCAAAGGGCAGGCCGTGTTGCTTGGCGAGGCGGGCATTGTCGAGCATATTGTCCAGCGTGACGCTGCGGTAGTAGCTGTACCAACTGCACCACACCCGCAGCGGCGCTGGCGTGCGGGCGTGCATGCTCTGAGCGAGCTGAGCACTGAGGCGCTCCACGGTGCCGATCACGTCGCTGGTTTCTTCCCAGGCCACCGCAACGTCCGGGCCTTCCAGCGTGCAGGTGACGCGGACTTGCTCGCCCGCCGCCCGCACTTCCCAGTGGGCAAAGGTGTGGGCGGCGTCGAGCTGAGCGCCGACCCAGCCGCCGCCACCGGGCCGAATCAGGGCCAAGAGGCTGTGACTGCGCCAGACACCCGCCTCGCCGCTGGGTGGGAAGGCAGGGTCTTGGCCCTGGTCGATCATCCATTCCAAACTGGCCCGCGTCTGGGTTTCAGTCAGTGGGCGCAGCTCGGCCTCGCTCCACGATTGGTAGCCGTTGGTCAGCACGCGCAGTTCAGAAGAATGAACGTCTAGCGTCCAGTGGTGGTGGGGTGTGGTCATGTTGGAGCCTCGTGAGGGAAAGAGTGGGAAGGGAAGGGTTGAGAACACGGAGATCAGGGCTACGGCACCACCTGCACGCCGCGCACGCCGGTTTGCTCGTGATAATCGAACAGCACGTTGCTGGCCAGACCCGCCGCACCTTCGTGAATCAGCGCCACCACCGCGCCGCCGAATCCGGCTCCGGTCATCCGAGCGCCGTAGACCTGCGGATGGGCTTGCAGGAGCGCCACCAGCTCATCGACCTGCGGGTGTGAGACTTCATAATCGATCTGCAAGCTGGCGTGCGAGGCGTTCATCAACCGGCCAAACTCGGCGGCGTCGGCGCTGAGGGCGGCCAGCACGCGGGCATTTTCGCTGACCACGTGGCGGGCACGCCGCCTGAGCAGCTCCGGCAGCCCGCTCAGCTCGGCAACGCTCAGCACGTCGCGCAGTTGCGGCACGCCCAGCAAGCGGCTGGCTTCCTCGACTTGGGCGCGGCGTTCGTTGTAGCCCGACTCGGCGAGGCGGCGCGGCACGCCCGAATCCAGCACTAAAACTTCTGAGCCAGCGGGCAGCGGCACGGCCCGGCGCTCCAAAGTGCGGGTGTCGATCAGCAGCAGCGTCTTGGTGTCGGCGAGGCTGGAAGCCATCTGATCCATCACGCCGCACATCACGCCCACAAATTCGTGTTCAACCCGCACTCCACGCAAAGCCAATTCCACATCATCAAGCGCTAGACCGTACAATTCGCGCAGTGCCCGTAGCGCCGCCACCTCCAGCGCCGCGCTGCTGCTCAGGCCGCCGCTGGGAACCGTGCTGAAGATAAAGGCGTTGAGGCCCTCGGTGACGCCGCTCAGCTCGAAGCAGCCGGTCAGGTACGGCGCAAAACTGCTGCCCACCTCACCCACCGGAACGTCTAGCGTATGGTTGAGATTGGCGCTACGCAGGCGGTGCTGCTGCGTGCCGTTGCGCCCCAAGCTGACGGTGGCCCGCTGCGGGATGGCAGTGGGCAGCACGAAACCGCCCTGATAATCGGTGTGTTCGCCCAGCAAATTGACCCGCCCCGGCGCACTGGCGACGACTTCCGGTTCACCGCCGAAGACCGATTGGTACGTTTCTGGCGTCTTCAAATCTCCACCTCTTTCACAGTTAAATAGCTTTCACAGTTGAGCAGCCTTCACAGTTGAACGGCCCGCAAGTCGGCAGCCGCCCCCTCGGGGAAGTTGTCATTGGCAAACTCGCCCGCGCCCTGCTCAGTGCCCGCGAGGTACTTGAGCTTGCCGGGTGAACGCAGGTACGGATAAATCTCGATGTGCAGCGGAAACGCCGGATACTCGCCGCCGAGGGGAGACTGATGCAGTGTAAGCAGGTAGGGCATCCGCACCCCAAAGAGGGCGTCTAAGCGCAGCAAAGCGTCTTTGAGAACGCGGGCAAACGAAGTGACTTCGGCGCTGCTGAGGTCAGACAAGCGCGAGGCCGCCCGCGCCGGAAGCACCCATGTTTCGTAGGTGTAGCGGGCAAACGGCGGCACCACGCTGAGGGCCTCTCCGGCGTCCAAGATCAAGCGCACGGCGGCCTCACGCTCAGCGGCGACAAAATCGCTGAGCCAGGGCTGACCCCTGTCTTTGAAGTGGGCCTCGGCGCTCGCCAGCATCTGGGCCTGAACCGGCGGAATGTGGTCGTAAGCGTAAAGCTGGCCGTGCGGGTGGTGCAAGGTCACGCCGACTTCCACGCCCCTGTTTTCAAAGGCCAGTACACTCTTGATTTTTCCGGTGGCCTCCAAGCGGGCGGTGCGGTCGGCCCAGATTCGCAGCAGCAGTTCGACCCGATCGGCGCTCAGCCCCCCCAGTGTGCCGGAAGCGTCTTGGCTAAACACCACCACCTCGCACTTGCCGGTGCCGGGCCGGGGGTCGGTGCCGGGCACGGCTTCTGGTTGCGGGGCCAAGAGGCTCAGGCTGGGAAAGCGGTTGTCGAACACCGCCATGTCGTAGCGCCCACGCGGCAACTCAGTGGGATGAGCAGGGTCGGAGGTGGGGGCAAGCGGGTTGTATTCCGGCGGCGGCAAGAACGTGCGGCCCATGCGGTGCGCGGCGTACATGACCCACTCTCCCCGCAGCGGATGCCAGCGCATTTCGGGGCGGGCGTCCACCGGTTCGTCGCTGGGGCTGGGAACGGGTGAGGCGAGTTCAATCGGAAAGAGGCCGTACAAAGTCAGGGAGCGGCCATCGGGTTTGGTGAAGTCCTGGGCATAAAAAGGCGTGGTTTGTGGCGAAGCGAGATCGGAGAGTGGGGTCATGGATTCCTTTTAAGCATCCAGCACCGTGAAGCTCACCGGAGCGAGGAGGCGGCCCTGCCACTTTACAGGGTGCGGATTCCAATTTTGGAGTAAGGTCTTGCCGGCCCGGCGACTGAGGCGCACCCCGTCCGGCAAAGTTTCTACCGAAATGCCGACATTCATCAAAATTTCGCTCAAGACCGTGCCGATGAGTTCTTGCTGGTGAGCGCCGATGACGGTGACGTGGCCTTTTCGGATGACTGCCGCCTGAGTATCCAGCGGCCCGCCGACGTAGCTCGCCAGAGCTCTTGCGCCGCTCAGCCGGTAGCTCTCAGCCCAGTCCGTCGCCGCGAATGTTCCCTCACCGTACTTGACACTTTGGGTAAGGCCAGGGCGCAGCGAGTCGTATTGCAGCAACTTTGCGCCGATCAAATCGCTCATGGGGCCAAATTGCCCCTCGCTCCACGTCTCGCCGCCGGGCGTTCGGAAGGCGGTGCGCGGGCCAAAAACCAACTTAGTGCCGCTGGCCGCCAGCGCCGAAAACTGCCGCGCCTGCTCAGCCGAAATGAGGGTCAGGGCGGGAGCCACCACCACTTTGTAACCGCTCAAATCGGCGTCGGAGTGAAGAATGTCCACGTCCAGTCCCAGACTCCGCAGCGCCATGTAATAGGTGACAGTCTGCGTCCAGTAACTCATGGACGCGCTGTGCTTTTGGGCGTCGTAAAGCCACAAGC
Organism: Deinococcus detaillensis; assembly: GCF_007280555.1. Lineage (NCBI taxonomy): Bacteria > Thermotogati > Deinococcota > Deinococci > Deinococcales > Deinococcaceae > Deinococcus > Deinococcus detaillensis. Next base: position 87,386 of record NZ_VKDB01000002.1, on the reverse strand, counting down.
TGTCGTAATCGTGGAGCAAAGCGACTTTGGCTGGGACTTCGCCAAGCGGAAAATCACTCAGCTTCAGCGCTTTGACTTCCTCGTAGCCCCGATCCGGCGTTTCGTCGTGGCGCAGCAGGCCCGAGTGCATGACTTCTTGCGCCATCGTGGCGGCCCGCCAGCGAAAATAACTCACCACGTCCACGCCGTGCGCCCACGCCTGCGCCGTCCAGAGTTGCACCGCGCCGCGTGCTGGCAGCGGGTTGAAGGGGGCCCAGTTGACCTGCCCACACTGCTGCTCCATGACCCAGGGGCCGCTGGGCGTGCCTGCGCCTTGCCGCCCCAGACCCTCCTTACCTTTCAGCATGCCCCGGTAGAGGTCGTGGTTAAAGCCGATCAAGTCGGGGTGGCCGGTGCGGGCAAAGTGGGTTTTGATGTCGTCACTCTGGCCGCTGGGCGCAAAGAACTCCAGCATCCCGGTGGGGTAGTTGTCCCACGAGACGAAATCTAAGCCCTTGGCGACTTCGTAGTGATCAAAGCCGCTCTCGAAGATCATGAAATTGTGGGTGACAAAGCGGCCCGGCGACCGCTCACGCAAAATGGCGACCTGCTCAGCTTGAAACGAAGCGATCAGCGAGGAGCAAAAGCGGTAGTAGTCCAGAACATGCGATGGGTTCGGCTCGGTGACGAGCAAAATCGGCGGTTTGATCTGCGCCCAGTCGGTGTACTCCATGCTCCAAAAGACATTGCCCCAGGCGGTGTTGAGCTGCTCCAGGCTGCCGTATTTGGCCTCCAGCCACGCCGGGAAAGCCGCCGCGCTCGCGCCGCCGTAGCTGCGCCCCGTGTTGTGGCAAGCCCATTCGTTGTCGGTCTGCCAGCCCACCACCGCTGGGTGCTCACCGTAGCGCTCGGCAATCGCCCGCGTGATTCGGCGGGAATGCTCGCGGTAGATGGGCGAGGCAAAATCGTAATGCCGCCGCGAACCGAACTCGCGCACCCGTCCCTGCTCGTCATAAGGCAAGATTTCGGGGTGGGCGCAAATCAGCCAAGCCGGAGGCGTAGGCGTCGGGGTACACAGCACCACCTTTAGGCCGCCCGCTTGATAAGCGTCAATGGCCTCGTCGAGCCACACCCAGTCGAATTCACCTTGGCGCGGCTCCATCCGGCTCCAGGCAAACTCGGCGAGGCGCACATAAGTCAGGCCGAGTTCGCGCTGCTGCTTGGCGTAAATGGCCGGACGGTCTGCCGGAACGTGTTCGGGGTAATCACAGGTGGCGAGTTGGAGATATTCGGTCATGGGTTCCTTTTGGTTGAGCTGGTCGTGAGTGGGCAAGGGCTTAAAGGCAATCGCTCGACTTACCCCTCCCTCACCCCTGAAGACGGAAGGTTGGGGAGGGGGCGGTAAGCAACGCGAACAAGTTTTATCCCTTCACCGCTCCGCTGGCCAGCCCGCCTTGCCAGTAGCGGCCTAAGCTCAAGAAGGCGATGATCAGCGGCAAAATGCTGATGAGTGCGCCCAACACGATCACGGTGTAAATCGGCTCTTGCCCGCTGCTGGAACTGGTTTGATTCCAAACCGATAGGCCCAGCGTTAGCGGGAAGAGAGTGTCTCTGTTGACCACCACCAGCGGCAAAAAGAAATTGTTCCACGCGCCGACGAACGAAAACAGCGCCACCGTGACGAGGCCGCCGCGCACCAAAGGCAAACCCAGCCTCGAAAAAATGGTGCCTTCCGACGCGCCGTCGATGCGAGCGGCTTCCATCAGCTCCGTCGGGAATCCGGCGTCCCAGAAGAGCCGCATCAGGTAGAGGCCGAACGGGTTGACCAAACCGGGCAAAATCACGGCCCAGTAGGTGTTGATCAGGCCGATCTTTTGCATCAGCAGGAAAATCGGTAAGGCCAGCGCGGTGGACGGCACCATGATGGTGGCCAGAATCAGATTGAAGATCGGATCACGGCCCCGAAAGCTGAATTTGGAAAAAGCGTACCCGCCCATCGCCGAGACCAACATGCTGCCCGCCGCCGTCGCCACAGCGTAGATCACCGAGTTGAGCAGCCAGCGCGAGAAAATCCCGTCTTGCCGGGTAAACAGGGTATGGAAGTTGTCGATCAGGTGGCTGGGAGAAGCAAACCACAGCCCGAAAGTAGAAAACAGTTGCCCGTTGTCTTTGTTCATGGTGGTAATCACCCACCACAGCGGCAACAAGCAGTACAGCATAAAGATCATCAGCAGGCCCCATTGCAGCGGCGAAAAGCCTTCGCGGCGCGGAGTGGGCCTCCTCGGCGTGGTCGTCACGCTGCTCTCAGGCAGCTCTTTGGCGGCAGTCATGATTCTCCTCTGACATTCTTTAGGAAAAAGCCGCTGAGAATAAAGGTAAACAGCGCCAGGACGATAGCCAGCGTTGCGCCGTATCCAAAGTTACCGTCACGGGCCACCGCCAAGTACAAATAGGTGTTGGGCGTGATGTTGTCGGGGACGTAGCCGAGAGGCCGCAAAACAAACGGCTCGGAGAAGATTTGCATGGTGCCGATCACTGAGAAAATAGCAGTAAGCGTCAGAGCCGGACGCAGCAGCGGAATCTTGATATAACGGGTCACGTCCCAACCGCTCGCGCCGTCAATGCGGGCCGCTTCATACAAATCAGTCGGCACATTTTGCAAGGCGGCGTAGAGGGTGATCATGTTGTAGCCCGTCCACGTCCACGTCACGATATTGCCGATGCTCCACAACAAAATGCCGCTGGCCAAGAAGTCAGTTTTAGCACCAGTAATATAATTGAGCGGCGAAAGATTCTTGGAATACAAGTAACCCCACAGCAACCCCGCAATAACGCTCGGCACAGTATAGGGAAGATAAAAAGCCGTGCGAAAAAAGCGTTGGGCGAAACCATTTTTCACGCCGTCTAAAATAAGTGCCAAAGCGGTGGCGACCACCAGCATCAGCGGGACTTGAATAACGAGGAACAACAAAATATTCAGAAGTGAATGCAAAAAATCCGAATCGGTAAAAGCGCGGGCGTAATTTGCTAAGCCTCCGAAAACGTCTTTGGCTGGGCCGAAGCCGCTGCGTTTTTTGATAAACAAACTCAGATAAAAAGCGTAACCGACTGGAGCCAGAAAAAAGGCGGTGAAGGCGATTAAAAAGGGAGCCAGAAAAAACCAAGGGGTCGCACGGTTTCGCAAGCGGGTTGGCCTCCTTTTCTTGGGCTGGGCAGAGCGTCAAGGGACGCCGCTCAGTTCAGCAAGTTCAAATCATTAAAGTGGGGAAGGGAAGCGTTGCGGCCACCCCTCCCCGTGTTCAGTGTGCTGACGGCCCACAGCGTGTGAGTTTCACAGGCCACGCGCCGCAGACACCTTATTTAACCGTGAAGCCGCCTTTCTTGGCCTCGGCCAGCGACTCGGCTTGCCAGGCGTCCAGCGCTTGATCGGGGGTGAGTTGACCTTTGAGCATTTTGTCCATCTGCTTGTTGAAGTTGTCGTTGACAAACGGGAACCAGGGTGCCCACTGAAAGTTGACGTTGACGCCGCGTGAAGCCTGCGCATAGACGGCGCTGATGTTCTGGCCGCCGAAGAACTTGCTGGGGTTCTTGCTCTTGTCATCCAGCGCTGATAAGCCCAGGCCCGCGTCAGAGGCTGGAAACAGCCCGCCGTTGTTCCAGTTGGCAGTGATGGCCGGCGTGGACAGATTGAGCCACAGCGCGAACAAAGTGGCCGCTTCGGGATTCTTGCTCTGGGTGGTCACGACGTTGCTGCTGCCGCCCCAGTTGCCGCTGGCGACTTTGCCGCCCGCCGTCCACTGCGGGATGGGCGCAACACGCCACAGGCCCGCCGACTTGTCTTTGAGGCTGCCCGCGTAACCGCCCGGCCCCCAAGCCGCTTCCATGTTGGTGGCGATTTTGCCCGCGCCCGCCGCGTTCCAGTAATCGGCGCTGAAAGCGATGACCGTGCTGACGTCGCCTTTTTTGATCATGCTGTACCAGTAATTCAGCACTTTTTTGCTGCTGGAGTTGTTGAGGGTTTGAACCCAGCCGTCGCCGTCACGCTTGAAAAACTGCCCGCCGTCGGCCCACGCCAGCGCCATAAACCAAGGCGCGAAGGTAGAGTAGAAGTTGCCGAGCTTGACGGCTCCTTTGCTCTTGGCATTGACCGCCGCAGCGGCTTTGGCGTATTCATCCCACGTTTTGGGCACGGCCACACCGTACTTCTTCAAAATGTCTTGGCGGTAAACCATCGCAAACGGGCCGGTATCCTGCGGAATGGCGTAGACCCCTTGACCGTCTGGGCTGACCTGGCCCCAGGTCCAAGGCACGAAGTATTTCTTGTAGTCGTTCGCGCCGTACTTGCTCAGATCGACGATGCCGCCGGTATCGGCAAAAGCGGGCAAAAAGCCGTACTCGACTTGCGCCACGTCAGGTGCGCCGCTGCCGGCTTTGATGGCCGTGGTGAGCTTGGTGTAAGTCTGCGGCCCACCGCCGAGGTTGAGGATCTTAACGCTGATATTTGGGTACTGCTTGGTAAAAGCGGCCACCGTTTTGTCGAGGCCCGGCACCCACGACCAGACTTCTAGGGTCACGTTGCCGCTGGGGGCCTTGGGAAAAGCCGGGTCGGCGGCGTGGGCGGTGCTGGCCGCCAGGGCCAAGGAAAGGAGCAGAGCGCCTGATTTGAGAGCTACTTTTTTCATGAATCCTCCTGTAAGGACGTAGAAAGCGGGGAAGTGGAGCGAGTAGAGAATGTGTCAAACAAGGAGCGTTTGGAAGGGTAGACGCGTTAAACGCACAGCATCTGTTGAACCTGAGCCGCGTACCCGTTGAGGCTTTGGCCCGAAGATTGGTTGATAATGAGCGTGTGAACGCTGGTGAGCGGAGCAATATGAGCGCGGCTGACGAAACCGAGTTTGCTTGAATCGGCCACCACCACCACCTCGCGGCTACACCGCACCATCTGGGCTTTAATTTCGGCTTCCTCGTGGTTGACACTGGTCACGCCGTGCTGGAGGTGCACACCGTTGCAGCCCAGAAACAAACGGTCTGCCCGAATCTTCGAAAGCACTTCTAAACCGTAGGGACTGACCAAGCTGTGTTGCAACCGCCGCAAGGTGCCGCCCGTGACAATCACTTGCAAATTGGGCAGCCGCTGAAGCTCCAAGGCAATATTCAGCCCGTTGGTCACGACGGTCACGCCGCTGAGTGTGGGTGGGAGGTGGCGAGCGACTTCGGTGGTGGTGCTGCCGACGTCCAAAAAGATAGTCTCGCCGTTTTGCACCAGACCCGCTGCTGCCCGCCCGATTCGGCGTTTGGCCGCCGCGTGTTGCTTGCTGGTTTCCTCCAACGGTTGCTCGGTGGACAGGGGCCGCGCCGCACCGCCACGAATACGGCGCAGTAAACCTGCCCGCCCCAACTGCTCGAGGTCGCTGCGAACCGTAACTTCCGAAATGCTGAGCAAAGAAGACAGCTCAGAGACAGAAACCTGCTCCTGGCGCGTAAGCAATTGCAAAATCTGGGTTTGCCGCTGGCTCACTTTTGCCGCCTCCCTTTCTTTCATTTCTTTCGTATGTTATGAAGTGTAGGGAACAGGAGGTCAGGCGTCAAGAGGGGGCGTGGAGCTTACGGCGGCGCTAGACCGGGTAAAATCGGGCCGAAGCAGTCCGAGCCGCTCTTCTTCATCACATCTGTTCAAAAGGAGCGAACATATGCACTTAATGGTTGTGGGAGGCGCGGGCTATATCGGCTCGCATACGGTACGGCAACTTTTAGCGGTGGGTCACAGCGTCACGGTGCTGGACAACTTGTCGAGCGGTCACAGAGAAGCTCTGCCCGCAACTGTAGAACTGATCGTGGCCGACTTGCTCGATCCACCCGCCCTCAAAGCGGCGCTGCTGAGCGCGAAGCCCGACGCGGTGATTCACTTCGCGGCGCTGATCGAGGTGGGCGAAAGTATGCGGTCGCCGGGCCGCTATTACCAAAACAACGTGACCGGCAGCCTCAACTTGTTTCAGGCCATCGTGGAAACGCGCAAGATTCCGCTGGTGTTCAGTTCGACAGCGGCTGTCTACGGAGACGCCGAGAGCGTGCCGATTCCCGAGGACGCTCCCAAGCGCCCGACCAGTACCTACGGCCACAGCAAATGGATGGTGGAGCAGATTTTGCACGATTTCGGCGTGGCGCACGGCCTTCCGTACACCGTGTTGCGCTACTTCAACGTCTGCGGGGCCGCCCCCGACCACACCATCGGCGAAGACCATCCCAACAAAACCCACTTGATCGAGTTGGCACTGCTCACCGCCCTCGGTCAGCGCGAAAAAATGTTTGTCAACGGCACCGATTACCCCACCCCCGACGGCACCTGCGTGCGCGACTACGTGCATGTCATGGATTTGGCCGACGCGCATGTGCTGGCGGTACAGGCCCTCTCTGGCGGCGCAGTGAGCGGGCAGGCCTTCAATGTGGGCCTCGGTCACGGCTTCTCGGTGCGGCAGGTGCTGGACGCAGTAGACGCGGTGGTGGGCACGCCGCTCACACGGGAGGAAGGGCCGCGCCGCCCCGGCGATCCGCCGTCATTGGTGGCCGATCCCAGCCGGATCAAAAGCGAGCTGGGTTTTGACCCCAAGTTCACCGATCTAAACGGCATCGTCCAGACCGCCTGGGATTGGCACCGCACCCACCCACACGGCTTTAAGAGCTGAAGCGGGCGAGTGCTGGACTGGCGGCTTACTGACCCTGGCCCAGCGTGTAGCCCGGCACGCCGTCAAAGGTGTAGAGGTGTTCAGTCTTGATGAAATCCAGCCCGGTCTGGTTCAGGTTGGACAGCAGCGCCAGCACATCGGCGTGGGTGATCGACCCGTCTGACAGAAAGCGGCAGCGCCAGTGGTCGGACTTGAAGGTTTCAGGTATGCCCTGTGGCCAGACCTTGACGCCCCGGTTGGTCATCATCAGCAGCGGCAGGTGCTCGAGCTGGGCCGATTGCAGCACCGCCGCCAGCGCTTCCGGATCACGCTCGCCTTCAAACCACTCGAAAAAGACATCGGTGCCGACAAGCTGCTTGGTGATCGGAGCACGGGGCCTCATCTTGGGCGGCTCGGCGGCTTCGCGGGGCGTGGGGGTAGGCTTGAGGTGAACTGGAAACTGGCCGAGGCGCTCGATCACGGCGTCGGCAAATTCCTGAGTGCCCAGCACCTGACGGGTCTGCTCCGAGGCGATGTCGCGGGTATGCAGACCGTCTTCCAGGGTCTTGAGCCAAGCGTTGCTGATGGTGCTGGCGATGTCCGGCTGGCCCAGGTACTCCAGCATCAGCACCGCCGATTGCAGCAGGCCGCTGGGGTTGGCGATGTTCTGCCCGGCGATGTCGGGAGCGCTGCCGTGAATCGCTTCAAACATGGCGAACTTCGCCCCGATATTGGCGCTGCCCGCCAGGCCCACCGAACCGGCCACCTCCGCCGCCACGTCCGAGAGAATGTCGCCGTAGAGGTTGAGCGTCACGATCACGTCGTAGAGTTCAGGCCGGGTCGCCACCCGCGCCGTGCCGATGTCGATGATCTGGTGCTCGGCTTCCAGTTCGGGGTACTCGGTGCGAATCTCGTCGAAGACCCGGTGAAACAGGCCGTCGGTCAGCTTCATAATGTTGTCTTTGCTCAGCGCCGTGACTTTGCGCCGATTGTGCTGGCGGGCGTATTCGAAAGCGTAACGCACGATCTTCTCGCAACCGTCACGGGTAATCAGCTTGAGGCACTGAATGACCTCGCGGGTCTGGCGGTGCTCGATGCCTGCGTAGAGGTCTTCTTCGTTCTCGCGGATGATCACCAGATCCATCGCCGGATGGTGGGTGGTCACATACGGCGCGTAGGCGCGGCAGGGGCGCACATTGGCGTACAGGCCGAGGCTCTTGCGCAGCGTCACGTTCAGGCTTTTGTAGCCGCCGCCCTGCGGAGTGGTGATCGGCGCTTTGAGCAGCACTCCGGTGCTCCGCAGCACGTCCCAAGCGTCGGGCGCGAGGCCGGAGGTGTGGCCGCCGAGATAAACCGCCTCGCCCATGCGGACTTCGCGGGTATCGATCCGCGCTCCCGCCGCCGCCAGTACCCGCAAGGTGGCGCTCATGATTTCCGGGCCAATGCCGTCGCCACGGGTAATTGCTACCGGAACGGCGGTGAGAACGGGGGAAGCGGGGTGCGGCGCAGTGAGGGTGCTGGACATGGTGGACTCCGTGAAACGAGTAAGGGGGAAAGTGGAGGCAAATATACGAAAAACTTTTCGCGTAACACATATCGTATATCAGGAGGGTGAACGTGCTGTCAAGGGCGCGGCGACCCCAGACTCGGTTACACTCAGCTTCACCACCTGCCATGACCCCAGCCTCCGATCTTCCATCACCCGCACCGCAGCGGCCTGAGCGCTCCCCAGCGCCCGCCGGCTGGACGTTTTTTTCCAACCACAGCCACGTCCTGCTTTATTTGGCCCGCGAACCCGACATGCCCCTGCGCTCGGCGGCGCAGGCGGTGGGCATCACCGAACGCGCCGTGCAGCGCATCGTGCGCGACTTGGAGGAAGCCGGAATTCTGATACGGGTCAGGGTTGGGCGGCGCAACCGCTATGAGATTCGCGGCGAGCAGTCGCTGAGGCATCCTATAGAAGCGCACGAAACGGTGGGCAACCTGCTGGCCTTCTTGATGCTCAACCAGACCGGGCCGCAAACGGACTGAGCGCTGTGCAGCTAGAAGCTATGCAGCTAGAATTAGAGGCCTAGGCGCGGCACCGCTTCTTACCGCGCCCCTGGAGGCCGTCTATGTTTTACGAATACCGCCGTTATCAAGCTCAAGCAGGCCGCCGCGACGAACTGGTGAAGTTCATGGAGGAAACGGTCATTCCCTTTCAAGTCTCGAAAGGAATGGACGTGACTGGCTCGTTCGTGGACGAAAAAGACCCCGACATCTATATCTGGATTCGCCGCTTTGAAAACGAAGCACAGCGCGAAGAGTTGTACGCCAAGGTTTATCAAAGTGAGGTGTGGAAAACCGAGATGGCCCCCAAAATCGACACCCTGTTCATTCGTGAAAAGATCGCCGTGACCCGTATCGTTCCGACACCAGCTTCAGCGCTTCAATAAATCTTCCAGCTCGAACAAGCGGTCACGGTTCAGGCCATACACCGGGATATTCGTCAGGTTGGGCACGCAGCAGCGGGCTACGGCTTGCTGAACGCCCCTGCGGGCGGCGGGCGTGATGGGTAGGCCGCTCATCTCCCACCAGGCCCGCACCTGATCCGCCGCGCTGAGCAGCTGGCCGTGCGGCGCTCCCAGCACCCAAGTTGACGCAAGTGGCCCGCCCGCCGACCGCCCGACTTCAACCACATCTTTGCCGTGAGCGTCTTGGCCTGCGCGGCTCAGCGACGGAGCAAACTGGGAGAGCGTATCGGGCCGCAAGCGCAAATTGCTGTCCCAGCCAAACACTTCGCCCTCCGGCGAGAGCCAACCGCTGTCTTCGGCAACCACCGCCGCGCCGCGCTGCATCAGCCGCAGGGCGGCGGTGCTTTTTCCTGCGCCGCTCGGGCCGGTGATGGCGATCAAGCGCTCAGCTCCGCTTGGCCCCGCCAGCTTAAGCAGGGCAGCGTGCAGACTCAGCCACCCCGCTGCCCGCTGCGTTTCGGCAAAGGCCAGATGCAGGCCGAGCCAAGCGTCGGCGGCCCTTGACTCGGCGTCGGGGCCGAGTTCGACATGGGTGAGGCGCGGCTGCACATCAAAGGCCAGCACCTCCGGAATACAAACGCGGTTGCCTGAGCGCCGCGCTTCTACATTTCCGCCCGACCAACTCAGCCGCACGGGTTGCCCGTCTGCCCGCGCAGGCCCGCGCTCAAGCTGCAAATGGCTGGTGAGTGGCGTGGTCGGCGCTTGGTGAAGGAGTGGCGGCCTCAGTCCAGCGGCCCACTGAGCGGTCTGGGGGCTGAAAGTAACCCGGGTCGACAGACTGTCAAAGGCCTGCTGGGTCATCCGCTCTGGGTCAGCAAACCCCTCTGCGTCATCTCGCTCAGGAACGCGGAAATGTCGGCTTGGGCGGCCTGCACGCCGACTTCAAACTGAGCCGTCACCGCTGCCGTCAGCGTTTCTAAGTCGGCGGGAAGGGCCAGCCAAACCGCCCTGGCCACGCCGCTCAGTTGGTACATCTCGCCGCCTTCGTCCAAGATCACCACCGCGTCAGGCAGCTCGGTGGCCATTACTTCGGGAGTTGTCGTCCAGATCATTTTAGTGTCCATTCCACAAACGATGCTAGCGCCTCGTAAGCAGCGCCGTGTCATCGGCGCACGACTTTTGCTAAGGTGCTGGTGCTGACAAAAACCTTACAAGCTCCCCGCATACTTGGTCGGCATTGGTCTTCAAGTCGGCAAACCACCGCAGTCGTTTTCCCAGCGCGGCGCAGTGCTGCCGAGTAGATAAAGGGAAGATGAAGTCTATTCTCTCCAAGGAGATGCTATGAATCTGCTTACCCCAACCCCGCCAGAAGCCGAAAATCCCAATACCGTCAACACCAAGAAACTTCCTTACAGCCCGCCGCAGCTAGAGAAAGCGGGCCAATGGCAAGCGCTGACCCTCGCCCGCAGCTTTCCAATCGGCGTCGGTAGCCTCAACTTCACCAACACTCGCAACAATGACTGGGAGTTTTAATGCTTAAATCTGCCCCTGCCCAACCCACCACCACATGGCTGACCCGCTCGGGCCTTGCCCTCGGTTTGCTCAGCGCGGCCCTGCTCAGCGGCTGCGGCAGTGTTCAACAGCCTGCTGGACAAGCCGCCGTGACTGTGCCTGCTGTAACTGGGCCCGCCGTGACCGTACCCGCCCCAAAGCCGGTGGCCTCAGCACTGGGCCGCGTCTACGAAATTCATTTTCAGGGCGTGGGCGGCTCCAAACCCAGCGTCAGCTTGCAGCGCTTGAGCGCGGGCATTAAGGCTCAGGCCTTGGTGGACGCCCCCGACAGTCTGCCCGCGACGTTGATTGGCCTTGACACCTTCGCCGTTGGCGGCACCCGGCATGTACGGGCGGTCTACAAACTCACCAACAACACCGCCCAGACCATTCAGCACCTGAGTTTTGTGCCGATCAACACCGACCCCGACGGCAGCGCTGCGGCTCCCGCCAGCGCCCCGACGGTGGGCAGCACGTATTTCAATAGCGTGACGGATTTTGGCGGCACGGCGGTGCCTGACGCTTTGGTGAGTAGCCTGACACCCGTGACCGGCAAGGTCTTCAGCGCGGCCAGCGGCACTGTCAGCACCGATCTCGAAGCGACGCCTTACGCAGCCATCGCCGGTACAGCTGGCCTGCATCCGGCTGCGCCCAGCGGCCTCGTGGTAAATGGTGTCGCCGGCAGCGGCTGGCGCTCTGTGACCTCGCTGGCTCCGGGCGCGAGCACCAACATCACTTTCGCGGTGGATTTCCCGACCAATTCGCCGAAAACCGATCCGTTCAGCTTCAGCGTGGTGGTCACGACTGCCGATGACCAAGCGCCGCTGAATTACACCCCGGTTCACGAGATTCAGGGCGGCGGCCCGGCCTCGCCCAAAGCTGGACAGACGCTGACGACTCAGGGCGTGGTGACAGCCAACTTCCAAGACGCCGGGCAGCTCAAGGGCTTCTTTATCCAGTCGCCGGACGCGGACGCCGACACTGACGCAGCCACCAGCGAAGGCGTCTTTGTCTACTGCCCCGCCTGCGCGGTGAAGGTGGGCGACCTCGTGCGGGTGACTGGCCCCGTCAGCGAGTTCAACACCGTCACCCAGATCAACCCCGCGACGGGCGGCGTGACGGTGGTCGCCAGCGGTATCGCCTTGCCTGCGCCGATCACCGTGACTTTGCCTGTTTCCGATTGGGAACCCCTTGAAGGCATGCGGGTGCGCGTGCAAGGCGTCGTCACTGAGAATTACAAGCTGGGACGCGGCAACACCGTCAAGGTGGCCGATACCCGCCTGACCCAGTTCACCCAACTGAGTGCGCCCAGCGTTGCCGGATACGCCGCGCACAAAGCCGACATCGCCAAGCGCACCATCTCTATCGACGACGCCAGCACGGCCCAGAATGTCGCCGCTCTGTATGGCCGGGACAACAAACCGCTGAGCGCCGCCAACACCCTGCGAACTGGCGACAACGCCGACGTGGTGGGCGTGGTGCATTACGGCTTCGATTACAGCGGCCAGCCCGACACCTACCGGATTGAAACCACCTTGGCCGACGCCACCTTCACCGGCCCAGTCCGTCCGCCCGCACCGACCGTCAGCGGCAATCTCACGGTCGCCAGTGCCAACGTCCTCAACTTCTGGACGACGCTGGGCAACAACCGGGGCGACAACACCATCGACGACAGCAACAGCGGCTGCACCGACGGCGGAACCGACGCGGCAGGGCGCGGAGCCAACAACTGCACCGAGTACCTGCGGCAGTTGGATAAAGTCGTGAGCAACCTCGCGGGCCTGAATGCCGACGTCACCGGGCTGATGGAAGTCGAAAACAACGCTGCCGAAGGCAAAGGCGGCGACGCGCTGCGCGATTTGGTCAGTGCGCTGAACGCCAAAATGGGCGCGGGTACATACGCCGCCGTCAGCAATCCCAACCCCGGCACCGACTTTATTCAGGTCGCGCTGATCTACAAACCCAGCAAAGTCAGCTTGGTGGGCGCGGCGCTCAACGACACCGACCCGGTCAATGACCGTTACCCGCTGGCACAGGTGTTTCAGGCCGCCAACGGCACACAGTTTGCCGTGGTGGTCAACCACATGAAGAGCAAAGGCAGCGGCAGCGGAGCCAACGCCGACCAAAACGACGGTCAGGGCGGCAGCGCGGCGCGGCGCGAGCAGCAAGTGCCCCGCCTACTCGACTTGATCCAGAACCAGATCGTGATTGGCAGAGGCGTGCAAAACGTGATCGCGGTAGGCGACTTCAACGCCTACGACCAAGAAACCAGCTTGGTCAACTTGCGTAAAGGGCTCGACGGTTTGGCCAACACAGGCGACGACCTGTTCAACGTGTTTGACAGCAGCGTGTACTCGTACCAGTTCGACGGGCAATTCGGCAGCTTGGATCACGCCTTCGTGACCCAGAGCATGAAAGCGCTGCTCAGCGGCGACTCGGCCAAGTGGCACGACAACACCGACGAACCAGACATCTTGGATTACAACTTGGATTTCAAGAGCGCCGATCAAATCACCAACCTTTATAACGACTCGGCTTACCGCAGCAGCGACCACGATCCGCTGAAAGTCGGCTTCAATTTGCCGGCCACCACCAACCCTGCTCCCACCGTCAGCTTGTCCGGCGCAGCGACGGCCACCACCAACACCGCTTACACCCTTGACCTGACCAGCAGCGGTGCCCAGAGCGCCAACGTGACTTGGGGCGACGGCCAGACGGACAGCGACGTGGCAATCACCAACAATGCCTTGAGCCTGACCCACACCTACACCACTGCCAGCACGCCCACCATCAGCGTGACGGTTTCGCGCAGCAGCGACGCCCAAACGGTAACGGCCAGTAAGAGCCTTACCGTGGCGGCTCCCAGCACCGGCGGCGGCAGCGCCGTGAACCATCTGGTGATCAGTCAGGTGTATGGCGGCGGCGGCAACACAGGCGCTCAGTACACCAACGACTTTGTGGAGCTGTTTAACCCGACCAATGCCAGCATCACCTTAACTGGCTACAAAGTCGAGTACTTCTCCGGCTCGGCTTCGGCTGGTTCTGGCGGCTCTGTTACCCTTAACGGCAGCCTCGGCGCGGGCAAATACTTCCTGATTCAGGGCGCGGCAGGTGCAGCGACGTCCGCGCCCCTGCCGACGCCGGACGAAACCACCTTCGGCGCGAATATTTCTGCTTCAACGGGGCGCATAGACTTGACCTTGAACAGCAGTTTGGTTGACCGTGTAGGCTTCGGTGCTGGCGTGGGCGTGCAGTCTGAAGGCAGCGCCGCACCTGCACCAGCAAACACCAAATCGGTTCAGCGCAAAGCGGCTGGCTGCACCGACACCGACAACAACAGCGCCGACTTCACCGCCGACGCGCCTGCACCCCGCAACAGCGCTTCTCCCGCCACCACCTGCCCTTAAATTTCATTTCCTCAAGTCCGTTCCCAGTTTTGGGAGCGGGTTTTTTGGTTATGCTGCACATGGAGGAGCCGATGCCTTTTTCCACTCAACCCCTTCCCAGTCAATCTCAGCCCACTCAATCCTGGCCCGAAGTCGCCGTCCGCTTGGCCGATTTGCTCGTTCAAACTCCGCCGGATGTGCGGCCCGCCGACGTGCCTTTCCTAGAGCAAGCCGGCCTCACCGGAGAAGTCGCCTCTCGCCTGAGCGCTGAGCATCCGGCACAGGCCGCTTTGCAACCCAGCCGCTTGGCTTTGCTGGCCCGCAGCATGAGGATTCGCCGCCAGATGCAGGCCATGCTCTCGGCCTGGCAGGCAGCGGGCATGCCCAGCGTGCTGCTGAAAGGCTTTGCCCTCAGCGAGCTGGTGTATCCACATGCGGGTTTGCGGCCTTTTGGCGACGTGGATATTTTGATTCACGAAGCTGACTTGCCGCGTGCCAAGGCGGCCGCCGTGGCGCTGGGCTGGCACGATGACGGCCACTCGGAGCGACCACAAGACTGGACGCACGAACTGGCCCACTTGTACAGCCCTGACCGGCAGGTGCGGCTGGATGTTCACCGCTACGCCGCCGAATGGACGAATGGATCACGTCGGAGGTTGCAGCGTCTGACCCAACAGCTTTGGGAAGCCAGCCGAGAAACCGAATGGCAAGGCGTCAAGGTGCGCGTCCCTGCGCCGCCCGACATGGCGCTGCATTTAGCGGTTTCCCGCGCTTGGACAGGTGACGCAGGATTTTGCAAACCCGCCGACTACCCCGATTTGCGGGCGCTGAAAGACAGATTCGCCCTAACGCCCCAGCAGCTTGAGCGCCGCGCCGATGAATTGGGCCTGACTCGAACTTGGCGGGCTTATCTAGCCGTGTGCGATCCGTGGAAAGGCATTTTCCGCCTCGATGACGCCGCCGCCGCCCGCCAACTCCGCTGGGCCGCCGAGCGAGATGGCCGCAAGCTGTGGGGGCCGCGCCAACTACGGCGTGTACGCGACTGGCCCAGAATGCTGTTCGGCACTCTGCCAGATGTCTGGGCGGTGTACCGTCAGCGCCACACCGATCCAAGGCGTCTGCTGGAAGGCTGGCCGCTGGCACAAGGTCAGCCTCCGCTGAGCGCCAAGGAAGAGCTGCGCCTCATCGCGGGCGTGCGCCGCCTGACCCGCCTCCTCTACGCTTCCTCAGCAGGCGACTGCTTGCCGCGTGCGCTGGCAATTTACCGCACACTGGTGCGGCGCGGATATCCGGCGGTGTTTGTCAGCGGAGTACGCCGCGAGGCGGGCGCGGTGACGGGCCACGCCTGGATAGAAGGCGCTGAGGGCTGGCTGGACAGCTACGAGCCGAGAAGCAGCCGTCAACAGTACGCAGTGCTGTTTGAACGGCGGGCTGAGCCACACAGCACACCGTGAGACCTCTTCTGAATTACGTAATTCAGAGCTTTTCTACGGCTGGCTCGACACTGAGCTGTTTGGTGAAAAGCCGCTCACTGATGGCCGCTGCCGCCACCTTGCCGTCCTGAACGGCCATGACCGTACTGGCGCTGCCACGCACACGGATACAGTCGCCGCCCGCATACACGCCGGGCCAGCTGGTTTCAAGGCCGTCGTCCACCTTGATGTAACCGCCCGCCAGTTCCAGGCCCAGCGCTGCGGCCAGAGCCGGTTTTTCCTGTCCGATGGCTTTGATCACCGTACCGCACTCGATGACAAATTCGCTGCCGGGTACAGGTTGAGGGCGCGGACGGCCTGAAGCATCCGGCTCGGCCAGCGCCATTTTCAGACATCTCAGACCCGTCACCTTGCCGCCTGTGCTCAGCACTTCAATGGGCTGAGTCAGGAAGGTAAAGCCGATGCCTTCATGCAGCGCGAACTCGTACTCGTGGCGGTAGGCGGTCATCTCACGCTCGGTACGGCGGTAAACTATCTGCACCTCGGCTCCGGCGCGGCGGGCCATGGTGGCGGCGTCGATGGCGGTGTTGCCTGCGCCGATCACCACCACGCTCTGGGCGACCTGCAAGCCCAGTGGGTCGAGCTTGGCCTGCTCGATGAAAGCCAGTCCGTCAACGAGTTGCTCCTCGCCGGGAATGCCCATCGCCGGAACCGCGCCGAGGCCCAGCGCCAAAAACACGGCGTCGTGCTCGGCCAGCAAAATGTCCAGATCCACTGCGCCAACGAGTTCGCGCCCGGTCTGCACCTCCACGCCCAGCGCTTTGAGCGCCTCCACTTCGCGCTGGGCGACTTCCAGCGGTTCGCGCAAGCTGATGATGCCGTAGCTGCTTAGCCCGCCGGCCAACTCACGTTTTTCCAGCAACGTCACAGCGTGTCCCGCTTTGGCGAGTTCAGCGGCGGCGCTGATTCCGGCGGGGCCGCTGCCCACCACCGCCACGCTTTTGCCAGTCGGTGCTCCGGCCCTAAAGAGCTGCACGCCGCGTTCCTGCACGTGATCGACGGCGTAACGCTGGAGACGTCCAATTTGAATGGGAGTGTGGTCTGCGCCCAGCACACAGGCCCCCTCGCAGAGTTCTTGCACCGGACAAACGCGGGCGCAGGTGCCGCCCAGAAAGTTGGCTTCCAAAATCACGCGGGCGCTTCCGCGCAAATTCTCGGTGCTGATTTTGCGAATGAACGTGGGAATGTCAATGTGGGTGGGGCAAGCCTGCAAACACGGCGCGTCAAAGCAGTACAGGCAGCGGTTGGCTTCCACCAATGCTTCGTGGGCGCTCATGGGCGGCAGGAGTTCTTGCCAAGCGCTGCCACTGGGCGAGCGTTCGGGCAGTGCGGCACTGGGCTGAAGAGGGTCAGTAAGCATGGGCAACCTCGCATCGAAGACAAAGCAAAGCGGCGGCAGAGCCTTGGAGTAGGTCTCAGGCGGTTCACGCCCTCACTGGAGCTGACTTAACCGATGCTTAAGGGTAAGTGCCGACTGGACGCCCGTCAAGCCTGAAACGGCTCAAGTCAGGGCCGCCGCCAGTCGGAACCGGCACCCGCCGCGCTCCGGGTGTGAAACACTGCGGCCATGAAGATCAGGATCAAGGAAGTGGCCGCCGCCGCTGGGGTCAGCGCCGCGACAGTCTCAAAGGTGCTTCCCGGGCGCACTGACTACGTCCTGAGAACCGAGGATGAAGCAGGCGTGTGGGCGTTTGCTAGGGGCTGTATGCGAACCGACCTGATGCTGAAGGAAAAAGCACGCCAATTTAACGACGACAGTGAGATTCAAGCGGCGCTGAGCGCCTACCGGGTGGAGGACACCGAACTGGAGGCGCTCAGCAAAACGTTCAGCCCTGAGAACGCACAAGCCCTCAAGAATCGCACCTTTGACCGCTCAGCGCTGGGCGCACGCGGCCCCGGCCTGGAGCACCTCGATCAGCTCACCATTGATCTGATTTTGGGAATGCGTTGATGCCTACTGGTTTGGACGTGGTGCTGGGCCTAGACCTCGGCACCAGCGGCGTGAAGGTGGTGGCGCTGAGTGCGGCGGGCGAGGTAATGGCGCAGGCCCTCAGGCCTTATCCGCTGCTCACCCCCCAAGCCGGCTGGACGGAGCAGCGCCCTGGAGACTGGGCGGCGGCGACTTTGGAAGCGCTGGGCGACGTGAGCGCTCAGCTTAAGGGGGCGGGTCACACGCCCTTGGCCTTGGGCCTCAGCGGACAGATGCACGGCGCGGTCTTTTTGGACGCTGAGGGCGACGTGATTCGCCCCGCGCCGCTGTGGAATGACCAGCGCACCGGGGCGGCGGTGGCTGAAATCGAAGCTGCCATTCCCCGCGCCGAGCTGATCGCCCGTACCGGCAACAGGGCCGTGAGCGGCTTTCAGCTTCCCAAACTGCTGTGGCTGCGCTCCGCCGAACCGCAAAACTTTGCCCGCGTGCGCCGCGTGCTGCTGCCCAAAGATTACCTCGGCTTCCTGCTGACCGGACAGGCCCGCACCGAGCCGTCCGACGCTTCGGGCATTGGGGCGCTGAATCTGACGACCAAAACTTGGGATAAAGACGTGCTGAACGCTCTTAAGCTGGACGCCGATCTGTTTCCCGAGGTGGTGGAATCGTGGGCAGTGGTCGGCCAGCTTTTGCCGGAGATGGCCAGCGCAACCGGCCTTCCGGCGGGCCTACCCATCATCGCGGGCGGCGGCGACAACGCGGCGGCGGGCGTGGCGCTGGGACTGTCCAGCGGGCGGCCGGAACTCGGCAGCGTCAGCCTCGGCACCAGCGGGGTGCTGTTCGCGCCTCTCGCTGAGCCGACGCCCGACCCTTTGGGGCGCGTGCATTCGTTTGCCCATGCCGACGGCGGGTATAACCTGTTGGGTGTGACCCTCAGCGCGGCGGGAGCGCTGCAATGGTTCCGTGACAAGCTGGCCCCCGAGACGCCCTTCCAAACCCTACTGGACGAAGCCGCCGGAATTCAGTCTGCTGAGGGCGTCACCTTTTTGCCGTTTTTGTCGGGCGAGCGCAGCCCCCACATGAACCCTGATCTGCGGGCCAGTTTCAGCGGGCTGAGCTTGTCGCATGGCCGTCCGCAGATGGTCAGAGCGCTGCTGGAGGGCACCGCCTTCGCGCTGGCCGACACATATGACGTGATGCGGCCACTGTCTGGCCTCACAACTTTGCTCGCGACCGGCGGCGGCGCTCGCAGCGCCTTCTGGCTGGGTCTGGTGGCGGGGGCACTGGGGTTAGAGGTGCAGCAAACTGCCCGCGAACCCGGCGCTGCCGAGGGCGCGGCGATGCTGGCCATGCCCGCTGCCGGACTGTACGGCTCGGTGCAGGCGGTCATGACGGCGCTGGCTCCCAGCGGGCAAGCGGTGGCGGCAGTGGACGTTGCTGAAGGCCTGAGCGCTTACCAAGCAGCCCGCCAGCGAGCGGTGGGAGAGAGCATCTAGATTTCAACCATTTCGGCGGCTGTGGTTGCCGCGCTACTAGAGCATTTGAGAGGATGGCTGAGCAAGAAGCACGCTCAGCCATCCTCTCAAATGCTCTCTCTCTTCCACTCCCGTTGATTCTTGGGCAAAGCGACACCCTTCGCACGGTCAAAAAGGAATCTCTCTTTTGACCGTGCAGGTAAACCTTCCACCCTTGCCCCGGCGACCTTGACTTAGGTCATGGACAAGCAAAGCAAAGCTGATCAGATTGGAGGGGTGACCCACGTGATCACCAACCACCACCCATTTCCCAAAAAGTAAGGAGCCTCGATGAATGTTTTGGAAGCCGTCAATGTCTTGCTGGTGGGCCTGTGGATGGGAATGTATGTGTTTACGACCTTCATTGTCAGTCCAGCGTTTTCAGATTTTTTTCCAGACGCGCAGATACGCCGCGCCCGCCGGACGAGTGTGGGTAAGGCTTACGCCCGCGTCGCGGGGCCGCTGATGCTGGGGCTGGCGCTGATCATTTTTGCTCAGGGCTGGCAGGGAGGCTTCTCGGCGGCTCTGCTCACCGAATTTGGAGCGCTGCTGCTGATGGTCTCGCTGGTGGGATGGCATGTGCTTCAGGCACGCAGTGAGCAGCGCCCGCCGCCGCGCTGGGCCACCCACACGGCGCTGACGGCAGGCTTGGTGCTGTGCGGCGCGGCGGTGATGACATGACTGCGCCCGTTATGGTGACTGCACCCATTGTGGCAGGCCGTCTGTTTGACCAGATCGGTGAAATCACGTTGCGGCGAGTGCTGTGGCTTTTTTACGAGCGGGTAATGCAAGACGAGCTGCTCGCGCCCGTCTTCCGTGCCAAACTCGGCACCTTTCCGAAAGACGGCTGGCCGGTACACATGACCCGCCTCGAAGGCTTTTGGCGGGCCACGACAGGCGGGCCGAGCACTTACCGGGGCCAACCCGGGCCAGCCCACCAAGGCCACGGCCTGGAAGCCGAGCATTTTGAGCGCTGGCTGGCGCTTTGGGACAAGACTTTACGTGAGCAGCTTGACCCGCCCGAAGCCGAGGCGCTTCTCAAGATGGCCAGCCGAATGCGCGTCAATCTGGAGCGCTTCGCTACCCTACCCCTGGATAAGCCGTGAAGCGGGCCGAGTCTCCGCAGGTCATCACCGCAACCCCACATGGCCGGGTGCTGCGTTTCACGTTTGCGGCGGGTGAGGGCGTACCAACCCACAAGCATCCCGGCGCTCAGGTGGTCGTCACGGTGCTGAGCGGTCAGGTCGAGGTGACGGCTGAAGAGAGCCGCACGCTCAAGGCCGCCGAAATCCTGACCCACGATGGAGACCAGCCGCTGTCGCTGCTCGCCACCCAAGACAGCAGTGTAGTGGTGACGTTGATCCACCGCTGAGTTGATTCACCAACGAGTTGATCAACCGCTGGGCCAGTCAATCAACCCCTGAAACCATTTTGGCTTGCCGGTGTGGCAGCATAAGCGCTGTGAGTGAACGCGCCCTTGAGTTGCTGAGCCGAACAGTGATGTTTGGTGGAGCGCAGCCCGCAGTCCTGCGCCCCTTGGCAGTGCTGGGCAGCTTCCGCAGCTTGAAGCGTGGAGACATGCTCTTTCACGCTGGTGACGTGACCGAATCGCTGCACATCGTCAGCGCAGGGAGCGTGCGGGTTTACCGCTTGGCACGGAGCGGAACACGTGAGCTGACGCTGCACGTCGAAGGGCCCCGGCAAGTCGTGGCGGGAGTGGCGGCCTTTCAAAATCAGGCCAGGTATCCAGCTTACGCGCAAGCGCTTCAGTCGCCCACCGAGTTGCTGTTGCTGCCGATTGAAGCGGTGCGGCAAGCAGTTTTCCATGCGCCGGATCTGGCCCAGTCGGTAATCGCCGCTTTTGCCCGCAAGCAGGCCGAGCTGTTGTCGAGAATTGACCGCCTCGTCTTCAGTGAACTCAGCGAGCGCCTCGCCGTGTATCTGCTGGCGCACGCCGACTCGCCCCACGCTCTGCCCACCAACAGCGAACTGGCAGCCCTTCTCGGCACCGTGCCGGAGCTGGTCAGCCGCAAGTTGGGCGAGTTCTACCGCTTGGGCCTCATCAACATCGAGCGCCGAACCGTGGTGGCCTTCGACAAAGCTGAACTCACCCGGCTGGCCCATACGGGCGAGGGCCACACCCATGGATAACCGCCGGAGCGGAGCGCAAGCGCTTTACGGGTAACGCTCGGCCAAGACCTGCAGGTGCGCCCGCTCGTGTCCCAACAGGATATGGGCCAGCGCCCGCACACTGAAGGAATGGCCGCTGGCAACGCCGCGCCGCGACCAAGCGTCGGGGGTGAGCTGGCGCAGCAGCAGGAGATTGCTCGCCCTCGCCGCTTGAAATCCGGCCAGCACTTCTTCCAGATTCACCGCGTCGAAGTCGCTGGCCGCCATCCAGCCGTCTTGCTCCATGCCGGGCAGCGGCGCGGGGTCGGCGCGGGCAAACCACAGCGCCCGGAAGCCGAATAGCCGCTCGGTGTCGGCCATGTGGCCCACCACTTGCCGCACGCTCCATTTGCCCGGCGCATAACGGAAACTGGGGCGGTCTGCGTACCCCAAAATGGCCTGACGGGTCACGTCGGCCTGCACCTGCATGGCGCTCAGCACGTCATCTTCCGGCGCGAGGTCAACGTAGCGGGCGTAAAAAGGCGGGCAGTCGGCGAATTGAGAGCGGGCCATAGCCTCACCATAGCGCCGCTTCTTGGCTAAACTGAAGCCATGACGATTGGCGAACACCTGAGCAAATTCGGCGGCTTGCAGGTCACGCCCTGGGAACCCGGGCAGCCGCTGGGCGACACGGCGACCACCATTCACCGCATCAGCGTGGAGTACGACGAGGAAACGAGCTGGACGGACAAGTTTCGGGCGTTTCTGACTTTGCCGAACGTGGAAAACAGTCAGGGCTTGGTGGTCGGGATGTGGAGCGCCGAAGCGGGCGAGGACGCGGCCCCCGACGAGATGGTGGAAGCGCTGGTGGCTGCCCACGCCCAGCTTCCCCGTTTGCGGGCGCTGTTTATCGGTGACATCACCTACGAGGAAAACGAGGTGTCGTGGATCGTGCAGGCCGACCTCTCACCGATTCTGAGCGCTTATTCACAGCTCACCCATCTGGGCATTCGCGGCGGCAACAACCTCAGCCTCGGCCAAATTTCGCTGCCCCAGTTGCGCGAGCTGACTGTTCAGGCGGGCGGCCTCAGCGCCGAAGTGGTGCGCGAAGTGGTCACGGCCAACTTGCCCAAGCTGGAGCATCTGGAGCTGTATCTGGGAACCGAGGAGTACGGCTCCACCAACGCCGCCGACGATTTGACACCGCTGCTGGACGGCCAGCGCTTTCCGGCGCTCAAGTATCTGGGCCTGAAAAACAGCGACCACCAAGACGAGATCGCCCAGATGTTCGCCCACGCCCCGATTTTGGATCAGCTTGAAACGCTCGACCTGTCGCTCGGTGTGCTGACCGACGAGGGCGCAGCGGCTTTGCTGGGCAGCGAGCGCGTCAGAACCCTCAAAAAGCTGGATGTCAGCCACCACTTTTGCAGCACCGAGATGATGCAGCAGCTTGAAGCCCTGCCGATTGAAGTGGACGCCTCCGAGCAGCAAGACGAGGAAGACGATTGGCGGTTCGTGGCGCTGGGAGAATGAAGCCGTTTTGACGACAGGTCTTCCGTGAATCCCCCGCTCCGTGACGTGCTGCTGATCGCTCCGCCGCAGGGCCGCCGCGCCCGCGCTTTTCAGGACAGCTTGCGCGCCCTCGGCTGGCCCCCAGCACAAGTAATTTCGTATCTCGACTTGCTGGCGGGGCAGGTGAAGCTGGCGGATGAAGTGCGCCGAGGCAGCGTGGTGCGGTTTGAATCCACTGGTGAGGATATAGAAACCGAACTGGCCCTGATTGAGCTGGGCGGCGGCCAGCCCGCAGACCTCGCGGCAGGCGAACTGGCCGACTCAGCCGCTTGGTACGCGGGATTCAGCGCCGTGCTGCAGCAGCTCGACGCCGATCTCAGCAGCGCCCCGCCGCACAGCCGAATGCACGTCACCGACCACATCCTGACCATGTTCGACAAGCCCGCCACCCACGCCCGTTTGCAAGCGGCGGGCGTGGCCGTGCCGGACGCGCTGCCGGAGGTGCATTCGTTTGACGAGTTGCTGGAAGCGGCTGGGCAGCGTGGTTGGTCGCGGGTGTTCGTCAAGCTGGCTTACGGCTCCAGCGCGTCGGGAGCGGTGGCCTTGCAGTGGCAGGGCAAACGGGTCAGCGCCGTGACCACCGTGCGGCGAGACGGCAGGCGGATCTACAACTCGCGGCGGCTGGTGCGGCTCCATACTTGGGCAGAAGTGGCCGAGCTGATCGACGCTCTCGCTCCGCAGCGCCTGCACGTGGAGCGCTGGCTGCCCAAAGCCAACGTCGCCAAAACCGAGAACAGCGGCGGCGGCAGCATCGATCTGCGGGTGGTGGTTATCGGCGGACGGGCGCGGCACACTTTGGTCAGGCAGGCGCAGGGGCCGATCACCAATCTGCATTTGGGCAACAAGCACGGTGGCAATCAGCGCGGCGACGTGGCGGCTCTGCTGGCAGCAGTGGGTGAGGAGCGCTGGGCGGCAGTACAAGAAACCTGTCAAGCTGCCCTCGCCGCCTTTCCCGGCGCACTTTACGGTGGCGTGGACGTGCTGCTGACCCCGAATTGGAAGCGCCACGCGGTCTTGGAAGTCAACGCTTTTGGCGATTATCACCGGGGCGTTTTGGTGGACGGTCAAGACACTTACGCGGCGGAGCTAGCCGCACTGGGGCCGCTTTAATGCTGCCCGCCCGTGAGCTGATTGGAACATGCAACGTGGCGCTCGTCACGCTGGACAGCCTGCGTTTTGACGTGGCCGTGCGGGCGCTCGAACTCGGGGAAACGCCGAACTTGGCAGCTCTCTTACCGGGCGGCGCTTGGGAAGAGCGGCACACCCCCGGCAGCTTTACCTACGCGGCTCACCACGCTTTTTTATCAGGCTTCTTGCCGACGCCCGCGCGTCCGGGGCGGCATCCGCGCCTCTTTGCGGCCAGCTTTGAAGGCAGCCGCAGCACCTCGGCCCAGACCTTCACCTTCGACGAAGCGGCGCTGCCCGCTGCTCTCTCGGCACGCGGCTACCGCACGCTCTGCGTCGGCGGGGTGGGCTTTTTCAATGGCCGCTCGGCGCTGGGCAGCGTCTTGCCCGATCTGTTTGATGAAGCGCACTGGTCGCCCGCCAGCGGCGTCAAAAATCCCGATTCAGCCTCGGTTCAGATGCACAAAGCGGCGGCGGCTTTGAGCGCCCAGCCACCCGAACAAAAAGTCTTTTTGCTGCTGAATGTGGCTGCCACCCATACACCAACGCATTTTTATCTGGCGGGAGCAAAGCGAGACTCGCCAGAAAGTCAGCGGGCAGCTCTGAGAACGGTAGACGCGGCGCTGCCCATTTTGCTGGCGGCGCTGCAAGTACGCGGCGACACGCTGCTGATCGTGTGCGCCGATCACGGCACCTGCTTCGGAGACGACGGCTACTGGGGCCACCGACTGGCCCATCCGAAGGTGTGGACGGTGCCTTACGCCGAGACGTTGCTGCGGCAAACTAAGGCATGACCGCCGCCACCGCCTCCCTGCCTGATCTGCTCAGCGGCGGGCCTTACCAGAGCTACACCTACGCTTACCCGCACAAAACCGCTTACCGCCCGCTTGACCCGCCGATCAAACTCTCGGAGGCGTGGGCCACCCAAGACCGCTCGGCACTGTTTTTGTATCTGCACATTCCCTTCTGCGAAATGCGCTGCGGCTTTTGCAATCTGTTTACGACTGTGAACGCCCCACTCAGTTTGGAGCAGGGCTACCTCGCCGCGCTGGAACGCCAAGCCGAAGTGGTCAGCCGTGAGCTGGGCGGAGCCACTTTTTCGCAAGTCGCTCTCGGCGGCGGCACACCGACTTATCTGGAAGCGGGCGACTTGGAAAGGGTATTTGGGGTGCTGGACAGACAGTTTGGCGTGGCGGGCCTGCCGACCAGCGTGGAGACCTCGCCCGCCACCGCCACCCCAGATCGCCTGCAAGTGCTGGCTGAAAGGGGCGTCAGCCGCGTCAGCATCGGCGTGCAGAGTTTTGTCGAAGCCGAGGTTCGGAGCGTGGGCCGCGCCCAGCGCACGGCAGAAGTCCTGAGGGCGCTGGGCAACATCCGCGCCGCTGGCCTGAGCGGGCTGAACATAGATCTGATTTACGGCCTGGCCCACCAAACGCCGCAAACCTGGCTGGCCTCGCTGCAAGCCGCGCTGGAGTGGTCGCCGGAAGAACTGTTTTTGTACCCGCTGTACGTGCGCCCGCTGACCGGCATCGGACGGCTGGGCCGCACCTGGGACGACGAGCGGCTGGAACTCTACCAGTTGGGGCGCGAATTTCTGCTCTCCAGCGGCTACACGCAGACTTCTATGCGCCGATTCCAGAAATCCGCTCTACCACTGACATCCGAACCTGAATACACCTGTCAGCTCGACGGAATGGTGGGCCTCGGCTGCGGCGCTCGCTCGTACACGCGGTCACTGCACTATTCCAGCGAATACGCGGTGGGCGCGGTGGGGGTGCGCGAGATCATTGCCGATTACGTGGCGCGGCCTGCCGAATCGTTTGGCTTTATCACGCACGGCATTCAGCTCAGCCCAGACGAGCGGCGGCGCAGGTTCGCGCTTCAATCGCTGCTGCACTTTTCTGGACTGGACGCGGCGCTGTACGCCCGCGAGTTCGGCAGCGAGGCGCTGAGTGACTTTCCGCAACTTGCCGAACTCTCAGAACTCGGCTTGGCAAACTGGCAAACGGGTCGGTTGATCCTCACTCCCGCCGGACTGGAGCAATCAGACGCGCTGGGGCCGTGGCTGTATTCGCCCGCCGTGCGTGCACTGAGCGAGGACTACCAGTGGAGGTAAGTCACCTCTCCGTGATTTACAGAGGCCCGCTTTCGAGTTGCAATTACGCTTGCCCCTATTGCCCGTTCGCCAAGCACACCGAGACGGCGGCAGAACACGCGGCAGACGCGGCGGCGCTGGAACGCTTCATCAGCTGGGCCGAAGCGCAACCGTTTGATTTGTCCATCTTGTTCACGCCCTGGGGCGAAGCGCTGGTCAGGCCACGTTATCAGGCCGCCCTGACACGGCTCAGCCACGCGCCGCACATCCGGCAACTGGCCATTCAAACCAACTTGTCGGGTTCGCTGGCTTGGTTGGGCCATGCTGAGCGCAGCAAAATTGGGTTGTGGGCCACCTACCACCCGAATGAAGTCAAACGCGAGCGCTTTCTGGCCAAGTGTGCGGAGCTCGACACCTTGGGTGTGCGCTACAGCGTCGGCGTGGTCGGCAAGAAAAGCCACTTCGGCGAAATAGAAGCGCTGAGGGCCGCTTTGCCGCCAGAAATTTATTTGTGGGTCAACGCCTTCAAGGTGGGGGAGAGCTACTATTCACCCCCTGACTTGGCGCGTCTAAGCGCTGCCGATCCCCTGTTTGAAGTCAATACCCGCCGCTACCGCACGCGCGGCCATGCTTGCGGCGCGGGCGAGAGCGTCATCAGCGTGGACGGCGACGGCACCGCTCGCCGCTGCCACTTTATCGAGCGGCCTCTGGGCAACATCTACGCTCAGGACGTGCGCGAGTTGCTGCGGCCCCGCCTATGCAGCCGCTCAAGCTGCGAATGCCACATCGGGTATGTGCATTTGCCGGAACTCGGCGCAGCGGATATTTACGGCGAGGGCTTGCTGGCCCGCATTCCCGACTCAGGCGGGTGGGCCGAGTCTGGGGGGCTGGAAGCGTATCTGACACGCGCTCAGCAGCTTCATGCCTCCACCGCTCACGCTTCCACCGCTGGCCGATAAAGACTCGGCTCGTCAAAGCCCGCCAGCCACGCCGAGGCCGCTTGAGCGCGGGTAATGGTCGGCGGCACGCGCAGGGTGTAGCGCCTCCCCGTCGACGGGCAACTGACACACACCGCCACGAACGGCTCGTCTTCCGGCAACTCCACCCGCACCAGCACCCGTTCGCCGCCCGCATCGGTGTCGCGGTCGAGGACTCGCGCCCCGACTTCGTCCAAAAAGCGCTCGTAGCCGACCCGCTCCATCATCACGCGGCGCACTTCGGTGTTTGGCTCGGCCACGATTTCCACGCCGCTGATGGTTTCCGGCTCAAAGGCCAGCCGCTCGCTGATTCGCACGCCGCGCCAGCGCAAGGCGGGCCGCTGGGCTGGGAGAGCAGTCAGGCCACTGCCCGCCACGTCCAGCCAGCCGCTGATTTTGAGGTGCGGCGGCAGCGCCGTAACGCCCCGGCAACCCGAAAGATCGAGCTGGGCCAGTTGGTTCAGCCAGCTCGGAAGACCGCGCAGGCTCAGGCAATCGCGGGCCAGCAGATGCCCGAAACGCACCTCGGCCTGCCGGGGCCAGTTGACAAGCGCTTCACAGCGGCTCACGTTGAGAAAGCAGACGTTGAGACCTTCTGGGAGCGTCTCCAGAGAGAGGCAGTCCTGCAAGCTCAGCGAACCGACCGTCAGATTTTGGGGAAGGTGTTGCAAGCGGGCGCAGCCGTCCAGTGTCAGCCGGAACTGCACCCGCAAGCTGGCCGGAACCTCACTGAGCGGCAGGTTTTTGGCGATCAGCTCGCCGACTTGGAGGTGTTCGGGCAGAGCACTCAGCTGGGTACCGCTGATGTCGAGCGTGTCGCCGCTGAGGTGATCGGGCAAGCGCAGATTCTTTTCGCCAGATAAATCCAAGCGCCCCCGGAAGCTGAGCGGGCCGCCGACTTGGCCGCTCAGAATCACCTCTTTCGCCTGCGCCGCGCTGAGCGAACCTGTACCCAGACTGGCCAGCATCAGTCCAGCACCCGCCGAATGGCTTCGGGGCTGTATTCGCGCTGCATCCAGACTTTGTAAAGGCCGCGCGGCAAGGTGATGGTGGCATGTTCTTCGTGAATCAGCTCGGCGCTTTCGGCCAGCACCTGCGCGTAAGTGTCTGCACCGACGGTGTAGAGTTGCACGCTCGCCGCGTCTCGGAAACGGTGGCTGTGGCCGGTGACTTCGCCGCGTGCCAGCGTAACGCCGGGGCGGGGGTGGGCGGCAGGCAGATCAGAGACACTCTGCTCAGAAACACTTTGAACCAGAACATCGCCGTGACGGTAGAGCATCGGTTCCTCCTTGAGTCCATATCTTAATATCTTTACCTCAATTACGTCTATAGCATAACAGATTGGAATGGAAATCACAAGGGGAAATGTGAAAATGCCGCCCTCTGAACTTCGGGCGGCATTTGAGTGGATGGTGTTTAGCGTTAGTGAATGTCGCCCACTTGCGGCGCGTGGGCGGCCACTTCCGCCGTGGATGACAGGCGCTCACGGCCTGTGCTAAGCAAATTAAAGAGGATGTTGAGCAAGATCGCCGATAAGCTGGCCGCTGTGATGCCGCTGTCGAGAAACAAACGCGCTTGATCGGGAAGCTGGGCGTAAAAGTTCGGCACGGTGGACGGAATGACGCCCAGCGCGATGCTGATGGCCACGATAATCAAGTTGCGGTTGTCGGCCATATTGACCTTGGCCAGCGTCTGAATGCCCGCCGCCGCCACGCTGCCGAACAGCACCAAGCCTGCGCCGCCCAGCACTGGAAGCGGAATGGCCGAGACCAGCGCACTGAGTTTGGGCAAAAAGCCCAGCATCATTAAAATCACGCCTGCCACCGCCACCACGAAGCGGCTCTTAATGCCGGTAAAGCGCACCAAACCGACATTTTGGGCAAAGGCAGTGAAGGGGAAAGCGTTAAAGATCCCGCCCAGCGCAGTAGACAGCCCGTCGGCCCGCAGGCCATTGGCCACCGTTTTGGCGTCCACTTCTTTGCCGGCGACCTCGCCAATCGCCAGCAGATCGGCGGTGGTTTCTACCATCACGACCAGCATCACAATGATCATCGACAGCACCGGCACCAGGGCAAAGGTTGGCGTGCCGAAGTGAAACGGAACCGAGAAGCCGAACCAAGCCGCGTTCGCCACGCCGGAGAAGTCGGCTTTGCCCACGGCGGCGGCGATCACAGTGCCTATCACCAGACCCAGCAACACCGCCACCCGGCCCACGAAGCCGTGCCCGAAGCGGGTGATCAGCAGCACGATGAGGAGAGTAATGCCGGCCAGTGCGAGGTTACTGGGTGAACCGAAAGTCGGCAAACTCGGCACGCCGCCGCCCGCCCACTTGATCGCCACCGGCAACAGAGAGACGCCGATCATGGTAATGACGGTGCCAGCCACCACCGGCGGAAAAAAGCGCAGGAGGCGCGAGAAATACGGCGCGGCCAGCACCGTGAACAGCCCGCCCGCGATCACCGCGCCGAAAATCCCCGGCAGCCCCGCTTGCTTGCCGATCAAGATCATGGTGGCCACCGAGGCGAAGGTGGTGCCCTGCACGATGGGCAGTTTGGCCCCAAACACGCCGAAGCCGAGCGTCTGAATCAAAGTGGCGACGCCGCACATAAAAAAGCTGGCTCCAATAATCAGCACCACGTCGCTGCTGGGAAGTCCCAGGGCGCTGGCCAGCACAAGCGGCACCGCCACAATTCCCGCGTACATGCTCAGCACGTGTTGGAGGCCAAAAGCGATCATGTTCTGGGCCGGCAAAATTTCATCGACGGGGTGAACGGCGGACGGTGAACGAGCGATTTTAGTCATGACTAGGCCCCCCAAATCCCGCTAAGCTTGCGGGATAGAGCGAAACGCCACAGCGGCAATTTGCCACATACGGAATACTTAGTTGGCTAAATATTAAAGTGAGTTAAGCAGACATTAAGCCTTGTGTCAACTCTGCCGCGAAAGGATTAAGGTCAAATTCTAAAAATAAATTGACATTTTGGTGTGTCTGCCGTGACTTGAACCACCGGCAGCAAAAGGACAAGGGCCTACACAGACAGCAAAAAAGCCCCTGACCCGCGTCTCAGTTCAAAATTTTGGACTGGGTGCAGAGCCACTACGGCAGCAACAAAAAACCCCACCTTGCAGTGGGGCGTTCAGGCAGACTTGAATTACATACTGGTGAGGGGCGTGGGCTGGTGCAGTTCAAAGCGGCTCAGGCCGTTGGTTTCCAAGCTCCGGCGGTAGGTTTGGGTGTCCAGCGGTTTGTAGACGTAGTGGGCGGCGCGGCTCCAGCCCTGGGCGAAGTTCCACTTTTGAACCATATCGGGACTCAGGGTTTGAAACGTCACGTTCACGGTTTGATCGGCGTAGACCACGCGGTCGTGGCTGAGCAGCGGCAAACTCTCGCCGCCGTCGAGTGAGCCGTTGTTGTTTTTGTCTTGCCACATTACCCAGTGCAGCAGCACGACTTTGGCGGTGGCGTCGCTGACCTTGATGTCAACCGCGTCAGCGGGCAGCGCCTCGCTGATCGGCACGGTGCGGCCCTTGTACCCGTCGCCGAGCGCCAGCGGATTGACGCTGGTGGAAGTGGCGTCTTCCTTGACACCCACTTGGTACAAGCTGACATTGCCTTCGGTCAGCAAGCTCAGGAACACGGGCGCTCCTTTGGGCGCGGCGGGGTGGCGCACTTCGCTGGCGGTGGGCAGTTCGGGACGGCCTCCGGTGGCGGCGTTGCTCTGACTACAAGCACTCAGCAGGCTACCCAGCAGCAGCAGCGGCAAAGCAGAAGCGGCGTAAGTGGTTTTCATTTCTGGCTCCCGCCAAGCTGGGCGCTGGGCAAGCTCTGGCTGGTGTAAAAGGCGCTGGGGACGTGCATGTTGATCGCAATAGCCTGATCTTCGGCGGGCGCGCTGTTCATGCTGACCAAGTACTGACCCGGCGTGCTGGTCGGCTGCAAAACTTGGTGGCGCACCAATGACCAGCCTTTGTTGCGGCTGCCGCTCACCGCAGAATGGCCGTCTTCGCTGCCGTAACTGAACGTCAAGGGGCTGCTGGCGTAGCTCACGATGTCGTGGGTCATATAAATCTCTTCGGCGTTGCTCGGCGAGCGGTTGCCGTCTTTGTCCTCGAAGATAACGAAGTAGACGTTGCAGGTCTTGGCCCCTTCCGGCGTGACTTTGATGTCCTTGATACCGTCGGCTTCGCCTTTGGCAAAGGCCTGAGAGCAGTTGATTTTCTTGGCTTCTTTTTGACCGTAGACCGTGCCGTTCAGCAGTCCGTCGAGGCCGTACAAGTTCAGCTGTACGGTGTTACTTTGAGAGCCGCCCGGAGCGCCGTACCCGAGTGACTGGCTGTTGACCACACTGATGGCCCCGGTGTCGGCGTCAAAAGCGATGGCGGCGAGGTAGGTATTACCCAAGTTGGCGGAAGCGGGCAGCGGCGGAAACTTGAAGGTCAAATTGAAGGAGGCGTAGGGCGGCGGCGGCGTTGGCCTCGGGCAAGCGGTGAGTAGAGAAATCAGACCCACGCCAGCCAGAGCGCCCCTCACGGTGTTGCGTCGATGTAAATTCATGTCAGCATTATCTTAGCTGAAAAATCGGAATAGTGATAGTGATAGCTAAATCTACGATGTATGGAAAAGCAAAACGGCGCGGGCCTATTTCCTCTACTGAGAACAGGCCCGCGCTGCGTGGGTGGTTGAGGTTACTTACTCTTTGGACTCAGATCGTACACCCGCCCGGAGCCTTCCACGAGTTCAGCTTCCTGACCCTTGGCCGAGCGCAGTTTGGCCATAGCCGCGTGCAAAGCCGGATCAGCAGCAGCGGGAACTTGCAAGTGCAGTTCGTCTAGCCAAGTCAGTAAGGCCAGCGCTTCGGGGTGATTCAGCGTCACGCCGTTCATTTCATTCGTCATGCTCAACCCTCCGCCAGCCAGATGTAACGAATAATCAGCAGCGCCGCCACGCCGTACAAAATCGGACTGACTTTGCGGGCCTCACCGCTGAGGCCTTTGACGAGGCAGTAGCTGATCACGCCGAGGCTGACGCCGTTGGCGATGCTGAAAGTCAGCGGCATGAGGATGATGGTGAGAAACGAGGGCAGCGCTTCGGACATGTCTTCCCAGTCCACGTGAATCACGCCTTCCATCATCATCGCGCCCACCAAAATCAGCGCCGGAGCGGTGGCGGCAGCCGGAATCGCGGCGGCCAGTGGCCAGATGAACATGCTCAGGAGGAACAGCACCCCGACGGTCACGGCGGTCAGGCCGGTACGCCCACCTGCGCCGATGCCGGAGGCCGACTCCACATAAGCGGTGGTGGTGGAACTGCCCATGAACGCGCCGAACATCGCCGCCAAGCCGTCCATCGCAAAGGTGCGGCGGGCGCGGGGCATATCGCCGTTGGCGTCCAGAAAGCCGGAGCGCTGGGCCAGGCCAGTCAGGGTGCCGGTGGCGTCGAAGAAGTCCACAAAGAAGAAGGTAAACACCACGCTGATGAGCCCTAAGCCGACCGCGCCGCCGATGTCGAGTTGACCGACCAAACCCGAAGGCCAGATCGGGGTGGCGAAGATGCCGAGGATCTTGCCTTCAAAACCGGGGAAAGCTTGCAGCGCACCTTTGGGGCCGCCCGCATACACCGGAGCGCGGCTGATGATGGCAATCACGGTGGTGATCAGAATGCCGTAGAGAATCGCGCCGGTGACTTTGCGCTTCAGCAGCACCGCCGAGATGATCAGGCCGATGAGCGCCACCCAGACGGTCGGGTCAACCAAGCGGCCCATCGCCACGAAGGTGGCGGGGTTGGTGACGACGATGCCAGCATTTTTGAGGCCGAGGAAGGCCAAGAACGCCCCGATGCCCGCCGTGATCGCAAACTTGAGGCTGAGCGGAATGGCCTTGACAATGGCCTGCCGAGCGCCCACAACGCTGAGCACCACGAACAGCACTCCCGAGATAAACACCGCGCCCAGCGCCGTTTGCCACGGAATGCCCTGAGTCAGCACCACGGTGTAGGCAAAAAAAGCATTCAGTCCCATGCCCGGAGCCTGCGCGAACGGATAGCGGGCGATCAGGCCCATCACCAGCGAACCGAAAGCGGCGGCGATGGCGGTGGTCATCAAGATTTGCACGAAGGCGTTATCGATCTTGATGGCGCTGCTCAGCACCTGCGGATTGACGAACAGAATGTAGCTCATGGTGAGGAAGGTGGTGATTCCGGCGCGGATTTCCTGCGGTATGTTCGAGCCGGTTTTGGTGATTTCGAAATACCGATCAAAAGCCGAAACGGGGGGCGAGACGGGAAGGTCGGAGGCTCGTGACATGGACTTCTCCTGTGGAGCAGTGCGGGTGGGCAGGAACGGGCGGCGGGGATGGGCGGCGGGAAACGGCGGGCGAAGTGGGTCAAGGCAGAGGGGTCAGGTGTGGGCCGTCACGAGACCGGGCGCGTGTCATTTAAGCGCGTACCATTTAGGCGCTGACCGGCTCGGCCTGTGCAGTTTCACGGCGGCTAAACACTTCTTTGCCGCCGATCCAGACGCGTTTGACATCGGCCTGCGTGCCGCCCGCGAAGAGAGAAGCGAGGGCGCGTTCGGTGCTGTGTGCGTTGTTGAGAACAGCCTGCATGGTCGAGCCTTCCGGCGGCTGAAAGAGGGAGGCATCAAAGGCCTTGCCCGCACTGAAATCTCCGATTTGCCCGTCCATCTCCAGCGCCTCGGCTCCGGCGCGGGTGGCAAGGTAGAGCAGGTGAGACGGCTCAAGCGCCACGCCGCTGTCACCTAGAAGTTGCTGCATGAAGTAAGCCTGCAAGCCTTCCTTAAGCATCGAAAAGCCGGTGCCGCCACCAACGTCGGTGCCGAGCGAGACGCGCACGCCCGCCGCGAGGTGGCGCTTGAGCGGGAAAAATCCGCTCCCCAGCGCCGAATTGCTGCACGGGCAGTGCGCCGAAGTGCAACTGTGCGTGGCCATTGCACTCAGCTCACGGCCGGTCATGTGGACGTTGTGGGCCAGCACGCTGCGGCGACCCAGCAGTCCAGCCTGCTCGTAGGTGTCGATGTAGTCGCGGCTCTTTGGAAACAGTTGGCGCACCGTCTCCACTTCTTTCAGGTTCTCGTTGCTGTGCGAGGTGAAATGCACGTCGGGAAATTCCTTCATCAGCGCCGCGCAGGCCTCCAAGATGCCTTCCGAAGCCGACAGCGAAAAGCGCGGGGTAACGGCGTAACGGTTCTCGCCTTTGCCGTGCCACTTTTCGATCAGCGCTTTGCCTTCGCTGTAGGCCCGCTCGGGGGTGGTGTGAAGCTCTGGGCGCAGCATCCGGTCACTCACCACTTGGCCCGCCACAGTTCGCAAACCCACCCGCTCGGTTTCCTGAAACAAAGTGTCCACCGCGTTGGCAAAGTGCGAGCCGAACACCAACGCGGTGGTGGTGCCGCTGCTGATCAGGCCCGATACGAACTCACGGGCCACGGTGGCAGCGTGGGCAGAATCACCGAAGCGGGCCTCCTCCGGCAGGGCGTACTTGTCCAGCCAATCGAGGAGCGGCACGCCCAAGCCGCCGATGACGCGAACCTGCGGATAATGCACGTGGGTGTCAATGAAACCGGGCAGGAGCAGCCCGCCGCGCAGGTCTTCCACCGTTTCGGTGGGGTGCGCCGCTTTGAGGTCAGCAAAACTGCCGCTCTCTCTAATTTGGCCGTTCTGAACCAGCAAGCCGCCGTCGTCTTCTCTCTTGAGCGCGTCTGAATGGTGGAAGGGGTTGACTGGAGTGTGGAGGAAGGTGGCGCGGTATAAAGTCATGGAGTTCCTTTGGCGGCTGTCGGCGGCTGGGTGCTGGGAAAAAGAGGTCGGCTCTGCGCCGCTTCCAGCACGGCCACCAGCTGAGCCGCCACGCCGATGGCAATCACGGCGGGCGTTTTGCCTTTGATGTGGCTGAGGCCAACCGGGGAGGTGAGGCGCTGCAAATCTCCCTCGGTGTGGCCCACCGCTTTAAGTTGTTCTTGAAAACGGATCCATTTGACTTTGGAGCCGATTAGACCTATGAAACCCAGTTCGGGCCGCCTCAGCGCCGCGTCACACAAAGCCGCGTCCTCGGCGTGGTCGTGGGTCATGATGACGAGGTGGCTTCCGGCGGGCAGATCGTAGAGGCTCATTTCGGGGATGGGAGAGTGGTGGACGTGGAGTTTGGCCGCGCCTTGTTCGAGCAGGGCCAAGCGCTCTGGCGTAAGTTGAGCTTCCCGTGAATCCACCAGATGTAAGTTGACCGGCAAGCGCGAGAGCATCACGCCGAGTTCTAAGCCCACGTGTCCGACTCCAAAAATGGCGATATGCGGGCGCACGGTGGTCAGCGGTTCGAGCAGCAAAGTAACTTCGCCGCCGCAGCACTGACGGCCATATTCGTTGTTGGCGCTGTCGGTCAGGCGCAAGGTCAGCAGTTCGGGAGCCTGCACACCCGCTCTCATTAGGGCGCGGGCACGCTCGCAGGCCGCCATCTCCAGGTTGCCGCCGCCCACACTGTCCCAAGTGGCATCTAAGCTGACCACCATCTTGGCCCCCGCCTCGCGTGGAGCGTGGCCCCGCACCGAAGCCACAGTCACGAGGACGCCGGCTTGGTTGGTCTGGGTCAGGTGGTTGAGGGCGGCTAACCAGTTCATTTGGGCTCCTTTTGGAACGTGGGATAGAAAAAACGAACATCTTTTCCCACTCCGCGTCCCTCTTTAGGAGTAAGGATGGGGTGGTGGGCGGAGTGATTGTTCCTCAGTCGTCCGCCGCCACTGCGTCCCTCGCCGCCTGCCGCGCACTGTCCAGCGCCCAGAACACCGCTTCGGGCGTGGCGGGCAGCCGGAGTTCTTGCGCCCTATTGCTCGGCCCGAAGGCGGCGGCCGCTTGGCGCAGGGCTTCGCGCACGCTGATCGCCAGCATCAGCGGCGGCTCACCGACAGCTTTTGAGCCGTAAACAACCCCGCTTTCGGTGGCCTGCTCCAAGAGAGCCACGTTAAAGATTTCCGGCATTTCCGAGAAGCTGGGCAGCTTGTAGGTGCTGGCCGATTGGGTCGCCAGCCGCCCCCGATTTGGCCCGTCGGAGGTGTCCCAGTGCAACTCCTCCAAGGTCATCCAGCCTGCGCCCTGCACGTAGCCGCCTTCGACCTGACCGATGTCGATCAGCGGCGATAAGCTGTCGCCCACATCGTGCAGCAAATCTGTGCGCAGTTGGCGGTAGGCTCCAGTAAAGCCGTCCACTTCCACTTCCGCCACCGCCGCGCCGTAAGAAAAGTATTTGAACGGTTCGCCCTGCACTTTTTCCCGGTCCCAGTGCAGGCCCGGCGTGCGGTAAAAGCCCGCCGCCCACAGTTGGGTACGCAGGTGATAAGCGTCGTGGACGAGTTTGGCAAAGTCCATGCCCTGATCGGGGTGGCCCAGCGGATAGACCCGCCCGTTTTCAAATTTCACGTCGCCCGGATGCACGCCCAGCGAACCCGCCGCCACCGCCGCGAGGCGCTCTTTGATCTGGTCACAGGCGTTTTTGATGGCCCCACCGTTGAGGTCGGCCCCAGAACTCGCCGCCGTCGCCGAGGTGTTGGGCACTTTGTCAGTGCGGGTCGGCGCAAGGCGGATGCTCCTGAGCGGCACGCCCAGAGCGGTGGCCGCCACCTGAATCATCTTGGTGTGCAGGCCCTGCCCCATCTCGGTGCCGCCGTGGTTGATCAGCACCGAGCCGTCTTTGTAGACGTGAACGAGCGCTCCGGCCTGGTTGTAGGCGGTGAAGTTAAAGCTCACCCCGAACTTGACCGGTGTAATGGCGAGGCCGCGTTTGGTGTGCGGGTGCGCGGCGTTGAATTTCTGAATTTCAGCGTTGCGGGCGGCAAAATCGCTGCTGTCGAGCAGGGCGCTCCACACCGTTTGAAGCCGCTCGGCGTGCCGGACGGGCTGGCCGTAAGGCGTGGCCTCGCCGGACGCGTAGAAGTTGCGCTGGCGCAGTTCATGGGCCTCCAAGCCCAACAAGGGAGCGCAGCGGCCAAGAATATCCTCGATCACCAACATGCCCTGCGGCCCGCCGAAGCCCCGAAAGGCCGTCTGAGAGGTCTTGTTGGTTTTGCAGATGCGGCCATGCACTTCCACGTGCGGGATGTAGTAAGCGTTGTCAATGTGACACAGGGCGCGGGCCAGCACGGGTTCGGACAAATCCAGACTCCAACCGCCGTCGCTGCTGAGCGTGGCTTGCAGGGCCACCAAGCGCCCGTTGTCGTCAAAGCCGACTTTCCATTTGCTGTGAAAAGGGTGGCGCTTGCCGGTCATGGTCAGGTCTTGGGTGCGGTTAAGGCGCATCCGGACGGGCCGCTCGGTCAAGGTCGCGCCCAGCGCCGCGATGGCCGCGAAGCCGTGCGGCTGCATCTCCTTGCCGCCGAAGCCGCCGCCCATGCGTAAACACTGCACCGTCACCTGCGAGGAAGTCAGGCCCAGAATGTGCGCCACGATTTCCTGCGTCTCAGTGGGGTGCTGGGTGCTGCTCTGGATGAAAACCTGACCGGATTCGTCAATGTGGGCCAGCGAAGCATTCGTTTCCAGATAAAAATGCTCCTGACCACCAAACTCAAATTCACCTTCGTAGATGTTCTTGGCCTCAGCAAAGCCCACCGACACGTCGCCGCGCCGCAAAACCGGCTGAGCACCTTGAAAGCTGCCTGCGGCGATGGCGTCCTGAACCGTCAGCACGGCGGGCAGCGGTTCGTACTCCACCTTGACAGCGTCCGCGCCCTGCCTCGCAGCGTCGGTACTGTCGGCCAGCACCCAGCAGACGGCTTGGCCGTAAAAGCAGACTTCATCAGGAAACAGAGGCTCGTCGTGCTTGACGCCGGAATCGTTGACACCCGGCACGTCGGCCTTGGTCAGCACCCGCACCACGCCGGGCACTTCCAGCGCGGGCGCGGTGTCCATGCTGAGGATGCGGGCGTGGGCGTGCGGCGCTTGCAGCGGCCAAGCGTGCAGCAAATTTTGGAGGCGCACCCCGAGGTCGTCGGTGTAGAGCGCGTAGCCGGTGACGTGCAGATCGGCGCTCTCGTGCGGAATGGCGTCGCCAACGGCACCGACGGGCGGGCGTTCAAACAAGCTGTGCGTCATAGTCCTACCCGTTCAAAGACGGCTTTTCGCTCAAGCCCACTGCGCTGACGTGTCATTACAACTTTAGTCATACCAACACTCCTTTCCCTGATTTCTCAAAGTAAAACTTCAGCAGCGTCTGCTCTAACATGGCGGCGCGGTAAGCGGCGGAGGCGCGGTGGTCGTCCAGCGGGGTGCCCTCACTGCCGAGCAATTTGGCGGCGGCGCGAACGTTCTTTTCGTTCCAAGTTTGACCCGTCAGCGCCTGCTCCGCTTTGCTGCCGCGAATCGGCGTGGCCGCCACTCCGCCCAGTCCTATATGAATGCGTTTGACGGTCTCTCCGTCCAGTTCCAGAGCAATGCCCACCGCCACGCTGGAAATGTCGTCGAAGCGGCGCTTGGCAATCTTGAAAAAGCCGGTGGTGGGCGCAAGCGGCAAAGGAATCCGGACGGCCTTAATCAGTTCTCCGGCGGCCATCACCGTTTTGCGGTAGCCGGTAAAAAACCCGCTGACTTTGACTTCTCGCTCGCCATTCTTGCCGACGAGTATCACGCCCGCGTCCAGCGCCAGCAGCACGGGCGGGCTGTCACCGATGGGCGAAGCGGTGCCGATGTTGCCGCCTAGCGTGGCACTGTTGCGGATCAGGCGTGAGGCGAACTGCGGAAACCATTCGGCCAGCAGCGGCACTTGGTCACCGAGGCGGCGCTCGATTTCGGTTAGTGGCAAGCCCGCCCCGATTTCCAGATGCTCGTCCGTCCAAGTCAGGCCGCGCAGCTCTGGCAAGCCGTCCAGCGCGATGGTGACGGCAGCACGGGCGTGGCGGATGTTGACTTCCACGCCCCAGTCGGTGCCGCCGGAGAGCAGCTTGGCGGCAGGATTGGCTTCCAGCAACTCCAGCGCTTCGGACAGCGTCGCGGGGCGGTGAAAGTCGCCCTCGGGAGTGGTGAGGTGGGTGGGCTGCGGCGCGGGGGCAGGCTGGGCGCGTCTCTCGGCCAGCACGTCACCCTCGGCGGGACTCCCCAGCGCGTAGGCGGCGTCCTGTATCGGGCGGTAGCCGGTGCAGCGGCAGAGATTCCCGCTCAGCGAGTGGATGTCAAAGCCGTTGGGGCCAGTGCCCTGATGAACACCCTGTGGGTCACCTTCCCCCCTTTCTGGGCGGTAATACTCGGCGGCCATGCTGACCACGAATCCGGGGGTGCAGTAGCCGCACTGCGAGCCGCCGCGCACAGCCATCTCGTGCTGAATGGGGTGCAGCGCTCCGGGCTGGCCGATACCCTCGGCGGTGACGACTTCCTGGCCTTCCAGCGTACCCATCAGCACTAAGCAGGCGTTGACCGACTCCAACCGCGTGCCACCGTCGTCAGTAGGGCGGGCCAGCAGCACCGCGCAGGCTCCGCATTCGCCCTCGGCGCAGCCTTCTTTGCAGCCGGTCAGCCCTTCCGAGCGCAGATAGTTGAGGAGTGTGGTGTGTGGCCGGACATCTCGGGCCACTTTACGGGTTCCGTTTACATTGAGCTGTACAGTCTGCATGGGGTAGTGTCCTCCAATGAAGCCGGGTTTGCCGGTATTTCCTGCGCTGAGCCTTGATCTTGAGAGATTGAGCTGCCCAATCCAAACAACAACGCCTCACGGCCAACCATGCGCCCACTTCCATTTGGGAAGTAAGCGCATGGTTGACGCCGTGAGGCGGATCACTGGTTATCCATGCAGAACAGCGATCAAGTTGTCGTTACCGGTAAAGTTTAGTACGCCGTCTAACTAAATGCAAGAGGGTCAGGACGCAGGAGAATCAGGGCGGGCCGGTGACGGGTTGCGTTCAATTCGCCATCAAAAGGCAACTCCGCCATTTTATGACTCCTTGTGCATCTGGCCGGGTCAGCAGTTCTGTCGTCATGGACTGATCGCGCTCCTCAGCACCTTCAGCCCCGCCTTTCATTGCGAATTCGCGCCCCAGAGTTCAGTGGCTAGGCCCGCTCCAACACCCGCTGCGCCTGCGGTGGAGCGCAGCTTCCGCGCACGATCAGCTCGGCGGGGAAGACGATATCGGCGGGCCGCTTGTCTTCACCGCTCAGCGCCCTGAGAACCATTTGAGCAGCGGCGCGGGCCATGTCGTCAATTGGCTGGGCCAGCACTGTGATGGCTGGACTGACCAAACTCATCCACGAGTAGTTGTCAAAACTCAGCAGCGACACGTCGTCCGGCACCTTGAGGCCGAGTTCTTGCAGGGCGCGGTAACATCCGGCGGCGCTCGCTCCGGTCAGAGCCAGCAGCGCGGTGGGTGGGCAGGCAAGGCGCATCACGTCCAGCGTGTATTGGTAGGTGTTTTCTTCGGTCAAAAACATCACCCGTTCGTATTCGGGCCGCACCTCCAAGCCCACTTCGGCCATCGCGGTGGGAAAGGTATACGAGCGGCCTTCAGGATGCAGCAGCGGGTCGTATTTGCCAGTGGCGGCAATGCGGCGGTGGCCCAATGCGTACAAGTACTGCACCGCTTCCCGCACCGCTTTTACGTTGCCGAGCATCACTGAAGGGTAGGTCGCGCCGGGCAAACAGTAATCCACCTGCACGATAAACACGCCGCGTTTGTGCAGCCGCTCCAAATATTCGCGGCTCTCGTCGCCGTAACCGGCACGCAAAATCAGCGCGTCGATCCGCTGGCCGTAGAGCAGCTTGAGTTCGGTGAGTTCGTGGGCGCTCTGATATTCGTTTTCGGTCAGCAGCATGTTGTAGCCGCCCCGACGCAACTCCTGACCAAGGGTGCGGGCCAGTTGAGCAAAAAACGGCTCCACCACCGATCCCAGCACCACGCCCACCGTGCGGCTTTGCCCAGCCCGCAGCGCTCCAGCCCGCAGATCAGGTTCGTAATGCAGCTTGGAAACCGCTTCCATGACCTTTGCAAGCGTTTCAGGATGAAGCAGGTGCGGCGTTTTGAGAGCGCGTTTGGCCGTGGTGGGCGAAACGCCAGCTTGTTTGGCAACATCGGTAATGCTCGGCACGCTCCACAGTGTAAACAGTTTTGATTGGCAATAGGCCACGTGACCAATCACTTTCAGAGCTCCGCGCTCAATGGTTGGCCACGTGTCCATGACTGTACTCAGTACAATTAGACAAACCCTGAGAAAACAACTACTCTATGAACACGAGTCCAATAACACACTGAAGTGATCAAGTGCTTCAACTCGCTGGCAGCCAGGTATCGTCCTGTTTGCAGCGGTTTCCTTCAGCCATGACTCGTGGAGCGCTTTTCAAGTTTCTTGACAAAGCTGTTTGGTGAGAGCCGCCCAACCCCCTTATTCGGAGGAAACATGAAATCACTCGCTGCACTTTTGACCGCCGCGCTGGCTCTGGGCAATGCTCAAGCCGCCAGCACCATCACCATCGCCACGGTAAACAACCCCGACATGGTGACGATGCAAAAACTCACCCCCGAATTCAACAAGCTTTACCCCGACATCAATGTCAAATGGGTGGTGCTGCCGGAAAACGAACTGCGCCAAAAGATCACCCTCGACGTGGCCAGCGGCGCGGGCAGCTTTGACGTCGCTACCGTGGGCGCGTACGAAGTGCCGATCTGGGCCAAGAACGGCTGGCTCGACCCGCTGACTCCCGCCTTTGCCAAAAACCCCGACATCGCCAAGAGCTACAACGTCAACGACATCATTCCCGGCGTCCGTAACGCCCTGACCATTGGCGGCCAGCTCTACGCCGTGCCGTTTTATGCTGAGAGCAGCATGACGTATTACAACAAAGACCTCTTTAAGAAAGCGGGCGTCACCATGCCGGTCAACCCCACCTGGACGCAGATCGAGGGCTTCGCTTCTAAGGTCAACGATCCCAAAAACGGCGTTTATGGCATCTGCCTACGCGGCCTGCCCGGCTGGGGCGAGAACATGGCGGTGTTCTCCACCGTGGCCAACACCTTCGGCGGACGCTGGTACGACAACGATTGGAAGCCGCAGCTTGACAGCCCGGCCTGGAAGAACGCCATGACTTTCTATGTCAACCTGATCAAGAAGTACGGCCCCCCCGGAGCCACCTCCAACGGTTTCACCGAGAACCTGACCTTGATGAGCCAGGGCAAGTGCGGGATGTGGGTGGACGCCACTGTAGCCGCCGGACTCCTAAGCGATCCTTCCAGCAGCAAAATCGTCAACTCGGTGGGCTTTGCCAACGCGCCCACCGGCCCCGGCACCCCACGCGGCAACCACTGGTACTGGAGCTGGAACTTGGCGATCCCCAAGAGCAGCAAGCAGGAAGACGCCGCCTTCAAGTTCATCACTTGGGCCACCAGCAAGGACTACATCGCCCTGGTCGCCAAGACCAAAGGCACATGGGCGGCTGTGCCCCCCGGCACCCGCACCAGCACCTATAGCAATCCTCAGTACAAAAAAGCCGCTGGAGCGTTCAGCAGCTTGGTGCAAAAAGCCATCAGCAGCGCCGACGTGACCAAGGCCACCAAGGATCCCGTGCCTTACACCGGCATTCAGTACGTGGCCATCCCCGAGTTCCAGGCGCTCGGCACCCAGGTGGGTCAGTACCTCGCCGGCGCGATCAGCGGTCAGACCACCATTGATCAGGCGCTCAACCAAGCTCAGGCTGCCGCTCAGAAAGTGGCCAAAGAAGGCGGCTACCAGAAGTAAGCCGACTTGAGGGATGGAGCTTACTTTCGCCCAGCTCATCCCCTTCCAGACCGCAGCGACCAGTCACCGGCCTTCAATCACAGCTTGCAAAGTGGATTGTCGGCCCCTGGTCGCTTTTTGGCGGCCCAGCAAGGGAGAGATCAACTGCCGTTTGAGCTTTTTTTTGTCCCGCCGTCTCTTTTTTGTTGGAGGTCACCCATGACCGCTGTGCCTATCTCTGCAACTGCGCCCAAGCCCAAAGGTGGTTTCAAGATCACCCCCTCGGTGATGATCTGGCCCGCCATGCTGTACTTGATTTTGACCACCCAAGTGCCGTTTTTCATGACGATCTATTACAGCTTTTTCCGCTACAACCTGGTCGAACCCGACCGCCGTCCATTTATCGGCTTTTCCAATTATGTGGGTCTGCTAACCGACAGCGACAATTTGAAAGTTCTGCTCAACAGCATGATCTTGACTGCTGGGACATTGATCTTGACCCTGATTTTAGGCGGCGGCCTGGCTCTGCTACTCAACCGGAGCTTTCCTGGCCGGGGGTTCGTGCGCTCGGTGCTGATGAGCAGCTTCCTGATCATGCCGCTGGTCACAGCGGTGGTGTTCAAAAACATGCTGCTCAATCCAGTCTTCGGGTTTTTCAGCTGGCTGGTCAAATCGCTGGGCGGCACGCCGATTGATTTCCTCTCGGCCTATCCGATGGCCACCATCATCGGCATGGTGACCTGGGAATGGACCCCGTTTGCCATGCTGATCTTGCTGACTGGCCTGCAATCTTTGCCGGACGACCAGATCGAGGCGGCCCGGCTCGACGGCGCGTCACCTCTTCAGGAATTCCGTTACGTCGTTTTGCCGCACTGGACGCAGGCGCTGGAAGTGGTGGTGCTGCTGGAAACCATCAACGTCTTGCAGGTCTTTGGTGAAATCTACGCCTCGACTTCTGGCGGTCCCGGCGTGGCGACCACCAACTTGCCGTACTTCATCTATCAAAAGGCCTTTGCCGAATACAACATCGGCGTAGCGAGCGCGGCGGGCGTGATTACCGTGGTTTTGACCAATATTCTAGCGATCTTCCTGCTGCGGATGATCAGCAAAAATGTCAGCCCTGGAGGCCACTGATGACCACTCTTCCGTCTCAACGAGCCGTGACCGTAGCACCCAAGAAAAAGGGCGGCCCCTCGACCAGCGGCATTCTGCTGACGGCGCTGACTTACCTGCTGGCCTTTTTGTTCTTCTTCCCGCTGCTGTGGATGGCGCTGGCCGCTTTCAAAACGGAAGCGCAGGCGTTCGCCGTTCCGCCGGTGTTTACCTTCACGCCGATCACCGAGAATTTTCAGAATGCCCTGCCCGCTTACGGCGTGGCCCTCAGAAACTCGCTGATTG
The DNA here is from genome assembly GCF_007280555.1 of Deinococcus detaillensis. Classification (NCBI taxonomy): domain Bacteria; kingdom Thermotogati; phylum Deinococcota; class Deinococci; order Deinococcales; family Deinococcaceae; genus Deinococcus; species Deinococcus detaillensis. Next base: position 43,455 of record NZ_VKDB01000002.1, on the reverse strand, counting down.
CCGCGATTGGCAGCACCGTCTTGGCCTTTATTCTGGGTTTGCCCGCCGCCTTCGCACTGGCGGTGTATCCGACCAAGCGCTCCAAGGGCGTATTGACTTGGATGCTGAGCACCAAGTTCATGCCCGCTGTCGGGGTGATCGTGCCGCTGTATCTGCTGTTCAGGGACCTGGGTCTGCTCGATACCTGGTGGGGCCTGATCATCATGTACACCACCATGAACCTGCCGCTGGTGGTCTGGATGATGCACAGCTACATGACCGAAATCCCTCCGGCCATCTATGAAGCGGCCAAGGTGGACGGAGCCAACGTCGCCAAGGAGTTTTTCGGGATCGCCCTACCGCTCTCGCTGCCGGGAATCAGCGCCACAGCCCTGCTGGCTATCATTTTCGCTTGGAACGAAGTTTTCTTTGCCCTCAACCTGACTTCCACCGACGCCGCGCCGCTGAGCGTGTTTATCAGCACCTTCAAGACCTCACGTGGGTTGTTCTGGGCGCAGATGAGCGCCGCCGCCGTGCTGACGGTGCTGCCGGTGCTGATCTTCGGCTGGGTGGCCCAGCGCCAACTGGTGCGCGGCCTCTCGTTCGGCGCGGTGAAGTAAGCTTTCTTCCCTGAGCTTCTCAAGTTCAGCGAGCACAACCCTTTGGTGAGTGGAGTTGACCCCCGCCTACAGACAGGCTCTGGAACGCCCACAAGCGCTTCAGAGCCTGTCTGCTCAGGGCAAGTTGACCCCTCCCTTTTGCCTCACCCGCTCACGCCACCCTGCTTCCGAGGAGGAGATTCATGGACACCCTTCATCCCCATTTTGACGACGCCTCCGGCTCCCCCGTGCCATCAGCCGCCTCGTCAGCCGCGCAGCCCCGCACCACCGCCGACCTGATCGCTCTGGCTCGTGCCCTGCTCAAATCCGGTGAGCGGCGCATCCTCGGCATCACCGGAGCGCCCGGCGCAGGCAAGTCCACCGTTTGCGCGGCCATTGCCGGCGCTCTGGGCGATCAGGTGGCGGTGGTCGGCATGGACGGCTTTCACCTCGCCAACAGCGAACTGATTCGGTTGGGCCGCCGGGAGCGCAAGGGTGCGCCGGATACCTTTGACGCGGACGGCTACGCGGCGCTGCTAGAGCGGCTGTGGCACCAGACGGAGGAGGTCATCTACGCACCGACCTTCGAGCGCACCATCGAAGAGTCCATCGGCAGCGCCTTACCCATCCTCGCCTCAACCCCGCTGATTCTCACTGAGGGCAACTACTTACTGCTGGAAGGCGGCGCGTGGAGCCGGGTCAAACCTCAACTCGACGCCGTGTGGTTTTTGGAGCCGCCCGAAGAGCTGCGCCTTTCACGGCTGATCGCCCGCCATGTGGCGTTCGGCAAAGCCCCCGACGCCGCCAAAGCCTGGGTGGAGCGGGTAGACCAAAACAATGCCGCCCTGATCAACGCGGGCCGCTCACGCGCCGACCTCATCATCCGGTTGGTGGACTGAGCCGCCTTTCACCCTGCTGTGCTTGCCTTCATCTAGGGTCACCGTACAAGTTTTTGCTGGAGAATCCTCATGGTTAAACTCAACTTATCCGCGCTGCCCAACCTCGCTTCAACTGTGGCGGTTCCCGACTACGACCCGGCCCGGCTCACTTCCGGCATCGTGCATTTCGGCGTGGGCGGCTTTCACCGCTCGCACGAAGCCATGTACCTCGACCGCCTCCTGAATGCCGGCGGCAGTACCGACTGGGCCATCTGTGGGGTGGGCGTGCTGCCGTTCGACGCCAAGATGCGCGACGTTTTTGCCGGCCAAGACAACCTGTATACCCTCGTCACCAAGTCCCCGGACGGCCAGCAAGAAGCCCGCGTGATCGGGGCGATCAACCAGTTTTTGTTCGCGCCCGATTCGCCACAAGCGGTGATTGACAAATTGGCCGACCCCAACACCAAAATCGTCTCGCTGACTGTGACTGAGGGCGGTTACAGCGTCAACGACGCCACCGGCCAGTTCGATCCGTCCGGCGCGGCCATTCAGCACGACCTCGCGGCAGGGGCGGTGCCGACCACCGTGTTCGGTTATGTCACCGAGGGGCTGAGGCTGCGGCGTGAGCGCGGCTTGAAGCCCTTTGCGGTGATGTCGTGCGACAACATGCAGGGCAACGGTCACGTCGCGCAGCTCGCCTTCACCTCGTTCGCCCGACTCAAAGACCCCGAATTGGGCGAGTGGATTGCCCAGAATGTGGCCTTCCCCAATTCGATGGTTGACCGCATCACCCCCGCGACCACCGATGGGAGCCGCCGCGAAGTGGCCGACGAGTACGGCATAGAAGACGGCTGGCCGGTGATGGCCGAGTCGTTTACCCAGTGGGTTTTGGAAGACCACTTCACCTTGGGCCGCCCCGCCTTTGAGACGGTGGGCGTGCAGGTGGTCAGCGACGTGGAGCCGTACGAGCTGATGAAACTGCGGCTGCTCAACGCCTCGCATCAGGCCATGAGCTACCTCGGCTTGCTGGCGAGCTACACCTACGTGCATGAAGTCTGTCAGCAGCCGCGCTTCACCGGGTTTTTGCTGGATTACATGAAAACCGAAGGGGTGCCTACCCTGCGGCCCGTGCCGGGAGTCGATCTGGACGAGTACAGCCACGAGCTGATCTCCCGCTTTGCCAGTCCCGCTATTCAGGACACCCTGGCCCGCCTGATTTTTGACGCCTCCGAGCGCATTCCCAAGTTTTTGCTGCCGGTGGTGCGCGAGCAACTCGCGGGAAGCGGCGACATTGACCACGCCGCGCTGGTGGTGGCGTCGTGGGCGGCTTACGTGGAGGCCGTACGTGACGGCCAGTTTCCAGCTTTGCAAGATGTCCGCGCCGAGATGCTGACGGCAGCAGTCAGCCGCGAAGCCGAGGAGCCCGCCGCCTTCCTGCAACTCAAAGAAGTCTTCGGCGACCTCGGCCAAAACGGGCGCTTCAAGTCGGCTTATCTGGCGGCTCGCCAAGACTTGCAAGAAAATGGCCCGCTGACGGCGATGGACAAGATCAAAGAAAGCCACAGCCGTTTCAAAGCGCGGATGGAATCAGTTGGCAATGAGTAAACCGTATTTTAACCTGTGCCCATTTTAGTTCGGCCCCCTTCACTTCAAAAGGAACCCCAAGTCATGACCAAAGCCCCCGAATCATCCAACATCCTTGATCTCTTTAATCTAGACGGCAAAACCGCTTTAGTCACTGGCGCAGCGCAGGGCATCGGCTTTGAAATTGCCAAAGCGCTGGGCGAAGCTGGAGCCAAAGTCACCATTGCCGATATCAATCCGGCGGTGGGTGAAGCGGCGGCCAGCAGCATGGGCGCGGCATTCGAGCCGCTCAACGTGACCGACCCCGCCGCCGTGCGGACGCTGGCGCAGAAGCTGGACGCGCTGGACATTCTGGTCAACAACGCCGGAATCGTCCGTAACGTGCCGTCCGAGGAGCTTTCGGATGCAGACTGGGAAGTGGTGATGTCGGTCAACGTCAACGGGGTGTTCTGGTGCTGCCGCGAGTTCGGCAAGAAGATGCTGAACGCCGGAAAAGGCAGCATCATCAGCACGTCGAGCATGAGCGGCATGATTTCCAACCACCCGCAGCCGCAATCGGGTTACAACGCTTCCAAAGCGGCGGTCATTCACCTGACCCGCTCGCTGGCCGGTGAGTGGGCCGGACGCGGCGTGCGGGTCAACTCGGTGGCTCCCGGCTACACCGCCACGCCCATGACCATTCTGGGCTTAGAAACTCCCGAATGGCGCGAAACCTGGCTCAAAGAAACTCCGATGGGCCGCCTCGCCGAGCCGCGTGAAATCGCTCCGGCGGTGGTTTATTTGGCCTCTGACGCTTCCAGCTTCGTGACTGGACATACCTTGGTGGTGGACGGCGGCTACACCGTCTGGTGAGTGGCTACTCTGAGCGAAGCCCCTCACTTTATTCGAGACGACAACAGGAGCAAACAGCATGACCCAAACCGCAGAACCCAAATCTTCTAAAACCAGCGTGCTGAACACCGTGCGCGAGCTGGCGTGGCAAACCCGCGAAGTTCCAGCCCCCGGCCCCGATGATGTGCGAGTCAAGGTGCAGCGCATCGGTGTGTGCGGCAGCGACGTGCATTACTACACCCACGGACGTATCGGCAACTTCATCGTGGAGTCGCCGCTGGTGCTGGGCCACGAAGTCAGCGGCACGGTGGAAGCAGTAGGGGAAAACGTCAAGCGCCTCAAGGTGGGCGACCGAGTCGCACTGGAACCCGGCGTGCCCTGCCGCAAATGCTCGTACTGCAAAACCGGACACTACAACCTCTGCCCGTGGATGCACTTCATGGCGACCCCGCCCGTAGACGGAGCGCTCTCGGAATGGGTGGTCTGGCCCGAGGACTTCGCCTTCAAAATTCCTGACGGCATGAGCTTAGATGCAGCGGCGCTGATCGAGCCGCTGGCGGTAGGCGTTTGGGCAGCGCGGCGCGGCGGTGTCAAAATGGGCGACAGCGTGGCCGTCATCGGCGCGGGGCCAATCGGCTGCACCAGTTTGCAGGCCGCCAAAGCCGCAGGCGCAACCACCCTGATCGCGGTGGATTTGGAAGACTTCCGGCTGGAGATGGCCCGCAAAGTCGGAGCCACTCACACCATCAACGCCCGCACCGAAGACCCCGTGCAGCGCATCCGCGAGATTACGGCAGAGATCAGTGGCCTGCCGATTTCGCACGGAGGAGTGGACGTAGCCTTCGAGACGGCGGGCAGCGTGCCGACGTGCCGCATGAGCTTAGAAGCCCCGCGTCCAGGCGGCGTGACGGTGCTGGTGGGCTTGCCGCCCGCGCCGGAAGTCAGCTTAGACATCGTCAGCGCGGCCAGCCGTGAAACTGACATTCGCGGCATCTTCCGATATGCCAACTGCTATCCGGCGGCGATCGAGTTGGTGGCTTCCGGCGCGGTTGATTTGGACATGCTGATTACCCAGCGCTTCGCCTTTGACCAAACCCCTGAAGCCTTCGTCTTTGCCGACACCGAGCGGGCCAGAAGCATGAAAGTGATGATCGAGATGGGTGGGGAGTGACCCAGTTTAAACAAGCCCCAGATCGGCCGCTGGCCAATTTGCTGCTGGGCATAGACGTCGGCACCTACAGTTCCAAGGGCGTGCTGACCGATCTGGCCGGGAACGTGCTGAAGTCTCTTGTGATCGCGCACGGGGTCAGCTTTCCTCAGACCGGCTACGCCGAGCAGGACGCCGATTTGGTGTGGTGGAGCGACGTTTCGCAGATCATCAAGACTCTGCTGAGCGGCGACTACAGCGGCGACGACGTGGCAGGGGTGGCACTGAGCGCGATTGGGCCGTGCTTGTTGCCGCTCGACGAATCGGGCAGGCCACTGCGCCCCGGCATTTTGTACGGGGTGGACACCCGCGCTCACGCCGAAATTGACTTGCTCAACGCCGAAATTGGCGGGGACGTCATTTTTGAGCACAGCCTCATGGCGCTGACCAGTCAGGCAGTGGGTTCCAAAATCCGCTGGCTGCGCGACCATGAGCCCGAAGTCTGGGCCAAGACCGCCACGCTGACCACCGCCAGCAGCTACCTGGCCTTCCGATTGACTGGCAAGCACGTGATGAACCGCCACGAAGCCAGCCATTACATGCCGCTCTACGACCCGCCGACCCGCAACTGGACAAGCAAATACGCCGCTCCGGTACTGGGCGACAAGGGCTTGGAAGTCTTGCCGCAAGTCAGTTGGAGTGACGAACTCGCCGGACACGTCACCGAGGAAGCTGCCGCACTGACCGGACTCAAAGTCGGCACGCCCGTGGCAGTGGGCGCGGTGGACGCCCTGAGCGAAGCCATTAGCGTGGGCGTGGTGCAGCCCGGAGACTTGATGGTGATGTACGGCTCCACCACCTTCTTTATTTTGGTGGAAGAAGCCCCCGCACCCGATCCCCGCGTTTGGACGGTAGGCGGCGCGTTCGCCGGGCAGTTCAACTTGGCGGCGGGCATGTCCACCACCGGCAGCCTGACCCGCTGGTTTGCCGACGAACTCAGCCGTGACCTTTCCGAAAAGGACGCTTACGATGAATTGTTTGCCGCCGCCGAGGGAGTTCCGGCGGGCGCGAACGGCCTGCTGATGCTGCCGTATTTTAGCGGGGAGCGCACCCCACTCAACGACCCGCACGCACGCGGTGTGGTGGCAGGCCTGAGCTTATCGTCTACCCGCGAGGATCTGTTCAGGGCGGTGCTGGAAGGCGTGGGCTACGGCATTCGCCACAACATCGAAACCTTCCGCGAAATGGGCACGCAGGTGCGGCGCATCGTGGCGGTGGGCGGCGGAGCCAAAACCCAGACTTGGCTGCAAATCGTCAGCGACATCGTGGGAGCCGCTCAGGAAGTTCCGGCGCTGACCATCGGCGCGAGTTACGGCGACGCCTTCTTGGCGGGCTTGGTGTCGGGCAGGCTGCACCGCGACGATCTCAAAACGTGGGTCAAGGCGGATCGCCTGATTCAGCCGGACGAGTCCAAACGCGCCCTCTACGACAAGAAATTTGAGCTGTTCAAGCAGCTTTATACCCAAACCAAGGGGATCGTGCATCAATTGAGCTGAAGGGCGTGACCACCCAGCCCAGTGCCTAGCAGACAAGCTCTACTGGGGGTGCATTCCATCCAAAACAGCGGGAGTAAGAGCAAAACGGAGTCTGTATGAGACTTGCTTGACCGCCACTTATCGGCGGTCAAGTCGGCGGGCAACAAAGACCATAATCGGACTCGTTGGTGTCACTGGCCCGCCAAGCCAGTCGCCGTAAATGTGTTCAATGCCGAATCCAACGTCAGTGAGAGAAGTTATCAATTCTTCGTGACTTCGAAAGCGCAACTCACTACCCACCACAAGGTCTTCGCCTGTTTCAGTGAAAACGTTATGGCCCAGCATAGACACTCGGCCCTGACTGGCGTGCGTCACATCCAGCCAGGTTTCCAGTGGGCCGTCCGGTGTGTTCAGGCGCTCGAACGTGGCATCCCGGTGCCACGTTTCCCACTCGCGGCGCTCTGGATTGCGGCTCTCGAAAGCCAGCACCCCGCCAACGGCAAGCGCCACATGCAGGTCGCTGAGCGCCGCCGCCCAGTCATCATCTTCAAGAAAAACTTGAGCGACGTTGCCGGTCATGAGGGCCAAATCGGCTTGTGGTGTGCCGAGAACGCGGGAATCTCCCTCTCTCCATTCCACCCGTTCGGCCTGTGGCTGCTGGCGGGCAAAGGCGAGCATAGCGGGAGCCGGGTCTACTCCAACAACCCACCAATCACTCACTGCCAATTGGCGGGTCAGGAGGCCGGTACCGCAGCCCAGATCAATGATTCGCTGAGCGCCGATTTTCGACGCGAGCCTAAGGTAAAAATCGGTGTCGGCACCGTGCGGGTTATCGGTGTCATACAACGCCACCAAACGCGGATCAAGATAATGCAGGTCTACATTCGGCTCACGGCATTTCATTCGCGGACGTGATCCAGAGCGCTGATGATCAGGCCGCTGACGTGCTGATCGAGTAGGCGGTAGTAGGCCACCCGCCCTTCTTTACGGAACGTCACCAACCGGTGCGCCCTAAGCAGCCGCAACTGATGGCTCACCGCGCTCTCGCTCAGGCCGATGACCGCCGCGAGGTCACAGACGCACAGCTCACAGGTTTTCAGGGCGCTGAGCAGCCGCAAGCGGGTTGGGTCGGCCACCACTTTGAGGAGGGAGCTGGCTTCACCAACTTGCCCGGTATCCGGCAGCGCGGCGCGGGCGGCCTGCACCGCTTCAGGATGAACGCAATTGACCTCGCACAGATCGTCATCCGGCAGAGTGGGGGAGAGTTGAGAATCCATTCTCATAGCGTCAGTGTAGCGCTTGGGTCTGGAAAGTTTCGGTCAGGGCGCGACTTCCCGCCGCCGCCTCAAGCGGGCGCGTGACGCGAAAGCAGCACCGTGAATGATAGCGGCGGCAAGCTCAGTGTGGTTTGTGGGCCGTCCAGCGCGGGCAATTCGATTTCGTGGGCTGTCACTTCGTCAGGCTGCTCGAAGCTGTTGTGCGCTTTGGGATCGTGTCCGCTCATCTGCCAGCCTTGCGTGAAGCCCTCAGGAGCCACATCTTCCCATTTGAGCGTCACGTCGAGGCTCTGGGTCTGCGAGCGGTTGACCAAAAACAGCGCTCCTCGACCCGTTTCGGTATCGAAGCTGGCCGAAGCGTCGAGTTGCGCCGCGCCGCCGTACATTTTGGTGTCGTGAACAGGAGCCTGCACCAGCAAGTCGAGCGAGTGACCCGCCGCGTGATTGCTAAACAGCATCAGCGGATAGAAAGTGGTTTGTTTGAACAGCGCGTCTTTTTTGGTCATGATCGGCGCGATCACATTGACAATTTGGGCGATACAGGCGATTTTAATGATGTCGGCCTTGCGCAAGAAAGTACTGAGCCACTGCGCCACCACCAAAGCGTCTTCCAAGTTGAACACTTCTTCGATCAGGTGCGGCGCTTCTTGCCAGTTGCCGTTATCGCCCTCGGTCTTGTACCAAACATTCCACTCGTCCCAGGAAAGATAAACGTCGTGTTTGGAACGGTTCTTGGCTTTGGCGAGGCGAATGGCCGCCGCAATGGTGTTGGCGTGGTCTTCAAAGTGCAGGCTGCTGGCCAGAAACGAATCGGTGTCATCTGTGCGGTTGCCCGCATAAGCATGCATCGAAAAATAGTCGATCTCATCGCCCATCCGCTCCAGCACGGTTCTGTCCCACTCGGGATAAGTCGCCATATCGGTGTTGGATGAGCCGCAAGCGACCAATTTGATCTCGGGATCCATCAACTTCATCAGCTTGGCCGCTTCCCGGGCTTTATCGGCGTAGGCCACCGCGTCCATATGGCCGAGCTGCCAAGGGCCGTCCATCTCGTTGCCGAGGCAGAAATACTGGACGCCGTACGGTTTCTTTTGGCCGTTCTCGGCACGTAGGTCGCTGAAGCTCGTTCCTACCGGTAAATTCAGGTATTCCACCAGATCGGCGGCGTCCTGAATGGTGCCGGTGCCGAGGTTGACCGCCCACATCGGCAGCGCACCGAGTTCCTGTGCAAATTCCATGAATTCGTGCAGGCCAAACTGGTTGGTTTCCACCGAGCGCCAGGCCAAGTCGCGGCGGCGCGGCCTTTTGGAACGCGGCCCGGTGCCGTCTTGCCAGCGGTGGCCCGAAACAAAATTGCCACCCGGATAGCGCAAAATCCGGTAATTGATGTCCTTGAGCGCCCTCAAAACGTCGCTCCGAAAGCCGCGTTTATCGGCCAGCGGCGAGGCCGGGTCATAAATGCCCTCGTAGATGCAGCGGCCCATGTGTTCGGCGAGGCCCCCGAAAATCAGCGGAGAAATCTCGCCAATGCGGCGCTCAGTATTGAGAAAAACGGTGGCGGTGGCACGGTTGGTCAAAGCAATTCCTTTGGTTTTGAGTTCGAGTGAAATTTGGTGAGCGGTTTGGGGCTTTGCCCGACGAAACTGAGGGAAGAGGGGCCAGAGGCCTCTGAGCCAATCGTCAGGCATTGTAGGCACATTCAATTCAAACTCTGTACGAACGTTTGCTGACTTGTTTCTCTCTTCCCCGAATCCTCCTGCGCCTCCCCTCCCTAGCCGATCTGAGCGGTGCTTTCTACTGGGCCGCCGACGCCTCAAGCCGCTTTCTTGAAGCCGCTCCGCTGCGGGTAGTTGCTCCTGTCTCTCAAAGGCACGCTCAATGGCTTCTCCGGCCCCGCCCAATACTTGCGGCGTGCAGCGGCCCTCTCAGCGGCGGTAATAGTGGAGAATAAACCGTGACCAGCCAAAAGACTCAGCCGCCAGCTTGGCAACAAACCGCTTGGGGCCAGCTTCCCAGCGCTCAGCCCGTTTCCCTCTACAGCCTGCAAAACGAGTTCATGCAGGTGTGGATCAGCAATTACGGCGGACGCTTGGTGAGGGTGCGAATTCCTGACCGACAAGGCCATTGGGGCGACGTGGTCTTGGGCCATGAGGAGTTAGGGCCATACCTCAACCACCCGCAGGTCACCTACTACGGAGCGCTGATCGGGCGCTTCGCCAACCGCATCAAGGCCGGGAAATTTGAGTTGGACACTCAGCTCTACCAAATCGCCACCAACGACGACCCTAACGCCCTGCACGGCGGCCCCAACGGATTCCATACCCAAGTCTGGACAGCTGAGATCAGCGGCAACCGCTTGAAGTTGAGCCATGTCAGTCCGGACGGCGCGGAAGGCTTTCCCGGCCAGCTCAGGGTCAGCGCGACTTATACCCTCAGCGGCCACACCCTGCGCTTGGAGTGGCGTGCCGAGACGGACAAAGCCACCGTCCTCAACCTGACCCACCACCCGTTTTGGAGCTTGACCGGCGGCGCAGACGACGTGCTCGACCACGAACTGAGTGTCAACGCCGATCAGTTCACGCCCGTGAGTGCCGACGCCATTCCGACGGGCGAGCTGGTGAGCGTAACCGGCACGCCGTTTGACTTCCGTACTCCGCGCCGAATCGGTGAGCGGATTGAGCAGCCCGACCCTCAGCTTGAGTTCGTGGGCGGCTACGATCACAATTTCGTGCTGAACGGAGAAGCTGGAAGTTTGCGACATGCAGCTACATTGCACGACCCAAGCAGCGGCAGAAGACTAGAGGTGCGAACCACCGAACCCGGCCTGCAAGTCTATTCCGGCAACTTCACCGACGGCTCGTTCGTGGGCTTTGGCAACCAGCCTTACGGGAAGCGCTCCTCGGTTTGTTTGGAGCCCCAGCATTTTCCCGATTCGCCCAACCAACCGAGCTTTCCGAGTACGGTGCAGCGGCCCGGCGAGGTGTTCGAGTCGGTCACGGAGTACCAGTTCTCGGCAGAATAAAGCCAAAAAAAGTGGAGCGTGAACAACCACCACGCTCCACTTCACAAAACCCGTTGTTATTCCTTGACGCCCCCCGCCGTCGTGCCGCCCACGAAGTAGCCTTGAAAGCCGTAAAACAGCGCCACGATCGGCAACGAACCCAGCGTCGCAGCGGCGGCGAAGATACCCCATTTGGTATTGAACTGCCCCGAAGTAAAATTCTTGAGCAGCAGGCCAATCGTCCACTGCTCCACGCCGGTCAGCAGCACGTTGGCCAAGATGAACTCGGCGTACGTGCCGATAAATTGATTGAGAAAAATAAACACCAGCATCGATCCCGACAGCGGCAGCACCACCCGCGTAAACGCCCCCCAGCGGGTCGCGCCGTCCACCATGGCGGCTTCTTCCAGGCTCTCGGGCAGCGACTCCACGTAGCCTTTGTAAATCCAGGTGTTGAAGGCGATTGCGCCGCCGGAGTAAGCCAGAATCAGGCCGGTGAACGAGTTGAGCAGGCCCAGGCCGTACATCAGAGCGTAAACCGCCACCAGGCCGAGGAACACCGGAAACATCTGCACGAAAATAAAGAACAGCAGCGTCTGGAAGCGGCCTGGAAAGCGCAGCCGGGCCATGGCGTATCCGGCGGTGGTGGACAGCAAAATCGCCAGCGCCCCGGTGACGCCCGACACCAGCAAGGTGTTTCTAACCGACAGCAAGAACTTAGACTCGGTGCCTGCGCCGGTAAACTGGGCTGGCCCGATAAACAGCACCAAGACAATCAGCGAAACCACCAAAATCCGCGCCGCCCAGCTTTGGGTCGGCGTGGTGCCGCTTTCGCTCAGGCCGCGAATGCGCCGCACCACCGCTGTGAAAATCAGCACCGCGATGGCCGCGCCCGCCAAAGCCGCCAGCACCAGTTCCCACGCCGGAATCTGCACACCGTCAAAGAGTTTGGCGAAGTTTTCGGTATTGAGGCCCTTGAAGCTCGGCAAAATACCGGACTTGCCCAGCACCGTCGGCGCATCGAAATTGGGAAAGGCGTAGAGGCTGTTTTTGGGATCGAACGCCGCCAGCACCACATAAAACAGCGGGTAAATGGCGATCAGCACCACCAGCATCAGGAACAAATGGGTGAGTTGCACACCCAGTACGTCGCCGTATTTGATCTTTCTCCCCGTGCGCTGAATGCCGATGCGCTGCCCGATGAAACTGGTCAGCGCCAGCACGCCGGAGGCCACCACCAAAAAGCCGAGAAAATACAGCCAGCCGTTGCCGATTTTGTAGATGGTGAAGCTGGCTGGACGGCCCGCCATATCTTTGGCCAAGTAGTAGCCCAGCGCGATGAAGGCGGCCACGATCACGGCCAGCAAGACCCAAGGCGCGGCGCGGCGCAGGGGGCCGGGTTCGCGGTGAACATAGACAAACGCAGTGTCGTGTCCGTCGATGTCGTGGGTGGGCTGTTCTTTGTTGGGCTGGGGAGCGGCGGTCATTTGCGGGCCTCCTCGAATACGCCAGCGGCTTTGAAGTTGATGAGGCTAATCCCCAGTGTCAAAACAAAGATAATCAGGGCGATGGCGCTGGCCAGCGAGTAATTTTGCCCGCCGCTGGCACCGAAGGCGGTGTTGTAGCCCCATGACAGCAAGATGTCGGTGGCCCCCGCCGTACTCGTTCGCCCCGCGACAGGCGGCCCGCCTTGGGTGAGCAGATAAATAATCCCGAAATTGTTGAAGTTGAAGGCGAAGCCCGAGAGCAAAATCGGCGTGAAGCTGTTTCTCAGGAGCGGCAACGTGATGCCGGTGATCTGTTGCCAGCGGCTTGCCCCGTCGATGCTGGCGGCTTCGTAGAGGTCATCGCTGATGGTCGCCAGAGCGCTGATGGTGGCCGTCATCATGTAGGGAAAGCCCAGCCACAAATTGACCACCAGCACCGAGACTTTGGCCCACAGCGGGTCGCCCAGCCAAGGCACGGCGGCAAAGCCCAGCAGCCCCAGCGCTTTATTGACCACCCCGAACTGCTGATTGAACAGCGCCACCCACATCTGCACGGTAATCACGGCGGGAATCGCCCACGGCAAAAACAGCAGCGTGCGGTAGAAGTTGCGTCCCTTCAGGCGCGGGTTGTACAGCAAAATCCCCAAGATCAGGCCCGCCACCGCGTTGATAATGACGGTCAGGAAAGCAAAGGTGATGGTCCAGATAAACACCGGAACGAGTTCGACGCTGGCCCGCGCAAAGATCTGGCGGAAGTTCTCCAGGCCCACGTTGCGAATCCGGTTGAGGCGGGTGGCGTCGGTGACGATAAAGCTGGGAGCCACCGAACTGAGCAGCGTCACGCTGGTCGGGCCAGCACCGGGAGGGCTGATGCTGGCAATTTTGTAATACACCGGCACTGAGCCTTCCTCGTCGTACAGCACGATGCTTTCACCGGTGCAAGTCGGTTCGGTGCACTGCAAAAAGGTCGGCAGATTGACTTTTCCCGCAGGCAGAGCGCCGGAAAAGGTGATGGTTTTGCGGTCGGTGGAGAGCGTCACCGGCGTTTTGAGAGCCGTGTCACCCGCGCCGCTGTTGACGCCGCTTTTATTGGTAAAGGCGTAGTTGACCGTCAGTACGATGGGCACAGCGGTGAAGGCCAGCAAAAACACCAGCGCCGGAACGATGTAGTACCAGCTTTGCATCCACCGAAACATCCGCAGTGCGCCCAGCATCAGTGCGATCAAGAGCGGCACGAACAGCACCAAGATCAGGTACGGCGGCGCTTTGGGCCAAATGCCCGCCACCGCGCCGGACAGCAGCCACGCTCCTAGCGCCGCGCCGCCCATCACCACCGTCAGGATGCCAATGGCGATCATCACCCCCCGGACGCCCTCAGGCGGCACGGCGCTGCGGCTGCGCGAAATAATCGCGGCGTCGGATTCTCTGGGCCTAGAAACAGTCATTTTATCTTCTCCTCTGGCCTGAACGCAGGCGTGAAACGGTCGATTTTTGGTGGAGTTGGGCTTTTTCTTGAGTAATGTTGATTTTGTTGTGCTTGTACTCGATTAAACTGCGGATTCTTGGTTTACTGAAGTAGATTTATCTGAATGAATGCCCCCGTACTTTTAATCCGCTCTACTTTGCCAGCATTTTTGGAGGCGCACGGGCTGAGGTAAGCTGCGCTGTCATCAGCGGCTCCCCAGTACGAGGCTGGCTGCGGTGCTGGCCCGCTCCTGCAAACTGGGCGCAAAGACCCGCTGCGTGAGGGTACTCAGCCCGCCACCAAGCGCGGCCAGCAGGGTTTCGGCAGCGGCCCCACCCATCTGACTGACCGGCTGAGCAACGCTGCTCATTCCGGCCTGCGCGGCTTCCAAGCTGCCGTCAAAACCCAGCAACAAATAATCGCGCCCGGCCTGCCAGCCCGCTTCCAAAAGCTGCCGAGACGCGCCCAGCGCCAGATCGTCACTGAGGGCCAGCAGAAAAAACGGCGGCCTGATCCCGCTGGCGATCAATTGCTGGGCCGCCTCACGCCCGTAGTTCGGTGAGGTGTGGGCGTGCAGCGTCTGAATGGGAGTGACGCCCCGGCGGCTTAGCGTTTCCAAGACGCCGCCGCGCCGCTCCAAAAAGGCAGGAGAGGGCCAGTCTCCCGGCCCCTCGGCCACGTCCAGCAGCACCAGCGGTAAGCGGCGGCTCAGCGCCAGCTCGGCGGCCATCCGTCCCGCCGCCGGATTGTCAAAGGAAATGCTGTGGTGATGCGGGTGGTGGGCGTCGAGCAGCACGACTGGTTTGTTGAAAGGAAGCCGCCCCGCGTACAACTGATCAGGACTCTGCGAAACGATCAAGAGGGCGTCGGCGTGGTAGAGCAGCGCCCCCGATTCCCGAAAGCGCCGAAAACGCCGCTCGCCCAACAGCGGAAACAGTGCCAAGTCGTAGTCGTGTACTTCCAGGCCCGCCTGCACCGCACTCAGCAAAGTCTCATAAAAGGCCGTGCCGGTCATCGGCAACAGCACCGAGATGGCTCCAGTCTGACCACTTCTTAAGCTGCGGGCGCTGAGATTGGGCGTGTAGCCCAGTTCTTCCACGGCGGCCAGCACCCGCGCTTTGGCACTTTCGGAAATATGAGGGTGGTTGTTCAGCACCCGTGAAACGGTACTCGCGCCCACTCCAGCGCTGCGGGCCACATCCAAAACGCTGGGTTTGGTCATCCGTTTTCCCCCATTTGGGTTGGGTCTGGTAACGTTGCCAGAACGCCTTGCCTCTCGTGTAAATTCTTGACGGAATACCCGAAAACCGCTGCCATGTCGGTAATCCGCTTTCAGTCTCCTGTTTGGTAACGTTGCCAGTTGATTTTATTTTCATTAGATTTGTGATGAAAGTCAAGCACTCCGCCGCTGTCGACTGCCTGCTAGCATGTGCGGGTGCCTGATGAACGTGCGCCCTCCGAACGGCGCGAGCAAATTTACCAAGCGGCGGCGCACCTTTTTTCGGACGTGGGCTACCGCGCCACCTCGATGCGCGACATTGCCAGCGCCCTGAACATCAAAGCGGGCAGCTTATACGCCCATATCAGCAGCAAGGAAGAGCTGCTGTGGGAAATCGTGACCCGCATGGCCGACGAGTTTGACGAAGCGCTCCAGCCTGCCGTGAGCCGCCGAGGATCAGCCGCCGACAAACTGACTTTGGCGCTCGAAGCTTACGTGGTTGTCGTCACGCGCAATCTGGGCTTTGCCAAAGTGCTGTTTACTGAGTGGCGGCACCTGCCCCCCGAGCGCCAAACGCTCATCACCGTGCGGCGCGACAAAGTAGAGCGTTTGTTCCGCGAAATTCTGATCGAAGGAGTGGCGGCGGGCGAATTCGTGCCGGGACTCGACGTGCGCTTAACGGCGGTGCTGGCTTTGTCGGGAGCCAACTGGCTGCCCAACTGGTACAAAGTCGGCGGCCCGCTCAGCCCCCAAGACGTGGCCGATCAGTTCGTGGCGCTGCTGCTCGGCGGCATTCGGCGCTCAGAGCACCGTCCAGAGCGCTGATTTGAGCGGGTTTTACTCCTGAGCGGTTTGGCGCTCCAAATGGCTGACCAATTTGAGGGCTAGGCGCTCCAAGGTGCGCTGCTCTTCTTGGCTGAGGACGCTCAGCACCTGCGTTTCATTCTCGACATGCGGCGTCAGTAGCTTCTCGGTCAGCGCCCGGCCTGTGGGCGTCAACCGAATCTGGGCCGAGCGGCGGTCTTGCGCACTCACCACCCGCTCCACCAACTTTTTGTCGAGCAGCCGCGCCACCCTATTGGTGATCGAAGCCCCCGAAATGGCGCTGAGTTGGCTGAGCTCACTGGGCGTCAGGCCTTCTGGCGGTGCCGAGCGCAGCAAAGTCAGCAGCAGATCCCAGTTGGAAGCGTTGATGTCCGATTCGAAATACGTCTGCTCGATGCGGCGCGATAGCGCACTGTGCAGGCGGTCAAGCAGCAGCACCGTCAGCATCGGTTGAGGGTCGAGTTCGGGGCGAAGCTGCGCCCAATCTTCCCGAATCCTCTCAAGGAGCCGGGCGGTGGTAGGCAGATCGCTGCTAGGCGCTGGGGCAGTGGTTGATGTCATGCGGGGACTCACTTCGGCAGTGAGCTTAACACAGTCTTTTGTCATCGGGTAAAAATCTGTCGCTCCTCATTTCTGCGCCCTCTTGTTTCCCAGCGCGGCCCTCTGGTCGTGAGTGGTGGCCGAAGGGTAGGCATAACGCAAGAAGGCAGAGCAGCAGACGGCTTGACAAGAGCCGAGCCCTTACTTAAGATGAGCATACCAAAATACTTAGGCGTCTAAGTAGTTTTTTACTACCTGACTCACCCGCCGTTTCTCACTCAAGCCTTTGGAGGTTTCTGTTGATCCAGATCACCCACTCGCCCACCGCGCTCAGTTTGGCTGAGATCAATGCCATGACGCCCCAGGCCTTCGCCGATTATTTTGGCGGCGTGCTGGAGAACTCGCCTCAGTACGCTGCAGCAGCGGCCAAAGCACGGCCTTTCGGAGGTGCTGAGGACATCGCGCAGGCTTTCAGCGCCGCCGTGACAGCCGACGCTTCAGCCGCGCAGCTCTCGCTGATTCGTGCCCACCCCGATCTGGCCGGTAAAGCAGCACTAGCCGGAGAGATCACTCCCGAAAGCGCCAGCGAGCAAGCCTCAGCGGGCCTAGGCAACCTCAGCGCCGACGAATTTGCTGAGTTTCAGCGCCTTAATGAAGCGTATCACCAGAAGTTCGGCTTGCCTTACGTGGTGTGCGTGCGCGAAAACACCAAAGCCAGCATTTTTGAGGGCGCCCGAAGCCGTCTGAGCAACACCCCTGATCAAGAACGGGCCGCCGCCCTGTTTGAAATCAGCCGAATCGCCCGCCTGCGGATTTTAGACCTCGTCCGCTAACCACTAGATTCGTCAATCAGCGGCTTCCACATTCATCCCAATTAGGAGAATCAACATGACCCAGACCATCCCCAACAGCACCACCGAAACCAAAGTCAAGGTCAAAATGGGCGACAACCACTACGGCAAAGCCGACGTGCGCCTCTTTAAAGTCTTCCGCGACCAGCCCAAGCACGAAATCAAAGACGTCTGGGTACGTGTTGCCATGCGCGGCGATTTTGACCCGGCCCACGTGGGAGGCGACAATACCGATTTGCTGGCCACCGACACCGTCCGCAACACCATTTACGGCCTGGCAGTAGACGGCCTGACCAGCAGCGTCGAGGAGTACGGCAAGCACCTGATTCGGCACTTCGTCGAGCAAGGCCCCAAGGTGACCAGCGCCACCGCTTACTTCACCGAACATCTCTGGGACCGGATGCAGTCCAACGGCGAGGCCCACGACCACGCTTTCGTTCGCCAAATGCCCAAGCACACCGCAGTCGTAGAAGGCGACGGCAAAACGTTTACCGTCACCAGCGGCATCGACGAGCTGTACATCCTCAAGACCACTCAGAGCGGCTGGGAAGGCTACCTCAAAGAGCCATTCACCACCCTGCCCGAAACCAATGACCGCATTCTGGCCACCGTGGTCACGGCCAAGTGGGAATATCAAGTCGACGAGTGCGACTATGACGACGTATGGCAGCGCGTCTACACCTCGCTGATGGACACCTTCACCGATCACTACTCGGCCAGTATGCAGGCCACCCTCTACAAAATCGGTGAAACGGTGTTGACCCGCTGCCCCGAAATCAGCCGGATTCACTTCGCTTTTCCCAACCGCCACCACATCCAGTACAACACCGAGCGCCACGGCGTCACCAACCCCAAGAGCGTCTTTCACGCCGACGCCGACCCTTACGGCCAAATCGAGGGCTGGGTGGAGCGGGCTTAATGGCAGGCCAAGCCGGACTCAGCACCCACGTCTTAGACACGGCAAGGGGCTGCCCAGCAGCGGGCGTACAGATCGAATTGGTGCGGGTGGATGGACAAAACCGTACGTCCCTCAAAACCGCCACCACCAATGCCGACGGACGCACCGACCAGCCACTGATTGAACGTGGAGCGTTGGAGAAAGGAACCTATGAGCTGACTTTTCACGTCGCGGAGTACTTCAGCACGTTCGGAGCCACCGCACAGCCTCCCTTCCTAGATATCGTGACGTTGCGTTTCACGGTGGGAGATACAGAGGCCCACTACCACATTCCACTGCTCGTTTCGCCTTGGTCTTACAGCACTTATAGAGGGAGCTAAATCAATACTTAGCTTAGTTAAGAAAACCATAAGACTAAAATCTAGACAAATTCCGCCCAACTTCCTATCAAGTTGGGCGATTTTTCGTCTCATCTTTGCTCTTGAATAGGGCTCCAGTTTTCTGCTGTTCCAAAAAATTCGCCCGTGACATTCGGTGGGTTTGGAATAATTTCGCCCGTGACATTCGGTGGGTTTGCCGAAATTCGCCCGTGACATTCGGTGGGTTTAGGTGATCAAATTCCTAAATTCGCCCGTGACATTCGGTGGGTTTGAGGATAATCGGCTACAACGGGATTTAATTCCGCCCGTGACATTCGGTGGGTTTGGGTGAAATTCGCCCGTGACATTCGGTGGGTTTGATTTTCTATTCGCCCGTGACATTCGGTGGGTTTGCCAAAATTCGCCCGTGACATTCGGTGGGTTTGGAGCGATTTCGCCCGTGACATTCGGTGGGTTTGCTCAGAATTTGCCGTCTGAGACAGCATTTGCCAAAATTCCTTGATGATGATCTTCAATATCTTTTTCTTTTAAAGCTTTAAAAGATATTAAAAGATTTGAATCATCATCAAGGGCGGCGGTAAGTAGCGTCACATTCTTCTCTCATAAAGCGGTTTCGAAGCATTTTCGAGCGTGTTTTGCCGCTTGTGGGCGGCTCTTGACGGCTCGCCCAGATGTGTTAGTTTGGGTTATGACCGTGGTCAAAGGCGAGTTGGCCCCAATTAGCGTTTCTCAAATCAGCATTCGGTTTGATGAAATCAATTTGGCGCAGGCCTCGCTGATCAGCTTCCAAAAGCGGCTCAAGCCCGGTGAGACCACTTGGGAACACTCTTTTGAGATCGCGGGCCGGGCCATGAACGTGGAGTGTTTGGGCAACGCTTACGGCTATCCGCACGGCCCCGACAACGACCTGATGCTGGTGCTGACCAACATGTACTTGGAACAGGGTTGCCCTGTTGGAGACGGCGTTCTGATTACCCCCTACGAACTGCTTAAGGCGATGGGGCGCAACGACAGCGGCAAATCCTATCAGCAGCTTCACGACGGCCTGATGCGCCTCACCGGCACCACCTACCGCATCAGCGGCTGGATTGACCAAAGCGGCAAAGGTGTGCGGCGGGCCACATTCCGCTTCGTCGATAAGTTGGAAGACATCAATTTGACCGGCACTTCGCTCAATCCAAAGACCTTCGGCAGCGGTACCAAATTGCGCGTGACTTTGCCGCGTGACATTGCCGAGAATTTGCGGGCGCGACACCTCAAGCCGGTGGACTTGGATTTTATGCTCTCGCTGCCGTCCAATCAAGCGGGGATTATGTACCGTTTGCTGGACGCTCTGCTGTTCAGTGACGAGGAAGCTCAGCGCACTCAAGTGCTGAAAATGGCTCTGATTGATTGGGGCAAGCTGCTGCGCCTCAGCGACCTCACGCCTGACCGGATTCGGCGGGCGATTGAGCCACCACACAGCGAACTCGTTCGGCGCGAATTTTTGAAATCCGTGGAGTACTTGGGGCGCGGCTCGGCGCAGGAGATCATCTACACCTTCAACGCCCAGCGCCCTGACCATCCCTTAACGCCAGAGCAACTTTTGCTAGTCGGGCGCATCAAAGCCATGAGTGTCAGCGACAGTATGGCCAAAAAATTTGTCCGCGCTTCACCCGTGACTTTCGTGGAAGACCGGGTGAGTTTAGCCGAAGCGATTTTAGCGCAAACTCCCACCATTCGCCGCAGCCGGGGCGCTTACGCCTGGGATATCTTGGCCGATGCCGAAGAGCGCTACGCGCCCCCAGAGCAACGCAAGCCCAAGCCGGAAAAAAGTGCAGTGGGCAAAGCGAGTACAGTCAAACCATTGGTCTTGCCCGATGAAGATGAGCAAGGCACTTTACTTGAACTCTCGCCTGCTGAGCAGTGGGTCAGTGCCCGTCCGTCCCTGAAAATATTGCTCAAAGGTCAGCTCAGTGACACTGAGTTTCACAGTCTTGAGAAACTCTGTACGACCGGCAAAATCAGCGCTTCCAAGCTGTTTCGGGAAGCCAGCGCTGCTGCTGCCAAGAAGCGGCTGGCGGGCCTGGTCAAAGACTTAAAAGCGGATCTGGCGGAGTAACTGAGCCGAATGGGCTCGGCTCATCTGGCACAGCGGGAGCGTTTGTCCTAGACTGAGAACCTTCAACTCAAGGGAGGCCAACTTATGCCCGAAGCCCATCCCAACACCGACCAAGTCATCGCCGATAACCGCGAGTACACTCTCTTTTCGTGGAGCGTGCAAAACCAGACCCACCCGATTCACATGACTGGAGGAAAAGGCAGCTATTTCTTTGACGCTGACGGCAACAGTTGGCTGGATATGGCCTCGCAGCTCATCAATATCAACGTGGGCCATCAGCACCCCAAAGTCTTGCAGGCCATCAAAGACCAGGTCGACAAGATGTGTTTCGCTGGCCCCAGTTTTGCCACCGATGTGCGGGCCGAACTCGGCAAGAAGCTGAGCGAAGTCACCGGCCTCGCCAAGAGCTTTTTTACACTGGGCGGTAGTGAAGCCAACGAAAACGCCATGAAAATGGCCCGCCTCTACACCGGGCGCGACAAAATCATCACCCGTTACCGCAGCTATCACGGCGCGACGATGGGCAGTATGAGCGCTTCGGGCGACCCGCGCCGCTGGCCCGTCGAGCCGGGCATTCCGGGCATCGTGCGCGTGTTTGATCCCTACATGTACCGCCCTCCGATGGGGATGACCGCCGAGCAGTGGGAAGAGGGCAGCGTCAGTCACATTGAAGAAGTCATTCAGATGGAAGGGCCGCACACCATTGCCGCTATTTTGGTGGAAGGGATTACGGGTAGCAACGGTATCCTTATTCCACCAGACAGTTACTATCCGCGCCTGCGTGCGTTGTGCGACAAATACGGGATTGTGCTGATCACCGACGAGGTAATGAGTGGGTTTGGGCGGACTGGCAAATGGTTGGCTACTCAGCATTACGGCATTACGCCGGACATCGTGACTTGTGCCAAGGGCCTGACCAGCGGTTACATGCCTTTGGGCGCGGTCATCGTGAACCAAAAGATTGCCGATTACTTTGAAAATCACTTTTTGTCGGGGGGCTTGACATACAGCGGCCATCCGGTGAGTTTGGCGGCGGCGATTGCTAATTTGCAGGTCTACGAAGACGAAAACCTGTTTGAACACACCTTAGAACTCGGTAAGCATCTGGGCGAGCGCTTGGAAGTCATGAAAACCAAATTCGCTTGTGTAGGTGACGTTCGTTACATCGGCTTGTTTAGTGTGTTGGAACTCGTCAAAGACAAGGCGACCAAAGAGCCGCTTGCACCGTTCAACGGAACTTCGCCGGAAATGGGCAAACTGGCTTCGTATCTCAAGAGCAAGCACATTTATGCTTATACCCGCTTCAATATGATCTGGGTCTGCCCGCCGCTGGTGATCACTAAAGAAGAACTGGACGCTGGCTTAGACGCCTATGAAGAAGCGCTGGCTTTGGTGGATCAGATGATTTTGGGGCCAGTAGCAGCGGATTGAAGAGATTCGCCGCGCTCACTCAGCCCCTCGCCGTAAGGAGTCCAAATGACAACCACCACTGAACCCCCCGTTACTGTCCATACCCTGACCCATTGGCTCAGCAATGCGCCCGCTGAGGGTAAATCGGGCCGCACCGCTCCTGTCTACAATCCGGCCACCGGACAAGTTCAGGCCCATGTGCCGCTGGCCAGCAAAGCCGAACTGGACGCCGCCGTGCAAATTGCTGCCGCCGCTGCCAGAAAGTGGCGTTCCAGCTCGCTGAGTGTGCGCTCGGGCGTGATGTTTAAGTTCCGCGAACTGCTGTCAGCGAGGCGCAGCGAATTGGCCGCTATCGTGAGCCGCGAACACGGCAAAGTCCACAGCGACGCGCTGGGCGAGGTCGCACGCGGCATAGAGAACGTGGAATACGCCTGCGGCATTCCCACCTTGCTGCGCGGCGGCTACTCTGAACAGGTCAGCACCGGAGTGGACGTGTACAGCATTCAGCAGCCGCTGGGCGTGGTGGCGGGCATCACTCCATTCAACTTTCCGGCGATGGTGCCGCTGTGGATGATCGGCAACGCGCTGGCCTGCGGGAACGCTTTCATTCTCAAGCCCAGTGAAAAAGACCCGTCCGCCGCTCTCTTCTTGGCCGAACTACTGCGCGACGCGGGCCTGCCGGACGGCGTGTTCAGCGTCGTTCACGGCGATAAAGAAGCGGTGGACGCCATTTTGGAACATCCCGGCATCGCTGCGGTGAGCTTTGTGGGGTCTACGCCGATTGCCAAATATATCTACGAAACCGGCACCAAAAACGGCAAGCGGGTGCAAGCCCTCGGTGGAGCCAAAAATCACATGCTGGTGCTGCCTGACGCTGACATCGGCATGGCCGCAGACGCTGCCGTCTCTGCCGCTTACGGCTCGGCGGGCGAGCGCTGCATGGCGATCAGCGTGGTGGTGGCGGTGGGTGACGCAGGTGACAAGCTGATTGAGGCCGTCCAAGAGCGCATTCCTAAATTGAAAATTGGTGCGGGCGACGTGGAAGGCAACGAAATGGGGCCGCTGATTACCCGCGAGCACCGCGACAAGGTGGCCGGTTACATCCAGTCGGCGCAGGAGCAGGGCGCAAAAGTGGTGGTAGACGGGCGCGACATCAAATTTGACAATGAGGGCTTCTTCCTCGGCGTCTCGCTGATCGACGGTGTAAAACCGGGCATGGACGCCTACGACGACGAAATTTTTGGGCCGGTGCTGTGCGTGGTACGGGCTGAAAGTTACGCTGAGGGCCTCAAGCTGATCAACGACAACGAGTTCGGCAACGGCACCGCTATTTTCACCCGTGACGGAGGCGCGGCCCGCCAATTTCAGTTTGATGTGGAAGTCGGGATGGTGGGCGTCAATGTGCCGGTTCCCGTTCCGGTGGCGTATTACAGCTTCGGTGGTTGGAAGGCCAGCTTGTTTGGCGACACCCACATGTACGGCCCCGAAGGCGTCAAATTTTATACCCGCAGCAAGGTCATCACTTCGCGCTGGCCTGATCCGGCGGGAAGCAAAGTGGATCTGGGATTTCCCCAAACACGTTAAAGACAGCTGTGGCGAAGGCAGCCACCCTAGAAATCTAAGCTCAGCAAGAAAGCATCTAACCGCGCCCGAATCAGTTCGTCGGTCAATCCAGTCAGCCCAAAAGCAGGCCAGCCCGCGTAAACTTTCGGTGGCTCTGGCCCGTCCACCAAGTCTGCCAAGCTCAGCGCGTCCCAGTACGGTTCTTGCCGATGCCCTGTATGGCGCGCATAAGCCGCTTTAAAGGTGTCGGCGGCCTCTAAACCGTACATCTGAGCCAGATTGAGGTGGCAGTGACCCACGTCGGCTGCGGCTGGGCCGACACAAGCGTTAACCCAATCCACCACCCCGCTGACTTGCCCGCTTTGCCGCAGCACGTTGGCGGGGTGAAAATCACGGTGAATGAAACATGGTGTAAAAGTCGGGCGTGGCCCCTGTAAAAGTTCAATCGCCCCAGCCCACGCTTGCGGCGCGGTTGTCCAAGTCGGTACGGTCAGCTTGCTGAGGTCGGCATAAGGCGCATACGCCCAGCCGAAATCAGTTGGAGAAACGCGGTGAATCTCCGAGAGTGCTGCCGCGAGTTGATCCAATTCGCCCGTGAGATTCGGTGGATTGAGTTCCACTGTTCCTGCCAAATGCGACATCAACACGCTCGGCACGCCGCATTCCTTGCCGCTTTCGTCGAAGGCCAGCAGCTTTGGTGTGGGCAAGTTCATCTGGGCGGCCCGCTCTAAACTTCGCGCTTCGTGTAGGGCCAAATCTGGCTCCAATTTCAGCCAATCGGGGAGCACATCAAACTGCCTCAGCACCGCGCTCGATCTGTTGGTAAAGTCAAGGCGGTAAACGCTGGCCGAAGTGCTGCCCGCCAGCGGCTGGACGCGGCCGAGTTTGGCGTCTGGGACAACCCGCCCTAGCCAACTGAGGGTTTGCGGCGTTAAAAAACTGGGCACTCGCTCAGTTTACCAACTCGCTGGCATCCTAGAAAACGTTCTACAAACTGCTTTACTTTTCAAACCGTTTAATGTAGAGTGATCTCTGAAAGCGCTCCTTTCACGGGCGCGGGAGGAACCACTATGACCGTTAGACTCGCCATCATTTACTACAGCACCTACGGAACCAATCACCAAATGGCCAACACTGCCGCCGAAGCCGCCCGCGCTGCCGGGGCCGAAGTGCGGGTGCTGAAGGTGCCGGAAACTGCCCCGCAAGCTGCGATTGACTCCCAAGACGCTTGGAAGGCCCAGCAGGAGCGAAGCGCCGACGTGCCGGAAGCGACCCCCGCCGACATGGAGTGGGCCAACGCCTACTTGTTCTCTGCGCCCACCCGGTTCGGCGGCGCGGCCAGTCAGGTGCGGGCCTTCATCGACACGCTCGGCGGCTTGTGGGGAGAAGGCAAGCTGGCCAATAAAGGCTTCAGCGCCATGACTTCCGCACAGAACCCCAACGGCGGCCAGGAAACCACCTTGCAGACCTTGTACGTTACCGCCCAGCACTGGGGCAGCATTATCGTGGCTCCAGGCTACACTGACAAAGCCATTTTCGCGTCCGGCGGCAACCCTTACGGCGCGAGCGTCACGGCGAACGGCCAGCCGCTTTCGGAAGAAGACAAAGCCACCATCCGCCACCAAGCCAAGCGACTCGTGGAGATCAGCGCTAAACTGGCGCAATGAGTCAGCCATCAACCGAACTCCGCGACAACTCCGCCAAACATCAGTACGAAATTTTCAGCGGAGATCAGTTGATCGGGCTTGCCAAGTACCGAGTCAGCGGCAACACGGTCAACCTTTACCACACCGAAGTCGAGGACGGCCATGAGGGTGAGGGCTTGGGCAGTCAACTCGCCAAGCACGCGCTCGACGACGTAAAAGCGCAGGGCAAGCAGGTCATTCCCAGTTGCCCGTTCATCGCCGCCTACATCAAGCGCCACCCCGAATATCAGGACTTGGTGCAAGCTTAAAAGGAAAACGAAAAGAGCGCGGAACCTGATGAAGTTCCGCGCTCTTTTGCTGCTTGCTTCAGCCGTCCAATTTGGCTTTCAGCAGTGCCGCCACCGCTTTGGGTTCGGCTTGCCCGCCGCTGGCTTTCATGACTTGCCCAGTGAAAAAGCCCAGTAGCCCCGCGCGTCCGCCCCGGTATTCGGCCAGCTTGTCAGGATTGGTGCTCAGGACTCCGTCAATGATGCGTTCCAGTTCGCCGCTGTCGCTGACCACCTTGAGGCCGCGCCGCTGCACGATTTCGGTGGGCGCTTCGCCGCTTTCCAGACTCTCGGTGAGCACGTCTTTAGCAATCCGGCTGCTGATCTCGCCGCTTGCCAGCAGTTCGGCGAGCGCGGGGAGGCAGCTGACCTTGAGGGCCACCTGCCCGGCCCGCACCGCCGCTGAGAGGTCGTTGACCACCCACGCTGCCACCTGTCCGGCCTGCTGAGTGGTGGAGCCGAAATACGCCCCCAGCAGCGGATCGCGGGCCAGCACCACCGCTTCGGCCTCGCTGACGCCCAACGAGCGCAGACGGGCGACTTCGGCGCTTTGGTCGGCGCTGAGTGTGGGGGCCTCGGCTTTCTTCTGCTCAGTTTTAACGGCTCTAGTTTTGGTCGCAGGCTCGGTTTTGCCTGTCCAAGTGTCGCGCAAAGTGATGATGCGGTTAAACACCAGCGCTTCAGGGCGGCTGTCTTCCGGATCGGGCCAGAAATAGCCTTGCCGCTCAAACTGATAACGGGTGCCTGCGGGGTCGGCGGCCACGCTCCCCTCCACGTATCCCTGCACGATTTTGAGGCTTTCAGGGTTGAGGAAGCGCAAAAAATCGGTGCTGAGCGGCTGGGTCAGGTCTTCGTGGCCGGGCTGCTCGGGGTCGAAGTCCGGCAGAATGTCGTTGGGGTTGGGGCCATCGGGGTTTGGCACGCTGAACAGGCGGTCATACAACCGGAACTCGGCACTGAGGGCCGTTGCCGCGTCTACCCAGTGAATCACTCCGGCGGGTTTGACGCTGCTCTCCTCGCCAAGCAGGGTGGCCCGAATCCCCGTTACCTGTCCGGCCTCGTCTTGAATCACCTCATCGGCCCGCAAAATGCCCGCGCCGCGCAGCCGCACCGCGCCGCCGAGGATTAGGCGCTTGAAGCCTTTGGGCGGCGTAAGGGCAAAATCCCCGCGCTCGATGTAAATTTGAGTTGACAAACTCACTTCGCGCACCGCTTTGTCAGGCTCTACCCGCTGGCCACTCGGCAAAGCCACCAAGCCGTCCAAGCTGGCCTGAATGACGTCGTGCGGCCAGTAGGGAAGGCTCAGCATTTTGGCTTCCAGAGCTTGTCCCCCGGCGCTGCTGACCACGACTTCCAGCGGCTCCAGCACCGCCATCACGCGGGGAGCGTGTGGGTTGAGGTCGTCGCGTACGGCGTTTTCGTAGACGGCCAAATCCACCGTGCGGTTGGTGCGGCTCACCCCGATGGCCGAGGCGAAGGCGTTGACCGCTTCGGGCCGCACGCCGAGCCGCCGAATAGCCCGCAAGGTGGGCATCCTCGGATCGTCCCAACCGGAGACGTGGCCTTCTTGCACCAGTCTGCGCAGCTTGCGCTTGCTGACCACCGTATATTCGAGGCTGCGCCGCCCGAACTCGTACTGGTGCGGGCGCGGCTCAAACGCCAGCGTTTCCATCAGCCAATCGTAAATAGCGCGGTTGTCCACGAATTCGAGGCTGCACATGCTGTGGGTCACGCCCTCGATGGCGTCTTGCAGCGGGTGCTGAAAGTCGTACATCGGATAGATGCACCACGCCGCGCCCTGCCGGTAATGCTCGCCCCGCAGAATGCGGTAGAGCACCGGATCGCGCAGCTTCATGTTGGAACTGGAAAGGTCAATTTTGGCCCGCAGAATGTGTGCGCCATCGGCGAATTCCCCGGCCCGCATCCGGGCAAACAACTCCAGATTCTCGGCCACGCTGCGCTCCCGGTAAGCGCTGGGCGTGCCGCGCTGGGTGGCCGAACCGCGCAGGCGGGCCATTTCCTCACCGCTGACGCTGTCGACGTAGGCTTTGCCCATCTCGATGAGCTGCACGGCATAGGCGTAATAGCGCTCAAAGTTGTCGGACGCATAAAATAAATTCTCGCCCCAGTCCCAGCCCAGCCAGCGTAGATCGTCTTGAATCGCCTCGGCAAACTCCACACTCTCGCCCGCCGGATTGGTGTCGTCCAAGCGCAAGTGGTAGGTGCCTCCATATTGGAGCGCGGTTTGGAAATCCAAAAAGCAGGCGAAGGTGTGGCCGAGGTGGGCGTAGCCGTTAGGTTCCGGCGGAAAGCGGGTCACGATTTTGGGATACTTACCGCTTTTCAGATCGCGCTCGATGATCTCGGTAATGAAGTTGGGGGCCACGCGGGGAGCAGGGGGAACAAAATCAGCAGCACTCGTCATTGCTCACAGCATACCCGCCTTGGGCAGCGCTTCATGCGAACTTGAGACAAAGGGAGCTGTGAAAGAAGGCTTACGCTTTTCGCCGCGCTCCGATGTTGAACTGGGTGTATGACTCAGTCCAGTAACTCCCTGACCCAGCAGTTTATGAAGGCCCTGCACACGGCCGAAGACAGCGGCGACCTCAGCGCCCTGCTCGCCCTGCACGCCGAGACTGTCACGCTGCACAACCTGACCCAGCAAGATTGGAGCGGCCTAGACGGCGCGAAAATATTCTGGGAACGCTACCTGTCGGACTTTGAAACGATTCACAGCGACTTTACCCACCACGCCGACGCTGAGGATATGGGCGTGATGGAATGGGTCGGCAAAGGCGCACTCAAAGGCGGCCAAGCCATCGAGTACAGAGGGATCAGCGTCATTGAGCATGATGGCCAAAAAGTCACGGCCTTCCGCACTTATTATGACTCCGCCGCTTTTATCAAGACTGCTGCCGGATAAGTAAGACAGAAATAAAGAATCTCTAAAAAACTTAAACTGAACCGTTTCACCCTCTTTCTAAGTATAGGAGAGAGGGTGAAGTTGTTTTGAAGGCACCTTGCCTGAAATGAAGCTTCAACCGCCTCAAGGAGAAAGCATGAACAAGACAAGATTGCTCGTTTCTGGATTATTGGCTCTGACCCTCGCTGCTCCCGCAATGGCCCATAAGATGGACGTCAAGGCCCATGATCTCAAAATGCCCGGAGAGAGGATGGGGGACATGATGGGGGCACCCATGTTCAAATACTCTGCCAACCCCATGATGAATATGATGATGGCGGGCAATACGGTGGCGTTTACCAAAGCTCCCGGCTACAGCCTGATGAATTACAGCTACAGCAGGCATGGTGCCACCTTAGTTTACAAAAGCAAAGACGCCGAGGGCTTATCTGCCTTTTACAACAAGGCCATCATGGCTGAAGGTTGGAAAGAGGACATGAATATGAAAATGGGCATGATGAAAACCGGTGAATACGCTGAAGCCTACATGATGAAAAAGTGGAAACTTGATCTGATGACGGTGACGCGGGGCGACCGGACGACCGTGACCCTAAAGACTCACTAATTCTGACAGGATCAATTGAAGCGCCAAGTTTTTCTCGTGTCGAGGAAGCTTGGCTTTTCTATTCTGTGTTTGATACCTGTTGAAGGAGCATTTTCCGACTTTAAATGGGACTTTTGCGAAATCTAGGCTTCTAGAACCACTTGAATCCTGAGTTGAGCGATTTCAAGAATTTCCCCAAATCCAGTCGCTCGCTGCCGAGCTGATGGGTGTAGTTTTTATTGAAACCCAAGATATCGTCGCTTCCGCTTGCCAACTTACTTGGCAAGCTGTCGGCATCCGCGCCTTGTCCCAAGGCCAGTGCCAACGCGCCGCTGACCATCGGAACGGCGAAGGAAGTACCGCTCCAGTAGCCGACTTGATTGTTGGGAACAGCAGTGTAGATGCGCTCACCGGGAGCCACCAATTTGAGCGAGTAGGCATAATTTGAGAAGCTGGATTTGACGTCACCCGCGTCTATGCTGCCCACCGAAATCAGATCATTGCTACTCAGGAGGAAATTGGCCGTATTTGCGGCGGGAGAAGTCAGTCTGGGTTGGTTGTCGTTGCCTGCTGAAGCCACCACCAGCACCCCGCGCATGGCAGCCAGCGACAAGATGCCAACACAGCACGGCGTTGAGCGCTTCGATTTCACAACAGCAGTGGGCGTGGTCTATGCGCTGAGGTGGCCTAGACTCAATCCGTGAACTCCACTCCGCCGCTGGCCGCTGATCTGATTGCAGTGGCCACTGCACTGGCCGCCGAAAACCCGTGGCGGGCCTTGGCGCTGCTCGGTGATTTGAGTGCCAATCCGCTGCATAGGCGGTGCGGCGCGTACTGGCGCTGGCTCGGTGTGGCGCATTGGGCGGCTGGTCAACCGCTCGAAGCTGAAATCCCGCTGCGCCGCGCCTCGGCGTCGGGCGACTTGGAGGCTGAAGTGGAGTATGGCCGCTGGCTGAGTCGGTGCGGGCAAGTCAGGCCTGCTACCGGACGCTTGGCGGCGGTGATCGGGCGCTTGCCCAGCGGCGAACTCAAGCGCCGCGCCCAAGTCTTTTGGAGCGAGGCTCTGTTTTTGAGCGGCGAAGTGGAGCGGGCGCTGGCCCTGTGCCGCAGCCTGAGTCCGGTGTTGACCGACCCGGCCACTCAAAAGTCCAGTCGCCGCCGGCCGTCACCTGCCCGAGCGGCGGCAGCAGTCGCACTGGCGCAGATGCATTTGCAACTCGGCGAACTGGAGCAGGCCAGCGCCCGTTTTGAGCAGGCCCTGATGGCTTTGCCCGCCTCGCCCTGCTCCGCCAGAATCGCGTGTCTGAGCGGCTGGGCCGTGACCCAAAGCCGTTTGGGTCAGTCGGAAGAAGCCCAGCGCAGCTTGGAAGAAGGCCGCCGCCTGTCGCTGACGCTGCCCAGTGGCGCTGAGCGGTGGGCACGGGCCAGTGTGCTGCAGGCTGAACTGGAAATCCGGCTGTTGGGCGGTGAGCGCTCGGCGCTGCAAGCCGATTTGCGCGGCCTCGGTACGCTGGCTGATCAGCTTCAAGACTACGAACTGCGGCTGTGGACGGTGGCCCAGCGGGCCGAACTGCTCAGCCTACAGGGAAGAGCCGATCAAGCGCTGCTGTGCTTGTACGACCTCGGCACCCGGCGGGGTCTGCCTCCCCGGCTCAAGTTGGTGCGCGGCCTTCTGATGCGCCGCCAGCGGTATGAAGTTCAGGCTTTGGACGATTTGCAAGCCGCTTGCCAGGAGACCGGCCCCCAGGATCAGCGGCTGTTTTGGCGCGGCCAACTGTTTGCGGCTGATTTGCAATTCAGTCTCGGCCAAGCGGAGGCGGCCAGAGAAACGTTGCGGCGCGTCTTGATGCACCTCGGCCAAACGCAGGACTTTCGTGGGTACGCCGCCGATCTGGAGGAGCTGGGTGAATTGGTGGAGTACGCCTTGATCGAGCCGCAGCTCGCGCCGCTGATGCAGGCGCTCTTGGCCCGCTTTCAGACGGGGCCAGCGTTGCGGCCCAAGCCAATGCGCCTCGAAGTGCGGGCGCTGGGGCACATCAGTGTGGGTGTTACAACCGACGCCCAAGGTGGCCAAGCCCCCGCCACTCTCTCGGCGGGCGCGACGCTGCTGCTCATCTATATTTACTTGCACCCGCACCAAAGCCGCAACGATATGCAAGCGGTGCTGTTTCCTGAATTTGACCGCTCCCAAACCACCACTTTTTTTCGCACCACCGTGCGCGAACTGCGGGCCGTTTTGGGGCAAGGCGTCGTGCAACTCGACGATACGTTGCGTCATCCGCGCTACCAACTCGGCGGCGGCATCGAGCTAAACCTCGACTTGGACACCGTGCGGCAAAGCCTCAATGCGGCGGATTTGGAAACGGCCCTTCAGCAGTATCATGGCTGCTTTTTTGAAGACTTGACACCTGAAAGCGAGTGGGCCGATCAGGTGCGTCAGGAAGTGCGCTTGGCGTTTAATTTGGTCTTTCAATTGCGCCTCAGCCGCGCTCAAACAGCCGCTGAGCTGCGTAGCTTAGAGCGCAACCTCGCTCAGGCGCTGGCCGCAGATGCCCAGATTGCTGAAGCTTCGCCCGCTTTGGCGCAGGCGCTTGAAAGCGCTCGGCAGCGCCTGACCTAGCCAATAACGTAACCAGAAATCTCCTGTTCGTTGATACAGCGATCTAGCCGTTTTGATCCCCTCTTGACATCCGCCCAAAAAAGCCCACAATGGCACTGTAACCGCTTACAAAACCTCTGTATTTCTGAACTGACAGGTGTCGAGAATTATTCTTCGCCTAGTTATTGTAACCGGTTACAGTCCCGCCCCGCCTTTCCCCTCACCGCCCTCACGCCGCTGCTTAAGGAATTGATGACCACACTGCGCTACACCATTGACGACATTGCCCGCGCCGCTGGCGTCAGCAAGGGCACGGTCAGCCGCGTCATCAATGGGCACCAAACGGTGGCGGTCAGGACGAGGCACCACGTTCAGGCTGTGATGGATCAGTTCGGCTACGCCCCCGATCCGGCAGCGCGGCAGTTGTCTTGGCGTAAGGGGCAGACTTTGGGGCTGTCGTTTGGCCGCCATGATCCGCTGCTTTCGCCCTACCACGTGCTGTTTACCCGCGCCCTAGAAGCCCGCACCGCGCCGCAGGGCGTTCAGTTGGTCAATCTCAAGCACGATCTGGCCAGTCTGCGCTCGTTGCCCAACGCGGCGTTGGTGCTCAACAACTCCCAAGACGGCGACGAGCGGCTGACGCTGCTGGCTGAATTGGGCGTTCCGGCGGTGCTGATCGGCCACCACCCTGCTTCGTTTTGGGTGGCTCCCGACGACATCGGCGGCTCACGGCTGGCCACCGAGCAGCTTACCAAAGCTGGACACCGCGCCTTGGTCTACCTCGGTGGCGGCCCCTCGCAGGTCGCCCAAGACCGTGAGAGCGGCTTTTTGCAGGCGGCTGTGGCCGCAGGAGCGCAGACGCTGACCTTGGAAGCGGATTTTACCTTGCTGGGCGGCTACCGGGCGGTGCGGCGGGCGTGGGAAAACGGCGTGCGCTTCACCGGCCTGTTTGCCCAGAGTGACGAAAGCGCGGTGGGCGCGGTGGCCGCCCTCGAAGATTTGGGCCTCACGGTGCCGCGCGACGTGTCGGTGGTGGGCTTTGACGGCCTGCCGGAATTGGCACTGCCGATCAAGCTGACCACCGTGTCGCAAGACATTGAGCGCATCGCTGAGTGCGCCCTAGAGCTGATGCGTGAAGCGGTGGAGGGCCTGCCGGCACGCGGACAGCACATTCCGGTGCGTCTCAAACTGGGCGCAACGGTGGCCGCGCCGCCCAGTTCAAGCTCAATTTCCTGAGTTTTAAAATCGAATCTCAGTTCTCCGCTCTCTGTTGATTTCTCCGTGCTTTGTTCCCTAGGAGGGAGTATGCGTAACAAAATGATGCTCGGCCTGATGCTTCTCGCGGCGGCGGCCACCACCCAAGCTGCCGCTCAAACCACCATCAAGATCAACGGCTACGCGGGCCAAGACCCCGCCATCGTGGGCGACTTGATCAACCGTTTTGTCAAGCCGGCGCTGGCCAAAGACAAGATCAACGTGACCTATGAGCCGCTGCAGGGCGACTATAACCAGCAGCTCACCACTTTGCTGGCGGCGGGCAATGCGGGCGACGTGTTTTATCTGCCTGCCGAAACGTTAGACGGCTTCGTGGCCACCGGCAAAATTTTGCCGCTCAACGGTGTGGTGGCGACTGGCCCCTACATCAATAGCCTCAACGCCGCGTTCACGCGGGGCGGCAAAACTTACGCCATTGCCAAAGACTTCAACACCCTCGCCGTCGAGTACAACAAAGCTGTGTTCGATGAAGCCAAAGTGGCCTACCCCGACAACACCGACACTTGGAGCAGCCTGCAAACCAAGCTGACCAACGTCAAAAAAGCGCTGGGAAACGATTACTACGGCATCTGCTTGGCTCCCGATTATGCCCGGATGGGTCAGTTCGCCTTCGCGGCGGGCTGGAAACCCTTTGACTCCAAAGGCAAAACCAACTTGCTCGATCCGGCGTTCGTGCGGGCCTTTAACTACTTCACGGGTCTGGCCAAAAACAAAGTCGGCGTGCAGCCTTCCGAGATCTCGCAGAGCTGGTCGGGCGGCTGCCTCGGCACCGGCAAAGTGGCGGTGGCCATCGAGGGCAACTGGATTGTCGGCTTCCTCAAAGACAACGCGCCCAACCTCAAGTACGGCACCGCGCTGATTCCCAAAGACGATAAGACCGGCAAGCGCGGCAACTTCGTCTATACCGTGGGCTGGGCCATCAATTCCGGCACCAAGAACAAAGCCGCCGCCGTCAAGGTGCTGAATATCCTGACCAGCCCGCAGGTGCAGCAGTACGTGCTGGAGCAGGGCCTGGCCATTCCCAGCCGCACCTCGCTGCAAAGTAACGCTTTCCTCAAAAAGACCGATGCAGGCGCGGCCAACAGCAAGGCCGTGTTTGACGGCGCAACCGACGGCACGGTGCGTCCTTACTACTTCGGCGTTCAGGGCCCCGACTGGATCAAGCCGATCAACACCGCGCTGGCCGCTGTGCTGAGTGGGCAAAAGAGCAGTGCCGACGCGCTCAAGCAGGCCCAAAGCGAAATGAACACCTTCCAAAGCCGCTAATTCCTTACCCGGAGTTGAGGCAGGGTCGGGAGCCGAGCAGGGTGCCCCCGACCCTCTCTTATATGAAGTGACCGCGTTGCGGACAGGGAGAGTTTGATGTTCAAGAGGCTTTATGTTTAAGAAGAATCAGTCTACTGCCACCGCGTATCTGTTTCTCGCTCCCTTCCTGATCTCTACTCTGGTTTTCTTTGTCTACGCTTTTGGGCGGGCCATTTACTACTCGTTTACTGATTTCAACTTGTTCAACGTGCCGCATCTGATCGGCCTAAAGCCTTACGCGGACGTTCTCAACGATGTTCTCTTTCGGCGGGCGCTGGCCAACACTCTGATTTTTGCCATCACCGTGACCACCCTGCAAACCATTTTGTCTCTGTTGATGGCAGTGGCTCTCAACAATAAGATTCGTGGCATGGGCTTTTTCCGCTCGGCTTGGTATATGCCCAGTATCACCAGTTCTGTCGTAATTACTTTGATTTTTCTGTGGCTGTTTCAGCGGCGCGGGGTGGCCAACTACGTCATCACCCAGTTTCAAATGTATCAGCCGTTTATTCTGGCTTTTTTAGGAATCTTGGTCATCGCCCAAATTGCCCAAGTGTTGTTTGAGCGCTCACGTCAATTACCAGCCGGTTGGTTTGATCCGGCTTTGGCGGCTATCAGCGCTTTACTTGCGATTGGCGCGATTGTGGTGCTGAGTTTTACCGGCGTGCTGCAAGTTCGCGAAGTGCCTGCTTTCGATTTCCAGTACTTTGCTGACGTGTGGCTGAGTATCGGCGGTGTGCAGGTTCTCAGTATTCCGCTGCTGGTTATCATCATTCAAAACACCTTCACGACTATTCCCACTTTGATGCTCTTTTTCTTGGCGGGCCTGCAAAACATTCCCGGCTCTCTTTATGAAGCGGCGGACATTGACGGCGCGACTCCTTTTGAAAAACTGATGAATGTTACCGTACCGATGCTGCGCCCCGTAACTTTTTATGTGATTACTGTGGGCCTCATCGGTACCATGCAGATGTTTGACCAAGTGGCGGTCATCGGTGACGCTGCGCCGCAATCCACTTTGATTACCTTGGCGTATTACGTGTATATCAACACCTTTAAAGCCGGAACTGCGCCGGTCAATATGGCGGCGGCGGGCGCGATCATTCTGGCCATGATTATTCTGGTGATGGTCTTTATTCAGCGCAAGTTCTTTCCTTCCGAGGCCAGCGTATGACCGCGCTCTCTGCGCGGCAGCCGACCAAGGCGGGTAAGAGCGAAGAATGGCTGGCACGGCGGCGCTGGGCCAAAGCTGGCTGGCTTTACCTGTTCATGATCGTGATGAGTTTTTTCTTTCTGGGGCCGTTTTTAATGGGCTTACTGAGCAGCCTCAAAGACAATCCCAACGAATACCCGCCGCGATTGATCATTCCGCAAATCACCCCGGAGTTTATCGGCAAGGCCTACCGCCTTGGCGTGCAGGGCGGCGGCGACGGCTGGAACGGCGGCCTCAAACCGGGGCGCAGCCTGACCTTCGACGTGACGGTGGCTGCTCCCAAAGACGCGCCGCAGACTCCGCCGACTATTTTTCTGTTTCCGTATCAGCCGACCAGTTTGGTGGCGTTGGCCCGTCAGGCGCAGGCCAAAGACTACAGCACTGTCAAGACCGAAAAAACGGGCGAAACGGGCGACCAGCGCACTTACAAAGTCAGCATTGACTATCCGGCGCTGACCCAGCAAACCGGCGAGACTGTACGGGCCAAACTGGGCGTGCCCACCGACAAGCTCACGGCTATTTTGGCTAACGGCAAGGTAGTGGACGTGACGCTCGACACGCCGCAGGCGCAGGCCAAGCAGTACGACCTCAACGAAACGCAACAAGTCGAACTCATCAAGTCCGGCGAGAAGTATTATCTGCGCGGCCCGGTCTTCGAACGCACCCCCCTCGAAGTGGACGTGGAGCGCGGCCAGAGCATCGTGGCCAGCACCTTGCCGCCCAGCGACAAGCAAAATTTTGACCGCAGCTTCGCTTACCGCAACGTCACGCCCGGCGTGCTCGGCTACACCTTTAATAACTACCGCCGCGCCTTCAATGAAACCACCGATCCGCGTAGCGGCATCAGCTTGTTTATGCGCTGGGTGCTCAACACCTTCTTGTACGCTTTTTTGCGGGTGGTGTCGGCCATCGTCTTTTGCTCGCTGGCCGGTTACGCACTGGCCCGCCTCGACTTTCCCGGCAAAAACCTGATCTTTTTGCTGGGCGTGCTGTTTGTGCAGATGGTGCCGAGTCAGGTCAATTTGGTCAGCAATTATGTGCTGCTCAAGCAACTGGGGCTGCTCAACTTGTGGGGGCTGTGGCTTAACGGCTTGGTGGCGGCTGGCGGCGTTTTCTTGATGAAGCAGTTTTTTGAGGGAATGCCCAAAGAGCTGGAAGAATCGGCCAGCATCGACGGCGCTGGGCCGTTCACCACCTTTTGGAAAGTGATGTTGCCGCAAGCTGGCCCGGCGCTGATCGCGCTTTGTATCACTCAGTTTCAGGGCGCGTGGAACGACTTTTTCTGGCCGCTGGTGCTGCTCAGGAATCAGGTCAACTTCGTGCTGACAGTCGGTTTGTCGAACTTCCGTTCGGCTTACGGTGGGCAGGGCGATTACGGCCTGATTCTGGCCGGCGCGGTGCTGAGCGCCATTCCAGTGATTATCGTCTTCGTGATTTTCCAGCGCTATTTTGTGGACACTGGATCTGACAGCGCCGTGAAAGGCTAAGCCGCCTCCGTCTAGTACAGCTTTGGGGCGGAGGACAACGACAAAAGCCTGCGCCCCCTTTGTCTGCTTTCTCTTCTCGCCGCTTATAAGCTGGCCTTCCAACTCTCCTTTATTTTCCCCTCCTTACAAGGATGCTCATGCTGAATACCCGCACTGTTCTCAAAGAAAATGATTTGTATTTTGTAGGTGACGCTCAGTACGCCATCGCTGAAGGTGAAAGCGGCCTTTACCGCCGGGATACTCGCTTTCTGAGCCGCTATCAGTGGCAACTTAATCATGAAACTCCCCAGGCCCTGATGCAGCACGAACGCTATCCATTTTGGCTGCGCGAACACAGCGCCAACGCCAACGTGGGTTACACCATGAAAGTCGGGATTGCCCGCGACTTGACGGTGCTGGGCAGCGAAGTGCGCGACGTGCTGAGTGTCACCCGCTATATCGGCGGCGGGCCGCAGACGCTGAGCCTGAGCTTGGCCGCCGACTTCGCGGACATGTTCGAGGTGCGTGGCTGGCCGCAGGGCATCGAACACCGTCAAGTCAGCGCCGAAGCGGTAGACGGCGGTGTGGAGTTCCGCTATCTGGCTCTTGATGGCCTGCTGTGCCGCGCCCTGGTGCAAGTCTCGCCCGCTGCCGAGTGGGACGGCGAGAAGCTGATTTGGACGCTGAATGAGGCCGAAACCCACATCAAAGTCAGCA
Source organism: Deinococcus detaillensis (assembly GCF_007280555.1). NCBI lineage: Bacteria > Thermotogati > Deinococcota > Deinococci > Deinococcales > Deinococcaceae > Deinococcus > Deinococcus detaillensis. Next base: position 5,832 of record NZ_VKDB01000002.1, on the reverse strand, counting down.
CCTTTTTGCTGGAAGGAGACGAAACACCGACCTCCGGCGACGCCGCCGCGCTGGCCAGCGAGTACGACGCTCTTCACGTCCGCCTCAGCTCCGCGCCGCTCAGTGACCCGCTCGATCAGCAGGTGGTGGCCCAGAGCGTGGAAGACCTCCGCAGCTTGTCGTTTCATACCCCGCAGGGGCCGTTTCCGGCGGCGGGCCTGCCCTGGTTCGTGGCTCCCTTTGGCCGCGACAGCCTCATCATCGCCCTGATGGTCAAAGACGCCTTACCGGAAATGGCGCTCTCGGTGGCGCGGTATCTGGCCGCCAAGCAGGGCACCAAATACGACAGAGCGACTTTGGAAGAACCCGGCAAGATTCTCCACGAGGAGCGCGTCGGGGAGCTGACCCGCCTGGGCCGTACTCCGCACCGCCCTTACTACGCCACCGCCGACGCCACGCCGCTGTTTGTCTGGTTGGTGGGCGAACTCAGCGGCCAGCACCCCGAGTTGGCTGCTGAGCTGCGCCCGCACTGGGAAGCAGCACTCAACTGGTGCCTGACCGACGGCGACCCCGATCAAGACGGTTTCATCGAGTACACTCCTGACCCGAGCGGCGGGATCACCAACGCCGTGTGGAAAGACAGCGGCGACAGCACCTTTACGGAGGGAGGAATTGATGCCAGCGGCCACATCGCGGTGGTGGAGGTGCAGGGCTACGCTTACGCCGCTTATCTGGCCGCCGCCAGCTTGTACCGCCAGCTCGGTGAAGCGGGCTTGGCTGGCGAGTGGGAACAGCGGGCCTCGGAGCTGCGCCAGCGCTTCCATACCGCCTTCTGGTGGCCGGAGCGCCAGTATTACGTTCACGGCCTCAACGGTGACAAGCAGCCGATGAAGGTCTTGGTCAGCAATCCGGCCCACACCCTTTGGACGGGCATCATTCCGCCCGAGTTCGCGTCCAAAGTGGCGGCCACCGCGCTGGGCGAGCAGCTTTGGAGCGGCTGGGGCATTCGTACGCTGGGCGAAGGTGAAATTCGCTACAACCCGGTGTCGTACCACAACGGCAGCGTCTGGCCGCACGACACCGCTGCCGCCGCGCTGGGGATGGCCCGCTACGGCCTGAGCCGCGAGGCCCAGCAAGTCGCCCGCGCTCTGTTTGACGTGGCCCGCGCCGCCGGCGACAAGCGCCTCAGCGAGCTGCTGGCCGGGTTCAAGCGTGAAGGACAGGCCGACGTGCCGGTGCCGTATCCTGCCGCCTGCCACCCGCAGGGCTGGGACGCCGCCGCGCCGCTGGCCTTGTGGCACCTCTTGGAAGTGGTGACGCTGGAGCCGCAGCCGGTTTAAGCTGTTGTACAAAACTGGGGTGGTTGCTCTTATTTGCGGTCACCCCAGTTTTGTCGCACCTTATTTCGCCCGAATTACCACAGCCTGATACGGCTCCAAGTTCAATTTTTCGGCCAGTTGCAAGCTTGGATAGTTGTTGCTCAAGACTTCGCCGCCCACGAACTCGGCGGGAATGCGGTATTGGCCCGCCTTGGCCGAAAAGTGGGCCATGATCAGTAGCTTGGTGTGGCCGTCGTCGCGGATATAAGCGTAAACACTGGGATGCTCGGCGTCCAGCAACTCGTACGTGCCGTCCCGCACCACGTCCAGCGATTTTCTCAGGGCAATAATGTGCTTGTAGTGGTGCCAGACCGAATCCGGGTCGGCCTCGGCGGCTTCCGCGTTGATGTTGGGATAATTCGGGTTAATTTCCAGCCAAGGCTTGCCGCTGGTAAATCCGGCGTTGGGTGAAGCGTCCCACTGAACCGGCGTGCGGGCGTTGTCGCGGCTCATGGCGTGAATGCTGGCCATGATGCGCTCTTCGCTCCAGCCGTGGAGTTCACGCAGCTCACGCTCGGCTCCCAGTGTCTCGAGGTCGTCGTACTGATCGATCCTCTCAAAACTGACGTTGGTCATCCCGAACTCCTCGCCCTGATAAATGTACGGCGTGCCCTGCATAAAGTGGAGCAAGGTCGCCAGCATCTTGGCGCTGGGCACCCGGAAGTCGGAGGAGTCATTGCCGAAGCGAGAAACGGCGCGGGGCTGGTCGTGGTTGTCCCAATACAAGCTGTTCCAACCGCGATTGTGCAGACCAGTTTGCCAGCGGCTGAGAATGCTTTTCAGTTCCGGCAGTGTCCAAGGTAGGTTGCTCCACTTGCCGCGCTCGCCGCTGCCCAGCCCCACGTGTTCAAACTGAAATACCATATCGAGTTCGCCCCGCTGAGGATCGGAGTAGCGCACGGCGTCGTCCACGCTGGCCCCCGGCGTTTCGCCCACCGTCATCAAATCGTAGCGGCTCAGCACTTCGCGGTTCATTTCCTGCAAGAATTCATGCACGCGGGGGCCATTCATAAAATATGGGTAGCCAGAGGTCAGCGCTGTGCCCGCAATCGGCTCACCGTCTGGGTAAGCTTGGTCTTTGGAAATGAGGTTGATCACGTCCATTCGGAAGCCGTCAATGCCTTTATCAAGCCAAAAGCGCATCAGGTCGTAGACCTCGGCGCGGAGTTTGGGATTTTCCCAATTGAGATCCGGCTGCTTGACGCTGAACAGGTGCAGGTAATACTCGCCCGACGCTTCATCGAGTTGCCAGACTGGGCCGCCGAAAAAGGCCTGCCAGTGGGTCGGCATGTCACCGTTCACGGGTGGTTTCCAGATGTAGTAATCGCGCTTTTCCGAGTCGGGGTGGTCGCGGGCTTCCACGAACCACGGATGCTCGTCGCTGGAGTGGTTGACCACCAGATCCAGCATGATCTTGAGGCCGCGCTGGTGCGCTGCGGCGAGCAGTTCGTCAAAATCCGCCATCGTCCCAAACTCGGCCATGACGGCGCGGTAATCCGAGATGTCGTAACCGTTGTCGTCGTTGGGCGAGGCGAAAATAGGGGAGAGCCAGATGACGTCTACACCCAGCCGCGCCAAGTAATCCAAGCGCGAAAGAATGCCGCGCAAATCGCCTATACCGTCGCCGTCAGAGTCTTGAAAGCTGCGCGGGTAAATTTGGTACACCACCGCGTCTTTGAACCAGGATCGGGCGTTTAGGGTGGAAGTCATGGTTGGCATCATAGCAAGGCGCTGGCGAGTCGCCGCTTTCCAGTATGAGTGAAATGCGCTTCATTTCCCCCATTCCTGAACGTTCGAAAACTGATAGACTGCGCTACATGAACGGGCGCTGAGTGCTGAGTGAAGCGTAGCCGTAAACGAGCAAACTCCAAATCGATTTGTTAAGTATTCGACAATCACAGGTCAGGGTTCTTAGCCATTCCTCAAGTGAGTGGAGAAGCCAAAGTCAACTCACTTGCTGCCGGATGTGGACTCCTTGATTTACATTCGGCAGCAGCTGAGTTGGAGCAGGTTTTAGCTCATTTGCCGCTGCAACTCGACAACGTAGCGGGCCAAGTCTTGTGGTGAAGCCACCAAATGGGCCACCGCCACCCGGATTTCGAGCATATCGAGGTCGCCGGGGTCTAGTTTGAGCGATTGATTGGCCAGCAGCAGGGCGCGGCGCAAATCTCCATCATCACGCGCTTTTTGAAGTTTGGAGCGCAGCTCAGCCGAAAGGCTGCGGCGCAACTCCTCGCGGGTGTCGTCCACCCAGTCACTTTCCATCTTGGAATCTGGCAAAAATGGCCCCCGGTAAAGCGAGAGCGCCCGCGCCGTGTCGCCGTTTCTGAGGGCTTCGCGCAGGTGTTCGGTGTCGAGGTCAACGTGGACGCCCGGCCCCAAGCGGTAGTGCGGCGATTTGGGGCTGCCGTCCATCCACAGCACCTCCTGACCGAGTTTGACACGCAGTTCTCGGAACACCGCCCGAAAATAATCGCCCGCCGTTTTGCCTTCACGATCTGGGTAGAGCGTGGCCTCAAGCTCTTTTCGCGTCGAGCTGGGATTGAGCGCTAAATACACCAAGGTGAGGACACTGCCCTGCAAGCTCAATTTGATTTCCTCACCGTCTTTGAATACGGCGGCGCGGCCCAATGTTTGAATCCGCAGATGCAGCGCGGTGTTGTCTGGTACGCTGTTGCGGCCCATCAGCGCTGCGAGCTTACCGAGCAAGACTTCCATGTACGGCGACAAATCCGGCTCAAGCAGGGCGTGTTGCGCCAGATCTGAGAGTTCGGCGATATCTGGCGAGTAAAGAATAAGGTCGCGGGCCGCCAGCAAGCCTTCCATCGCCAACTTGAGCGACGTGCCTGCTCCCTCGGTGTCGCCATTTTTGGCTTGAGCATCGGCCAGATGCAGCAGCGAGCGCAGTTGAGCGCGGGATTCCAGACGCGGCGAATCGAGCGCTTCCTGAAGGGCTTCAATGGCCGCTCCGTAAAGGCGGCGGCGGCGCAGCAACATGCCCCGCGTGGCAATGACCAGTGGATGATGGCCCTCGGGTGCGAGTTCGTAGAGCGTTTCCATTGCCAAACTGTGATCGCCCCGCAAGCTGTAGAGGTCAGCGAGGCTGGCGGCTGTCCACGTAGAAGACTCGAAGTCTTGTAAGTCTTCTACTACACTTTGAAGTTCATGAAGAATCTTGGTGTATTTTTCTTGATCTCCAAATAGACGGTAATATTCGGCCTCGACAGAAAGAATATGGACGTGGGATTTGAGTGAGTCTGTAAATTGAAGCGCTTCTTGTGTCGCGTCTAAAGTCTTTCGGGCCTCTTTGACTTCTCCCAGTGATATCTGAACTTCTGCCAAGCCTCCTAAAGCCGAAATTCGGAAAATGGGTTGATCTGTCAGTGGCAAGCGGCGTATGGCTTCCTGGTAGAGTTGTCCGGCTCTATTGAGATCACCAGCCGTAAGGTGCATTTGGGCAATAGTCTGGGTGACGCGGCCAATGAGTTCATCATCTCCTAACGCCATGTAACCGTGCCATGCTATCTCACAGCGCTGTAAACCCATTTCAGTACGGCCCGCAAGGAAATCAACTGTTCCCCACCAACGCTGGGCACGTAAAAACAATTCGCCCGACAACTTCGGGGTGATTTCCATAAAATGGCTGCTTGCTTCAGCCAATCGACCCGTCAAGCGGAGGAAATTGCCGTACTCGACCATGCCTTCTTCGTCGCCTGCTCGGCTACTTCTTTCGAGCGGTTCTTCAGCCTGCTCAAAGTGACCGCTAAACACATAGGCATTTCCGAGTACGCGCAAGCCCTCTGGGCTGAGGTCGGTTTGGTCTGTCAGAAGCGTGATGACGGTTTTGTATTGACCATGTTCAAAAGCAGCCAACGCTTCGTTAATGGTTCTCGCTTCGGTAGTCATAAAATTATCAATACTATAGCTGTATGAGCGGTAAGAAAACGTTAAGAGTTTTTCGGTTACCGTAAAAGATTAGTTCCTTGAGGGAAAGAAAAAATCTCGCGTTTGTCCAGAACAAATTACAGAGGGGGAATCATGAGCAAAGCTATCAAAGACTTCGGAAACTAAGTAACGGATTACACCCTACCATTTATCTTTCAATCGAGTCGATTACAGAACTGTCAGGAGGGAATCATGAGCAAAGCTATTAAAGACTTCGGAAACTAAATAACGACCTACACCCTGCCACACATTTTCAAAGCCAAACAAGTTTGCTAGAGATTTATCAAGAGGATAATATGAACAAAGCCATCAAAGACTTCGGGAACTAAGAAAATGCCTCACAACCTACAGTTTACTCCTCCAGCGTCCCTCTAGGCGCTGGTTTTTTCGTGCTCCAAAATTAGCTCACCTGATCTGACAAAGCTATTACAGTATCTGATTAGCGGCTTGTAGAAGGTCAGCAGCGCAAGGACATCAAGACGTCGACGGGATCCTGACCCCGCAGACGGGCGGTTTCCACGGTGGACTT